>CAYZVO010000178.1:0-20262 GCA_964481655.1 uncultured Enterobacterales bacterium | reverse complement strand
GACCCAGCAGGACATCCTCGCCCCCCAGCTCCATCACCTTGTTGATCCACTCTTCGTCGGTGGGGTCGATGCGCAGGGCGTGCACGTAGTAGCGGAGGGCCTTGTCGATGTCGCCCTGCATGACCAGTTCGTCGGCCACGTCCCCCCAGATCTCGTCGTTGGTGGGGTCCCGCAGGGCCTTGCGCTCGAGGCGGGAGACCTTGTTGCGGGGCTGCAGCTCGGCCAGGGCTTCGCGGGCGGCGCGGACCTCGGGGTCGATGGCCAGCACCTTGGTGTAGGCGGAGCGGGCCTTCTTCTTGGCGTGGGCCCGGTGGTAGGCGTCGCCCAGGGCCATCCAGGCCGCGGTGGAGTCGGGCTCGGCCAGCACGCCGGCCTGTGCGGTGCGGATCCGGCGGGCGGACCAGGGCATGTGGGCGCAGCCGACGAGGCCGGCGGAGAGCAGCAGGACGGTGGCGATGCGGGCGGGCGCTGGCATGATGACCTCGGGTGGAAATCGGCGCGCAACCTAACGGGTTGGCGCGGGGGTGACGGACCTGGTGCTCGCTTTGGACCCCCCAGCTCACACCGGGGTTCCACCGGATCCGCGGACGGGCTGGTGTAGAATCGGACAGCGCTCTCCCACGGGCGCTTGGGGCCTGTCCCTGGAGGAAGCATGCGGGGTACTCGGTTCGTCTCGGCGCTCGGTGCAAGCGCCACCTTCATCCTGATCCTGGCCTGCGGTGGCTTCGGCTCCCGGGACGAGGTGCGGGAGCCCGTCGGCCCGCAGAACGTGGCTCCGCCCCCCGGAGAGAGCCGCTTCGTCACCCCCGCTGGCGGCGCCGTTCTCCGCGCCGGCCCGAGCGTGGACACGGATCAGCTCGTCCTGATGCCCGCGCGCTCACCCGTGGTGGTCACAGGGCCATCTCAGGGCGGCGAGACCCACACCGGCGTCACCGGTGGCTGGGCCCCGGTGTGGTTCGCGGGGCTCGAGGGCTGGGTCTTCGATCCCTTCGTGCTGCCCCATCCCGCTCCCCCCGAGGGCTGCGAGAGCCTCGAGGCCTGGGCGGCCGCCATCGGGCACGCGGGCAACCCCAGCCTGGTGGGTACCCGCTCCTGCGCGGAGTTCCAGATCCTGGTGGACGGCGACTGCGAGCGCACCTTCCGCACCCCCCTGAACGGCGGCGCCTGGTTCGAGCGCATGGAGGGCTACGAGTGGGGCCAGCAGACCCTCTACCTGCCCGGCGTCCCCCGGGACGCCCTGTGGGCCGCCGCCCGCACCTGCATCCCGGCGCCCCCGGACTTCCGCGGCCGCGCGCTGCCATCGAAGTCCGGCCCCATCGACTTCCAGCTCGAGTACGGCGGCCAGGGTGAGGCCCAGGTCGAAGCCGACCGCGCCGGCTGGGACTGGGAGGAAGAGGGCTACGCCTGGCTCCACGTGCACACGATCGGCGCCGACGCGAAGGTCGCGTACGGGGGAGGGCTGTAGGCTATAGGCTGTCAGCTGTAGGCTCCTGCCGCGCCCTCCCACAGCCCTCGAGACCCCGATGCCCACCCGTCCCTTCTCCGACCCCGGCCGCTGCTCCCTGGTGGGCATGGTCCACCTGCTGCCGCTGCCCGGCTCGCCCGGTTGGCAGGGCGACATGAGCGCCGTGATCGACGGGGCCCGCCGCGACGCCGAGCGGCTCGTGAAGGGCGGCTGCGACGCACTGCTGGTGGAGAACATGGGCGATCTGCCCTACCTGCGCGGGTCGGTGTACCCCGAGACCGTGGCGGCCATGGCCCTGGCCACCGGCGTGGTGGCGTCCATGGGCCTGCCCGTTGGGGTGCAGCTGCTGGCGGGCGCCAACCGCGAGGCCCTGGGGGTCGCCGTGGCCAGCGGAGCCAGCTTCATCCGGGCCGAGGCCTTCGCCTACGCCCACGTGGCCGACGAGGGCTGGCTCGAGGCCTGCGCCGGTGAGCTGCTGCGGGCCCGCCGGGCCCTCGGGTCGGGCATCGCCATCTGGGCCGATGTGCGCAAGAAGCACGCCGCCCACGCGGTGACCGCGGATCTGTCCCTGGTTGACATCGCCAAGGGCAGCGCCTTCTGTGGCGCCGACGCTCTCATCGTGACCGGCTCGTCCACAGGAGAGCCCACCGACGCCCGCGACGTCGAGGCGGCCCGGGAGGCCGGCCTTCCCGTGGTGGTGGGCTCCGGCGTCACCGATCAGGACGCCGCGACCCTGGCCCCCATCGCCGACGCCCTCATCGTGGGGAGCTGGCTCAAGGAAGGCGGCGACTGGCGCCGCCCCGTGGAGCTCGCCCGGGTGCGGCGGCTGCGCGAGGTGGTGGATGCCGCCTGCGGCTGACGCCTCCGAAGCCGGCCGCGGCGCCGTAGGGCTCCGCCGAGGCGTGCGCTGGCGCGAGCTGCTCGAGCCCTGGGGACCGGACGGCCCCGGCGGCCGCGGCTGCCTCGCCCTGGCGCTGCTGCTGCTGGCCGTCGCGGGGGCCCTGCGCGCGGGCCGGGCGCTGCTGCGCTGGGAGGAGGTCTCCATCGCCTACGCCGCGTACCAGGCTCCCCTGGTGAACGCCTGGGGCGATCCGGGGCTGATGCTGGACAGCTGGGTCGGCCTGCACCCCCCACTGTACGGCCTCTTCCACGCGGCCATCGAGCACGTCGCGCCTATCCCCGTGCTCTTCCTGGGCTTCTCGGCCCTCTGCTCCTGGCTGGCGGTGCTCTTCGTGTGGCGGGCCGCGCGCCTGCTGGGCGGTGAGCTGGCGGGCCTGGGGGCGCTGGCCCTGGCGGCGGGCGCGCCCGTGGCGCTGCACTACACCGCGGAGCTCAACAACTACCCCCTGCTGCTGGCCCTGGTGGCCGCGCTGGTCTGGGCCTGGGCCCGCTATCGGCAGGGGGTGGGGGGCTGGCTGACCGTCGCGCTCATCGGCGTGGCGGCGGGCTGGACCCACCTGCTGGGGGGCGTGGTGGCGGGGCTGGTGGTGCTGGCCGTGCTCGCGCGGCACCGCCCCGATGGGTTCAAGGCGCTGGCGCTGTTGGCCGTGGGCTGCAGCCCCGTGGTGCTCGGCGCGCTGGCCCTGGCGGGGAGCTCGGACACCTTCGGCCAGCCCGAGCTGCACCTGGATCTCAGCCTCCGCGACTGGCGGGAGCGCTTTGGCTGGCTCTGCGTGCCCGCCGCGGTGCTGGCCCTGCCCGCCCTGCGCCGGATCCCGGCGCTGGGGCTGGCCTGGCTCGGGCTGGTCGGCGCCATCGTGGGCATGGTGGCCCTGGGCGTCGCCGCGCCCCACCAGTTCCCCTACTGGAGCCTGCTGATGCCCATGGGCGCGGTGCTCGCAGGGGTGGCGGTCTCCCGCCTGCCCGGCTGGTGGGTGGGGGTCGCGGCGCTGGCGCTGCTGCAGCTGTGGCTGGCCGGCCGCGCCGTGGAGCACGACCTGCGCCACTGCTGGCGGGATCTGCACCGCCCGCGGGCCATCGACGCCGCCCTCGATCGCGCGCTGCCCGGCGACGGCCTGTGGCTGGTCTCCCCGGCGCTGCAGCCCGATGACGACAAGCGGGCCATCTCGCCCTCGGTGTGGCGCCTGCGACCGTGGCTGCCCATGCCGATGGTCGAGCCCTTCCCCATGGAGTACACCGACTACCGCTACGGACAGCCGCGGCTGTACCAGGGCATCACGGTGTACTCCTTCACGGACTTCTGGCCCGACCGCATGGACGCCATCCTCCGCCACCACACCGAGCAGGGCCAGACCGTCTGGATCGCCCTGTACGACCACGGCCCGGCCCAGGGCTACCCGGATCGCCTGCGGCGCACCCTGCGCCCCTGGTCCTACGAGGACGAGCAGGTGGGTGCCGACGACGGCCTGGGCGTGGACTGGCTCTTCTCCGTCCACGGCCGCGCCGGAGCGGGGACCCGCTGATGCCTGTGGAAGCCGTGGAGCCCGCCGCCGCCTGGACCACCGCATGGCCCGCCTGGCTGGCCTTCCTGGGCCTGATCGCCGGCCTGTGGCTCGCCCGGCGTGAGCTGCGACCCCCGCGGGGCTGGCTGCTGCCGGCCCTGTGCGTCGCCCTGCTGGCGCTGCTGGTGCGCTTCGTCTGGCTCCCGGTGCCCCAGCTGCACTACTTCGATGGCCACGAGGCCGACTACGCCGAGTTCTTCGCCGGCCTGCGCGATCCCGTGCGCGGGGGCACGGTGCTCTACCCCGCGATGCAGTGGCTGTACTGGCTGCTGGGCAAGGTGCTGGTGGGCTCGGACTGGTTGTTGGTGCTCGCCGGCGCCGCGGGGTTGGCCTCCATCGCGGCGGCCGCCGGGATCGCCCAGCGGCTCTTCGGGGGGCGCGCGGCCCTGTGGACCGCGCTGCTGCTGGCCCTGTGGGGCAACCACGCCTTCTGGTCGTCCTCGGCCTACAACGTGATGATCCCGCTGGCCCTGTCCACCGGCTGCCTCTGGGCCCTGCTGCGGGCCGGGCAGGGGGGCGGGCTGGGCTTCACCGTGCTGGGGACCTGCATGGGCGTGCTGGCGGTGGCCACCCGCCTCGAGAGCGCGGCGGTGGCGATCCCGGCCCTGATCGTGTTGCTGCGCTGGCCTCCGCGTCCACTCGCCAAGCACCTCGCGGTGTTGGTGGGCGGGGCGCTGCTGGCGGCCGCCGCGGTGATCCCCCTGGTCTACCCAGGGGGGATGCCCGGCGAGGGGGAGCACAGCTTCATGTGGCCGCTGAACCTGGGCCTGCTGGACTACCTGGCCCCCTGGGGGGGCGCCTGGCTGCTGCCCCTGGTGGTGCTCGCCTGGCTGCCCGAGCCCGCGGTGGACAACAGGCTGCGCCAGGGGGCCCTGGATCGCTGGGGTGTCGTGGTCCTGCTGGCCTGGGCCCTGGCGGTGCACCTGGTCATGGCCCGCTTCGACGACTTCGGCTACCGCCACGAGCTGCCCACCGGCGTGGCCCTGGCCATCGTGGCGGGGGGCGCGGTGGGCGCCCTGCGCCGCTGGCCCGCGGTGGCCATCGGCGGCGTGCTGCTGCTCCTCCACATCGGCGAGACGGCCCGCGTGGGCACGCTCTTCTACGCCAGCGAAGAGGCCTTCGTGGAGGCCATCCCTGACGAGCTGCCGCGCATCGACGTCAGCGAGCGGCCGGCCTGCACCCTCATCTCCGAGGAGCACCGGGTGGTGGGTGACGCGCAGCTGTCCCACTTCAACCTGCTCGATCCGAACGAGGCCGAGCAGCTCCGCGCCGACGGAGACGGCTGCCTGCAGTGGTGCCCCGACGTCCAGGACTGGCGCTGGACCAGCCGCACCGTCCGCGACCGTGCCTTGCGCATGCTCCACCTCTACCCAGCCGCCCCCGTGGCGGTGCTCGAGCATCCCGAGAGCGGCTACGCCTGCCTGCTGCTCCAGCTCGGAGAGCGCAGGAGCCCGACCGAAGCCTGGTTCGCGCCGGTCAGGTGGTAGCTGTCAGCTATCAGCTGTCAGCTGACAGCTGCGAGCCGAAGGCGAGCTACGTCCAGAGCGCCAGCCCCGTCGCCGCGTCCGGTCCGCGCACCGGGGCCTCGCCCTCGAAGATCCGCAGCTGGATCTCGCAGGCGAAGACGATGGTGCCCGGCATCAGGTGGCCACCGACGCAGCGGCCGTCGGCGTCACCGAGGGTGATGTGGGCGTGCACGAAGGGGGCGCCGTCCTTGATGGAGACGTTGGCCTGCAGGTTGACGATCTCCATCCCGCGCCGGAAGGGCAGCGAGTCGTAGCGGCCCGCCTGCTGGTCGTAGTAGCCGATGACCGCCTGCTCCACGGCGCCGATGGCGTGGATGGCGCCGGCCTGGACGCCATGGGTCTCGCACAGGGCCGTCAGCGAGGCGAGCAGGTCGTCGCCGCGGTTCAGCCGGGCCAGCAGGACGCGCTCGGCGGTGAAGGGGTAGCTCTTCATGGCTCGCTCCTGGGAGGGGGTGCCTGGCTTACTCGGGTTCCAGCTCGATCACCACCAGCTCCGGGCGGCAGAACATGCGCAGCCGGGGGGCGTCGCCGCGCTCGAGGCCCAGGCCCCGGGAGACGTGCAGGTGGCCACCGTCGGGCAGCGCGGTCAGGCCGGTGGCCCAGTCCCTGGGCACGCGGCTGAGGGTGAGCACCGGCCCGTAGCCGGGGACGCGCACCTGGCCGCCGTGGATGTGGCCCGCCACCAGCAGGTCGGCGGGTGGGGCCGCGGTGGCGAAGTCCGGCGCGTGGCCCAGCGCGATGTGGAAGCGGTCCTGCGCTTCGACGGGGGGGCTGTCGGAGCGCGCGTCCCCGGGGCTCAGGGCGGTCACGACCACCGGCCCCACCACGATGGCCTGGCTCCGCTCCACCGCGTGGGCCCTGACGGGCTCGAAGATGCGGGGCCACTCGTCGGGGTCGACGTCGCCCTCCACCGCGACGCACCCCAGGGACGCCGCCTCGCACAGGGGGATCAACGCCTCTTGCAGGGGGGGCAGCAGGGCCTCCCACGCGGGCATGTCGTCGGGCTGCAGGTAGTCCCCGGCGAACAGCACCAGATCGGGCTCCAGGGCTGCGGCGCGCTCGAAGACGCGGCGCTCGAACCAGCCCCAGCGGTCGGTCTGCAGGTCGGCCACGACCACCACCCGCAGGGGGCGCTCCAGCGTCGGGCTGTGCATCCGGTGGGTGTTGACCTCGAGCCAGCGGGGCTCCACCCCCATGCTCCAGGCGGCGACGAGCACCAGCACGCCCGCAGCGATCCCGGCCAGCTGGGCCAGGCGGCGGTGCTCGGACCACAGCAGGCGCGCGCTGCCCAGCAGCAGCAGCGGCCACAGCAGGAACAGCAGCCAGGCGAGCAGCTGCATGGGCAGGAAGAGCAGGTTGCCGAACAGGCCCAGCATGGCGGTGAGCGCGGTGCCGCAGCCCAGCAGCACGGCGTGGACCAGCGCGGCCCTCAGCAGGGTCGGGCGCTTGCGGAGCACCGCCAGACACAGCGCCAGCTGGGGGAGCATCAGGCCCAGGTAGATCGCGGGGATCACGGTGCCTCAGCGCTCCCGCTGCTCGCACCAGCGCTGGACCGCCGCCTCGAGGGTGGTCAGCTGGATGGGCTTGGACAGGTAGTCGCTCATGCCGGCGTCCAGACCCTGCTGGCGGTGCTCCGGGGTCACGTGGCCGCTGAGACCGAGGATGGGGGTGCGGGCCGGGTCGAGCCCGGTCTCCCGCAGCCGGCGGGTGGTCTCGAAGCCGTCCATCACAGGCATCTCCGAGTCCATGAACACCAGATCGAAGTCCTGGTCCGCCGCGCAGCCCAGCGCCTGCTCACCGCCGGAGGCCAGGGTGACCCGGCAGCCCAGGGTCACCAGCATCTCGGCCAGCACCAGGCGGTTCATCTCGTTGTCGTCGACGATGAGCACCCGATGGCTGGCGAACGAGGGGCTCGGGGCGGCGTCCTGGGTGGGGGCCCGGTCGCGCTGGGGATCCAGCAGGGAGGCCACCAGCCCCGGCCGCACGGGGCCCACCAGCTGCCGGGTCACGCCCGGCTCCACGCGGCCGCTGGCGGCGGAGAAGGGGACCAGACGCAGCACCCGCCAGGTGAGCATCGCCGGGTGTTCCAGGCGGGGCTGCGTGGCGTCGAGCAGCAGGGTGCCCGCGGTGCCCATGGGGGCCTCGGACAGCCAGGCGGCGGCCTGGGCTTCGTCGGCGGTGATGCGGTGCGGCAGACCCCAGGCGTCGAGCTGTCGGGCCACGGCCTGCAGTGGGGGGCTGTCCCCAAGCAGCACCATGGGCCCGGGGGCCTGGCGCTCGGGCGGCGGGACCGCAGCGGGCAGCGTGGCGGTGAACGAGAAGGTGCTGCCGGTCCCCAGCTCACTCTCCACCTCGAGCTCACCCCCCATGGCCTCCACCAGCCGGCGGCAGATGGCCAGGCCCAGGCCGGCGCCGCCGTGGGTGCGGGTGAGGGAGGAGTCGGCCTGGGTGAAGGGCTGGAAGATGCGAGCCCGCTGGCCCGGGGCCAGCCCTTGACCCGTGTCCTGGACGGCGAAGGTCAGCGCGTCGGGGTCGTCCGCGCTCGGCGCGATCCGCAGCTCGACGCTGCCCTGGTCGGTGAACTTGCAGGCGTTGCCGATGAGGTTGACGAGCACCTGCCGCAGCCTGAAGCTGTCCCCCCGGCGCTCCACGGGGATCGCGCTACCGCAGTGCAGCACCAGCTCGAGCCCCGCCTGCTCCGCGTGCCCCCCGAACATGTGGGCCAGGGCCTCGAACAGCTCGTCGAGGCGGAAGGGCTCGTCCACCAGCTCGAGGTGCCCGGCCTCGATGCGGCTGAGGTCGAGCACGTCGTCGATGAGGCGCTGCAGGGTCTCGCCGCTGGAGCGGATGGCGGTGAGGTAGTCGGCCTGCCGGCTGGACAGGTCGGTGCGGCCGAGCAGGTCAACCGTGCCGAGGATGGCGGTCATCGGCGTGCGCAGCTCGTGGCTCACGGTGGCCAGGAAGCGGGACTTGGCCTGGTTGGCCCGCTGGGCCTCGTGGCGGGCGCTGTCGGCCTCGCGGATGGCGCCCTCGAGGCGCTGGCCCAGGTGCTCGGCGGCGAGGCGTCGATAGCGCGCCAGCAGCATCGCCAGGATCGCCAGCGCCGCGAGCGCGACCGCGGAGATCGCCAGGTACTGCAGCTGCCGCCAGCGGAAGTCCACCCGCTGGGCCAGGCCCTCGAGCGCGCCGAACAGGGCGTGGGTCTGCTGGTGGATCGCCTCCAACAGCGCCGAGCGCGCCCGGTCGCGCTCCCCCGGGACCTGGAGGTTGGTTCGGAGATCCTCGACCGCGCCCGCCAGCTCGTCGCCATGCCAGCCCGGACGATCGGGCAGCACCTGGGCCACCCGCAGGATCCGGGCGAAGGCCTCGCGGATCTCGGGATCTTCGGGGTGGTGGCTCAGGAGCTGGTGTTCGGCGTGCTGCAGCTCGTGCAGCCAGGCCTGGCGCTGCTCCACCGTGGCCTGCAGCTGCCGGGCGTTCTTCACGACGTAGCCGCCCCAGCCGGTGTAGATCGCGGCCACCACCACCGCCACGACGAAGCGCCAGCCCAGCAGCCTGCGGGCGTACCTCAGGCTCTGCGCGGCGATCTCTGGGGTGCGGAGCGGATTCTCGCCCACGGGTGCGACCTCCGCAGGAGCCCTAACCGGAATGCACCCCGATCCGCGGCGAGAGGGTCAGCAACCTTCGTCGATCTCGCCGTCGCAGTCATCGTCGTCACCGTCGCAGACCTCGACGGCCTCCGGGTGGACGGCCGGATCGCCGTCGTCGCAGTCCTCGTCGTTGTCCACCATGCCGACCTCGGCCTCGCATGCCTGGCTGTGGTAGTCGGGGTTGCCCCAGCCGTCTGCGTCGATGTCGGCCCAGAAGTCGAGCAGCACGCCGTCATCGACCTCGCCGTCGCAGTCGTCGTCCACCCCGTTGCAGCTCTCCTCGGCGCCGGGGAAGACCGCGGCGTCTCCATCGTCGCAGTCGCCGCCCTGCTCGGCCTCCACGTGGCCCGACGGCGCCTCGCAGGCCTCCACGGCGCTGTCGTCGTCCCCCCAGCCGTCCCCGTCGCTGTCCGCGAGGAACGTGGACAGGACGCCCTCGTCGATCTCATCGTCGCAGTCGTCGTCCCGCTCGTTGCAGCTCTCGTCGGCGGCGGGGTGGACCGTCGGATCGGCGTCGTCGCAGTCCGCGTCGGCGCCCGCCTCCACGTGGCCGGAGGGCAGGCTGCAGTCCCAGCTGCCCGCCTCCGCGTCGCCCCAGCCGTCGCCGTCGTCGTCGGCGGCGAACCAAGTCAGGGTGTCTTCGTCGATCTGTTCGTCGCAGTCGTCGTCCACGCCGTTGCAGCTCTCCGCGGCACCGGGGAAGACCGCGGGGTCGCCGTCATCGCAGTCCAGCCAGGCGGGGCTGCCGTCGCCGTCCGCGTCCACCGGGCCGGTGTCCACCGGGGGCGCCGTGTCCGCCGGCGTGCGGCAGGCCAGGACCAGGAACAGCAGGGCGGGGAGGGGAGGGGACATGGGGTGGGATACCAGGGGGGACGCACCCCGCATCATACGGCACACGGAGGCGCTCGTGATCGACGCCCAGCTCATGGCCCACATCCTGGACAGCCTGGCCCACCCCTATGTGTTCTGCGATCTCGAGCACATCATCCGCTACATGAACCGCCCCGGCATCGCCCACTACGGCAAGCGCGGCGGCGCGGCGCTCATCGGGACCGACGTGCGCGCCTGCCACAGCCCCCGATCGGCGCGGCTCATCGACGAGATCTTCGCGAAGATGATGGACGAGGGCCTCGACGAGCAGTTGATCACCGACAACGAGCGCTGGCGCATCTACATGCGCGCGGTGCGGGACGGTGAGGGCGGGCTGCTGGGCTACTACGAGCGCTACGAGCCGCCCCGCGGGACGTAGACGGTCCGGCGGACCGTGTACGGGGCGAGGCAGGCGCGGTAGTGCCGGTCGGCTCGTAGAGCCGAGCCGACACCTGGCGGCGCCGGTGAGCCCCGCCACCCCCCGCGGCACCGCCACACTCAGCGCTTGGAGGGGGAAGCCACCTGCGCTAGAGGTGTCTAGCCAGGAGACCTTCCTCCATGTCCAAAGAACGCGCCAGCCTCCACGGCCTGCTCGCCGCCCTGATCCGTCGGGAGCGGCGGCTGCTGGTGCTGCGCGTGCTGCTGCAGCTCGGCGCGGCCGCGGGTGTGGTGCTGCTGCTGGCGGTGGCGCTGGCCTCGCTGCGGCTGCCTCGGCAGCTGGCCCTGGGGCTGTGGCTGGCCGCCGCGGTGCTGCTGCCCCTCGGGGCGCTGCTGTGGCCCACCCTGCGGCGCTGGCGTCCGGCGGGCAGCGCGGTGCGCCAGGCCAAGCTGGTGGAGGCCATGATCCCCGCCCTGCGCGGGCGGCTGGTCACCCTCGCCGAGCGCCCGGAGGGTCCCCTGAAGGGTGAGTCCGAGGGCCTGCTCGAGCTGGCCGCCCGCAGGGCCCGGGGGGCGCTGGGCTCCCTGGCTCCGGCGGACGTGCACCCGACGCGCCCGCTGCGTCCCCAGCTGTTCGTGCTCGCGGTGGCGGCCCTGGGCAGCCTGCTCACGCTGGTCGGGCCCATCACCCCCAGCGCGGCGCTGCGGGTGCTGCTGCGGGGCGGCGACGCCCGCGCGGCCTCGGCGGGGCAGCTGGACGCCTCGGTGCCGGATCTGGCCGGGCTCGGCGACATCGTGCTGCGCTACCGCTACCCCGCCTACACCCGCCTGGACCCCCTCGAGGTGCCCAACTCCACCGGCGACGTGCACGCCCCGCCGGGGACCATCGTCGAGCTCGCCGCCCGCACGGCCCGCGGCTGGCAGGCGGCGGAGCTGGTGCTCGAGCGCGAGGCCACGGCCGCCTATCCGGCGTCCTCGGTCCGCACCCCCGCGAGCCTCGTCGAGGGGCGGGATCTGGCCGCGAGCTTCGAGCTGTACGCACCCGGGCGTTGGGCCTTCGCCCTGTCCGAGGGCGAGGGCGGCGTCGAGCAGCTCACCGCCTGGCACGACGTGGTGATCGACGTCGACCAGGCCCCGGAGCTGCTGCTGATGAACGCCGAGGGCGTGCTCGAGGTGGCCTGGGATCAGCCGGTCCCCATCAGCTGGACCGCCCGCGACGACTTCGGCGTGGTGCGGGTCGAGGTCGAAGCCACCGGCGATCACGCCCACACCCACAGCCTGCGGGAGCCCATCGATCCCAGCACCCGACTCGAGGGGGCCCAGGACTTCACCCCCGCCGATCTCATGCTCATGCCCGGCAGCGAGGCGCGGCTGCACATCGTGGCTTGGGACAACGACGCGGTGAGCGGCAGCAAGGCCGGCAAGTCGGTCTCGTTCCGGGTCCGCGTGCTCGGCCCACGGGGGCAGAACACCCGCCGCCGCCGGGTGGTGCGCCAGCTGCGAGACGCCATGCTGCTGGTGCTCGCCGACCACCTCGAGGACCCCTGGCCCGTGGGGGCCGAGCGCAGCGCGGTCCGCAGCTGGGGCGCCAGCGCCGCCCGCCGGATGGACCCGGTGGAGCAGCTCGTCGAGGACGCCTGGCAGGGCTACGAGCCCGACGGCTTCGAGGGCTCGGTGATCGACGCGGTGCGGCGCTCCCAGGCCTCCCTGGTGGGCTTCGTCAACGCCCTGGGGCCGTCGGCCAGCGCGGTGTCCGTGGATGATCTCGCGACCCTGGACGGTCTGCGGGGCGAACTCATCGGCGACCTGGAGCAGGGGGTGCTCACCCTGGACGAGGTGGTTCGGCAGCTCGCCATGCGGACCCTGATGGAGCGGGTCAAGGCCCTGAGCTCCACCGCGGATCGCCTCGAGGTCCTGCGGGACGCCGAGCCCCACGCGGTGTTGTCCCGGCTCGATCGCCTCGACCGCCAGCTCGATCAGATCGAGAAGGCCGCCATCGAGCTGGGCGACTCGAGCCTCGCCAGCTTCACCCACTACCGGGTGCGCGACGTCGAGCACCTGAGCGAGGCGGTGCGCAGCGCCCACAGCGCCGGTCGCAGCGAACAGGCCCAGGTGTACCAGGACCGCCTGGTGCGCGAGCTGCGGGCCTTCGCGGAGCAGTTCGAGCGGCTGCAGCAGCAGCAGGAAGAGGTCGAGGACGCCCTGGCCGAGCGCCTCGAGGCCCTGCGCGTCGAGCTGCTCTCCCTGCTGGCTGGGGAGACCACCCTGCTCGGCGATCTGTTGCAGGCCGTGCAGTCGGCCGGGGATCCCAGCCAGGCCTTGAGCGGTCGCTGGGATCGGCTCGCGGGCGAGGCCTCGGGCCTGGCCGAGGAACTGGCGGGCTTGAGCGAGACCATGATGGGACACGAAGGGCGCCCCGCCAGCGAGTGGCGCCTGGCGCAACAGGCGGCCGCCGACGCGAAGCGCTTCGCCGAGGCCCTCGAGGCCCGGGATCTCGGCCGCGCCCTCGAGGGAGCGGCCGAGACCGAGTGGGCGATGCAGCGGCTGACCGAGTCGGTCTCGCGGCACGCCGCCCACGCCGAGCTGCTCGACCGCTCGATGCCCGGCCAGGGCGCTGTGGAGCGCTCCCTGGGCAGCGCCAGCTCCCGAGCCTCCACCCTGCGCAGCTCCCTGGACGCCCTGCTCCGCCAGCTGGCCTCCGAGCCGGGGCAGCTGCGGGGCTCCACCGCCCCCCTCGCCATCGAGCAGGACGCACTGCAGCAGCGGACCACCGCCGCCAAGGACGAAGCCCGGGATCTCATGCGGCAGCTGCCCATGGACGCCCCGGGTCTGGTGGAGGGCCTCGAGCGGGCCGACACCGAGATGCAGCAGGCCGAGCAGACCCTGCCCATGGGCTACGCCCAGGAAGCCGAGGGGTCCATCCGATCGGCGATCCAGGGCCTCGAGGAAGCCATCGAGGCTCTCCAGGACGCCATGCAGGACGCCCAGGACATGTCCGACATGAGCGAGTGCGAGGACTGCGGCGGTGGCCAGGCGGCGGGCCAGGACAAGGGCGGCAAGGGCGGGGACAAGGAGCAGCGACGTCCCCCGCGCATCGAGATCCCCACCCCGGAGGAGTTCCGCACCCCCGAGGCCTACAGGCAGGCCCTGCTCGAGGGCATGCAGGCCGAGATCCCACCCCAATACGAAGCCCTGGAGCGGCGCTACTATGAAGATCTGGTTCGTCAGTAGCCTCGCCCTGGCCCTGCTCGGGGTCGCGCCGGCGCAGGCCTCGAGCATCGAGGCGGTCACCGCCTGCCTCGACGCCGTCGACCTGCCCTGCGCCGAGGCTGCCCTGGCCGAGCTCGAGGGCGACACGCCCAGGGACCACCGGGTGCGGGAGCTGGCCGCCCACGTCGCCTTCCACCGGGGGGACTACGAGCGCGCCGTGGCCGAGGTGGAGCGGGCCGCGGAGCTCGCGCCCGATCTGAGCGCCGAGTACGGTCAGGTCGTCGAGCACTACACCGCGACCCTGGAGGCCACCGCCGGCATGGTGGAGCTGCACCGGGGCAACGTCATCCTGCGCCACGCTCCGGGCATGGACGTCATCCTGGTGGACGAGGTCTTCGACACCCTCGAGGTGGCTCAGCGCGTGCTGGTGCTGCACCTGGGCGCCCTGCCGCCCCAGCCGATCCTGGTGGAGATCTTTCCCACCGGCAAGCGCTTCGTGGACGCCTCTGGGCTGGGCCAGCAGGCCGTGAGCACGACCGGGGTGGTGGCCATCTCGAAGTGGGCCCGCCTGTTGATGACCAGCCCCCGGGCCGTGGCCCGCGGCTACGCGTGGAAGGACACGCTGGTGCACGAGTACGTCCACCAGATGGTCAGCCACCAGAGCCACGACCGCACGCCGGTGTGGCTGCACGAGGGCATCGCCCGCTACCTCGAGGCCAGCTGGCGCGAGCAGCTCAACGCGCCCCTCGAGCCCTTCTCCCAGGCGGCCCTCGCCCGGGCCCTGGCGGCCGACGATCTGGTCACCTTCGAGGAGATGCACCCCAGCTTCGCCTTCCTGCCCTCCGCCGAGCGGGGGGCGCTGGCCTACGCCCAGGTGCAGATCATCGTGGCCACCGCCGTGGACCGCGGCGGCGCGGGGACCATCGGCCGGGCCCTCGAGGCCATCGACGCCGGCGCCGAGGCCGACGCGGCCCTGGCCACCGCGGCCGGGTACGACGCCTTCGAGCAGCTGATGGACGACGCCATCCAGGCCATGCGCAGCCTCGAGCTGGTGGAGCGCAAGCTCGCCGCCCTGCCCGTGGCCATCGACGGCGAGGGCGGTGACTTCGCCGGCGACCCGCTGCTGGCCGATAACGTCGAGCTCGCCGACCACGCCCGCCTGGGGGATCTGCTGCGCCTCGCGGAGCGGCCCCGGGCCGCGCTGGTGGAGTACGGCAAGGCCATGCCCCCCGACGAGCCCCCCAGCCCGCTGCTGGCCAACCGCAGCGCCGAGTGCCACGCGCAGCTGGGCGAGGACGCCCGCGCCCTGGCCATCCTGCGCGAGTCCACCGCCGACTACCCCTCCTTCGCCATGACCTGGAAGGGCCTGGGGCGGCTGGAGCAGCAGGCCGGCGCCCACCGCGCGGCCCTCGAGGCCTACCTGGCCTCCGCCGATGTCTACCCCTTCGACAGCGACGTCCAGGCGGCGCTGGCGACCCTGTACACCGAGCTGGGCGACGAGCAGGCCGCCCGCCGCCACGCCCGCTTCGAGCGGGTGCTGCTCCACGGCGGCGATGTGGTCGACTAGCGCGGCGCTCACCCCTCCACCGCGAGCGATGTTCGTGGTACCTTCTGCCCCATGCGGTTCGGCTTCATCCATCACCTGATCGCCTACCTGGTCATCAACGCTGGCCTGGTCGTGCTCAACCTGGCGCCGGTGGGCTTCGATCTCGATCGCCCCGGTGTGCCCCTGTGGTTCATCTGCCCCCTGGCCGGGTGGGGCGTGCTGCTCGTGGCCCACGGCGTGCTGGTGGCCTTGGGCATCCAGCTGCGGCGGGCGGACGCCCCCGGCCCCGACCCGACCCCCGAAGAGCCCGCACCGACCCCCGTGCGCCGCGCGGTGGATCCCAGCAAGGCCGGGCGCGCCGGTCAGCTGCTCGGCGAGTGCCGCAGCCGCTCCGGTGGTGTGCTCGCCGCGCTGGGGGCCCGTGGTGGGGTGCCGGTGGACATCGACGACCTGCTGCGGGGCGCCATCGACCAGGGTGAGCACATCAGCGAGCGCCTGGCCCCGATCTACCAGGCCCTGCTCGACGGTGACGACGCCGACCAGAGCGCCACCCGGGATCGGCTCGAGGGCGCCCTCGAGGGCATCCACACCGCCCTCGAGGTCCTGCGCCTCGAGGCCGTGGTCCTGCAGGAGCAGGGCAGCGACGATCTGTCCCCCCTCGTGGGGCCGATGGAGCAGCTGCGCGAGGCCATCATGACCGCGGCCGAGGTCCTCGCCGGCTAGGACGGCGCGCTTCACCCCCGGAGAAGGCGCGACGACGTTTGTCGAAGCTTGCTTGACGATCTCGAAATGAATCGATAGACATCGAAATAAAGAGGTCGTCATGGAACAGCAAGAGCTCATCGTCTTCTTCAAGGCGCTGGCGGATCGCAGCCGCCTGCGCATCGTCGGTCTGCTGGCCCACCGCGCCCACAGCGTCGAGGAGCTGGCCACCGTGCTCGAGCTGCGCGCGTCCACCGTGTCCCACCACCTGGGGAAGCTGGTGGCCGCCGGTCTGGTGCAGGCCACGGCCGACGGGCACTACCACGTCTACGCGCTGCGCTCGGACGAGCTGCAGCGCATGGCGCGCTCCATCGCCGAGCCGGACACCCTGCTCGACACCGCCACCGTCAGCGGTGACCCCTACGAGCAGAAGGTCCTGGGTGCCTTCCTGGACGAGCGCGGGCGGCTGAAGGCCATCCCCATGAAGCGCAAGAAGTTCCAGGTCATCCTGCGGCATGCCCTGCGGCTCATCGAGCCGGGCGAGGTGCTCAGCGAGCGAGAGCTCAACGAGCGGCTCGAGCCCCTGACCAGCGACGTCGCCACCATCCGGCGCGGCTTCATCGACTACGGCATGATGACCCGCGACGCCGCGGGCCGTCGCTACGTGCGCAGCTGAAACCAGCAGGGGCCCCGCCGCGATATGGGAGGCGGCCCCGGGCCCGCCCCGTTCGTGGAGGTTCCATGGTCCGCGCCCTGCCGCTGCTGCTGATCTTCGCTGGCTGCGAGCCCGAGCCCCCGCCGACCATCGACGAGGTGGACTGGGCGGCGGCTGCCGGCACGGCGGTCGTGCAGCTCGATCCCGACGGGCTCGTCACCCTCGACGGTCACAGGATCGGGGAGTTGAGGGAGCCCGGCGTGCTGCGCCAGTCCCGGCACCGCAAGCTGCTCAAGGCGTTGAAGATCCGCTCGGGGCAGGACCCCACCAGCCACGACCCGCCCGAACAGGCCCTGCTCTCCCAGGGCTGGCCGGTGCGGCTCGAGCTGTCCCCGGGCGCCCCCTGGGACGACGTGTACCCCCTGGTGGCCACGGCCGCCTGGGCCGGCTTCGGGCCCTTCGAGCTGGTCGAGCAGGCCGAGCCCTCCCGCGCGGTGGGTCCCCTGCACACGGACACCCGCCAGCCGGCGGCCTGGGCCGGGGAGCCCATCGTCGGCGTGCAGCCGGTCTCCACGCTCTCCCTCGGCCCCGGCGTGCGCTGCGCCGAGCTGCGCTTCGAGCTGCGGATCGACGCCCCGGGGGACGAGCCCCTCGCGGGCCTGCGGCAGCTGCCGGCGGTGCTGCGGTCCATCGGCTCGGAGCCCCTGGTGGACTGCGGGGCCCAGTTCTCCGAGCAGCCCGAGCTCCAGTCCGCCTGCGCCTATGGCCAGGCGCCCGACGACAGCGTCGCCGAGCCCCCCGCCAGCATCCCGGCGGGCCAGCGCGGCCTGCCCGTGCAGCCCCTCGAGGGCGAGCTGGGCGCCCGCACCATCCTGGCCCCCACCAAGGACACCCCGGTCTCCGAGCTGATCGATGTGATCGTGGCCGTCACCGCCCATGGTGCCCCCCCGGTGATCGCGCTCACCAAGCCGACGCCCTCGGATGACCTCGAGTGCGCCCCTGTGAAGGTTCGAACACCCACAGGTGTTTCTCGAGCGGGCGCACGCTGGCTGGGTGAGCACCACAAGCCCCTCCGCTGATCCACCCGAGCCCTCCACCGTCCCTGGAGCCCCCATGACCCAAGACGACCTCGCCCTCTTCGAGGAGATCGCCCAGACCCGCGAGCGCTTCGCCGCCGAGGTGGGCAAGGTGATCGTGGGCCAGGACGAGCCCATCGAGCTGCTGCTCATCAGCCTGCTCGCCGGTGGCCACTGCCTCTTCGTGGGCGTGCCGGGCCTGGCCAAGACCCTGCTGGTGCGCACCGCCGCCCAGGCCCTCGGGCTGGACTTCGGCCGGGTGCAGTTCACCCCCGACCTCATGCCCGCCGACATCCTCGGCACCGAGGTGCTGGAGTCCGACCGGGCCACCGGCCGGCGCTCCATGCGCTTCATCCCCGGTCCCATCTTCACCAACCTGCTGCTGGCCGACGAGATCAACCGCACCCCGCCGCGCACCCAGGCGGCGCTGCTGCAGGCCATGCAGGAGCTCGAGGTCACGGTGGCCGGGGCCAGCCGCCCCCTGGATGAGCCCTTCGTGGTGTTGGCCACCCAGAACCCCATCGAGCAGGAGGGCACCTACCCCCTGCCCGAGGCCCAGCTCGACCGCTTCATGTTCTCCGTCCCGGTCCGCTACCCGACCGAGGACCAGGAGGTCGAGGTCGTCCAGCGCACGCTGCAGCACGAGCAGCCTGCCGTGGAGCCGGTGGTCAGCCGGGAGTCCCTGCTGGCCCAGCGCGCGCTGGTGCGTCGGGTCCCCACCAGCGAGACCGTGCAGCGCTACGCGGTGCGCCTGGCCCGGGCCACCCGGCCCGAGCCCGGGGGTAGCACCGGCGCCCGGCGCTGGATCCAGTGGGGGGCCGGCCCCCGCGCCAGCCAGAACCTGCTGCTCGGCGCCCGGGTGCGGGCCCTGCTGCGGGGCCACGAGCTGCCCGACGCGAAGGACGTCCGGGCGCTGGCCCACGCCGTGCTCGGCCACCGCATCGTGCTCAACTTCGAGGCCGAGGCCTCGGGGGTGACCAGCGAGCAGGTCGTGGCCGAGCTGCTCGACGAGGTGCCCACCCCGTGACCCTCTGGGAGCCCGAGGTCCTCGCCCGCATCCGGCACCTGGCCCTGGTGGCCCGGCACGCCGTCGACGGGGTCGAGCACGGGCAGCACCTGAGCCGGGCGGTGGGCTCGTCTGTGGAGTTCGAGGACTACAAGGCCTACGCCCCGGGCGACCCCCTCTCCCGGCTGGACTGGCGGGTCGCCGCCCGCAGCGATCGCCTGGTGGTGCGGCGCCACCGGGCCGAGGCCCACCTGCCCTGCTGGATCGCCCTGGACGCCTCGGGGGACATGGGCACCGGGGTCGCCAGCCTGGGCCACGACCAGCCCCGGGCCCCCCTGGACGGCAGCAAGCTGGGCTTCGCGCTCTGCCTGGCCGCCACCCTGTCCTGGTACCTGTCGCTGCAGGGAGAGCCGGTGGGCCTCGCGCTGCTGGGCGGGCAGGGCTCCCCCTGGTCGGTGCTGCCGCCGCGGGCGGGCCGCCGGCACCTGGGCCGGGTCCTGGGCGCCCTCGCCAGCCTCGAGCCCGCGGGGCGGGCGGAGCTCGGCGTCGGCCTGACCGGCCTCGCGCGCCGCCTGCGCCGCTCATCCCTGGTCATCCTCATCTCGGACCTGATGGAGGAGCCCGAGCACTGGGCGCCGTCCCTGCGCGCCCTCGGGCAGCGCCGCGGTGAGCTGCGGGTGCTGCACCTGCAGGACCCCGGCGAGCTGGCCCTGGACTACCCGCGGGTGGCCCGCTTCTTCTCCCCGGAGGGTGGCGAGTCCCTGCCCCTCGATCCCGCCGAGAGCCGCCAGGAATTTCGGGCGGTCGTGGACGAGTGGCGCGCCGAGGTCGAGCGCCTGGTCATCAGCTGGCAGGGCCTGTACCTGCCCGTGGCCACCAACCGCCCCCTGGCCGAGCCCCTGCTCCGGCTGGTGCGGGCGGGGAGCGGCCGGGGCCTGGTGGCCCGGGGAGGCCGGCGTTGAGCATCGGCTTCCTCGCGCTGGGCTCCCTGGGGCTGCTGGTGCTGCTGGCCGGCCCGGTGCTGGCGCACATGGCCCGCCAGACCCCGGTGGAGCGCCAACCCTTCGGGGCGATGATGCTGCTCGAGCGCCTGCTGCGCCGCACCCGTCGCCGCCGCCGCGTCAGGGACTGGCTGCTGCTGGCCCTGCGGCTGCTGGCGGTGGCCCTGGTGGTCCTCGCCGTGGCCCGACCGGAGCTGCGCATCCCCGACGAGCGCCCCCGTGTGGGCGCCTCGGGGCGCATGATCCTGGTGGTGGACAACAGCCTCTCCATGGGGCTGCGCGAGGGCACGCCCGGCCATCCTTCGGGTTCGACGCTGCTGGCCAGCGCCCGGGAGCAGGCCCTGGCCCTGATCGACGAGCTCCCCGACGGCGTGAGGCTCGGCCTGGTGGCCACCTCCGGTGGGGCGGTGGGGGCCGAGGCGCTGCTGCCGGGCCTGGGAACGGACCGCGACGCGGCCCGCGACGCCCTCGAGCGGCTCGATCTCTCCGCCGAGAGCACCGACCTTGCCGGCGCCCTGCGGCAGGCCCGGGCGCTGCTGGCTGGCGAAGCCGGCGAGGTGGTGGTCTTCACCGACGAGGCCGGCCCCGGCGTGGGGGGGGGGGGCGGCCCCCCCCCCCCCCCCCCCGGGGGGGGGGGGGGGGGGGGGGGGGCCCCGGGGGGGGGGGGGTGGGGTATTTGCGGCAAGGATTATTAAGCAAATGGATAATATATATA
>CAYZVO010000177.1:0-20283 GCA_964481655.1 uncultured Enterobacterales bacterium | reverse complement strand
GGTCGTGGCCGTCGTGGTCCGCGTCGTACTCGTCGGTGGCGTCGGAGTCGTTGTTCTCGCCGTCGTAGGGGTCGTCCGGGGCGCCCGGGTAGATGGTCTCATCGCCGTCGTCGCAGTCGTCGCCGCCGTAGCTGGCGGAGTCGAAGCCGTCGCCGTCCATGTCGTAGTCGCTGTCGCCCGCGCAGTCGGCGTCCACGCCGTCGTACCAGACGTCGTCGGCGCCGGGGTGGATGGCGGCGTCCAGGTAGTCGCAGTCGACCCCGCCCAAGCCCTCGACTTGGTGGCCGTCGCCGTCGTCGTCGTCGTCGCAGTCGTCGCCGCCGTAGCCGCTGTGGTCGAAGCCGTCGGCGTCGGCGTCGTAGTCCGAGCCCCCGGAGCAGTCGGAGTCCACGCCGTCGTACCAGGTCTCCTCGGCGCCGGGGTTCGCGGTGGCGTCCCCGTCGTCGCAGTCGGTGGCGTTGGCCGTGTAGCCGCTCGGGACGTCGCAGGCGGTCATGCTGCTGGTCGGGTCGCCGTAGCCGTCGCCGTCCGCGTCGGCGTACCAGGTCGAGGCGTCGATGGCGCTGTCCTCGTCCACGTCGCCGTCGCAGTCGTTGTCGACCCCGTCGCAGACCTCGTCCGCGTCGGGGTTGACCGCCGCGTCGCCGTCGTCGCAGTCGCCACCGTCCGCGACCTGGCCCGAGCCGGCCTCACAGGAGACGCTGCTGTCGCCGTCGTCGCCCCAGCCGTCGCCGTCGTCGTCGTCGTACCAGGTGGTCGCGTCCGCGGCGTCGTCTTCGTCGGTGCTCCCGTCGCAGTCGTTGTCGATGCTGTCGCACAGCTCGGTGGCGTCGGGGTTGACCCCGCTGTCGGTGTCGTCGCAGTCGCTGTCGTCGGCCACGTGCCCGCTGGGTTGGCTGCAGGCGTCGGTGCTGTCGGCGGCGTCTCCGTAGCCGTCGCCGTCGTCGTCGGCGTACCACCTGGCGTCATCTGCCGCTCCGATGTCGATCGTCCCATCGCAGTCGTTGTCGACGCCGTCGCAGATCTCGGAAGCGCCGGGCTCGATGGCGCTGTCGCTGTCGTCGCAGTCCGACGGGCAGGTGGAGGCGCTGTAGCTGCTGTCGCCGTAGCCGTCGCCGTCCACGTCGGTGCAGCTGTCGCACGCGTCTCCCTCGCCGTCGCCGTCGGCGTCGGCCTGGGAGGGGTTGGCGTCATCGGGGCAGTTGTCGTCGACCTCGAGGACCCCGTCCCCGTCGCTGTCCTCGCCGTAGTCGATGCTGACCTCCTGGAGGCTGACCTGCTGGCTGCCGTCGCCGGACAAGGTCGCGCACCAATACAGCTGGGAGGCGCTCAGCTCGCCCACCGCCGCGTCCAGCTCGGCCGCGCTGTTGGCCTCGGCGCTGCTGCTGGAGCTGCCCCAGGCCGCGCCGTCGTGCCACCACCAGCTCGCGCCGTCGTCGCCCATGGTGTAGGCGATGCTGCCGCCGTCGGTGCTCTCGCTGCTCGAAAACCCCGTCCAGAGGAAGCCGCTGTAGGCGGGGACCACGGGGTCCACGGCGCAGACCTGGGCCTCGGTGGGGAAGCTCTCGCTGGTGGCGGTCGCGCTGCCCAGGGCGGGGCTGGCCCAGCTGTCCAGCTCCGTGGTGAAGCCGCTGTCGCTGGCGCCCACGCCGTTGACCTCGTCGCTGTCGACCCGGATGCGACCGTCGCCACCCCCGCCGCCGCCCGAGACGGTGGTGGCGGAGCTGACGGCGGCAGCGCCGTCCGCGGAGAGGGTGCCGCCGAGGGTGAGGCTGCGGGCGGACAGGTAGATGCTGCCGCCGGCCCCCGAGCCGCCGTTGGCGGAGCGGTTGCCGGTGCTCACCGCCTCGCCGTCGTCACCGTCCGCCAGGATGGCGCCGTCGATGGCGGCGTCCTCGGCGAAGATGAGCACGATGCCGCCGCCGTCGCCGCCGTCGCCGCCGGCGTAGCCGTGGCTCGAGCCGCCGCCGCCGCCGCCGCCGCCGCCGAGGAAGAGGGTGCTCAGGGACGAGTCACCGTAGGAGCCGCCGCCGCCGCCGCCACCGTAGTGGGAGCCGCAGCTGTCGCCGCCGCCCCCCGAGGTCGCGCCGCTGCCGGCGTGGCCGGCCAGGGCCGTCGTGTCGTAGCAGGAGCTCGAGATCGTGCCGTCGGCGCCCGCGTCGCCGCCCGTGCTGCCGGGGCAGCAGGGGGCGCCCCCCCCCCCGCCGCCGCCGCCCGCGCCGCCGCCCAGGCCGCCATCACCGGCCGCCGATGAGCCGCAGCCCGTGCCGCCGCCCCCACCACCGCCGCCGCCGGCGTGGCCGCCGCCGCCGCCGCCGCCTGCGCCGTCGTCGCTGTTGTCGGTGCCGTCGGCCCCGCCGCCGCCGGCGCCGTAGCCCCCGGCGCCGCCGCTGGTCTTGGTGGCCCGTGCGGTCCCTTCACCGCCACCGCCGGCGCCGGTGCCGTCGGACGCGACGTCTCCACCCGGGCCGTCCACCCCGATCCATGTCTCGCCTCCGCCACCGCCGCCACCGGCGCTGCTGCCGCCGTCGCCGCCGGTGTAGCCCAGGCCCGAGACGTCGATGCTGGAGCCGGCGTCCAGGCTCAGGGTGCCGGCCGCGCGGAAGGCCACGATGCCGCCGCCGCTGCCGTCCCAGCCGCTGGTGGACAGCACCGAGGCGCTCAGGGTCACGTCCTCGTAGTTGGGCACCCGCTGAGCCACGATCACGTGATTCACGCCGTCGTAGTCGTTGGCCAGGGGCGTGGTCGTGACCGTGCTGCCGCTGACGGTGCTCACCCGCACCAGCTCCCAGCCGCCCACGCCCGTGGTGGCCGCGGTGCTGCCCTGCATGGTGATCAGCAGCAGCTCGTCGCCGGCGTCCAGCCCGGCGCTGTAGGCGTCGAGGTCGAAGCGTTCGTCCCCGGCGGTCAGGCTGTCGCTCACGGTCCAGCTGACGCCGTCGGCCTCGCTGCGGCCGCCGCTGGCGTCCGTGGACAGGTCGAAGCTGCCGCTGCTCACCACCAGGTCGCCGTCGGCGCCGGTCCCCGTCAGGCTCGAGATCAAGGTGGCCGAGCCGTCGCTCACCGCCACCAGCGCCGGGTCGAAGTCCAGCTCGCTGGCCGCGTCGAGGGGCCAGGTCTCGGTGTCGGCGATGGCGAGGGGCGCCAGCAGGGCCAGGACGAGCACGGGGCTGCGCTTCATGATGCCTCCGGGGAACCCCCATGATGACGGGGCCCGCGGCCGTGGGCAAGGGCGGCTGACCCCAGGCTGTACCCCAGGCTGCATCCCACCGGTGATAGCTTGCGGACGGAGCGTGCATCATGCCGAGCGGTCGCAGCATCGCAGCCCAGTTCCTCCCGAGCCTCCCCGCCGTGTTGCTCGGGTTTGTGGCGCTGGCGATCCTGGGCCTGTGGGCCTTGCTGTCCCTGGCGATGGTGGTCACGCCCCTGGACGACCAGACGATGTTCGGCGCGGCTGCCTCCATCGGGGCGGTGTTCTTCGGCCCGGCCAGCGCGGTGTTCCTGGGCATCGCGGGCCTGGTGGACCGGCGCCCCCTGGCCCGGGCGGCCTGGTTCTGGCTCGCCACCGCCACCATCCTGATGGTGGGCGTGGTGCTGGGCCTGGCCATGGCCCTCGAGCCCGTCTACGAGGGCTTCGGCTCGGTGGATGGTGAGAGCCTGGGGGTGGGCATCTTCGGCGGGACCTGCTGTGGCTTCATGCCGATGATCGTCTTCCTGCTCCCGGCGCTGGCGTTCACGACCCGCGGGCTGCGGGGCCTGCGCGATGGCTCGGTCCCCGAGTCCCAGGACGCGGTGGTGGAGCTGCTGCACCGCCGGGGCTGCGCCACCTTCGAGGAGATCACCGCCGCCAGCGGTGTGCCCGCGGACCGCATCGAGCAGGTGCTCTTCCAGCTCAAGCTCGATGGTCGCCTGCTCTGCCGCATGGAGCCCAACGTCGGCTGGGTCTGCACCCAGCGCCACGAACAGGAAGGCCTGCGCATGCTGCCCGGCCTGGTGGCCGCCAGGGCGCGCATCGATCTGGCGGAGCTGTCCCGGGAGCTCAACGCCCCGCCGCCGGTGCTGCGGGCCTGGATCTACAAGGCCGTCGGCTCCGGCGCGCTGTCCGGCTACATGAACTGGAAGAAGGGCGTGGTCTACGCCAGCGACGCCCACGTGCTCCGCAGCGGGAGCCAGTGTCCGGCCTGCGGTGGCCGCCTCGAGCTGGTGGGCCGTGGCGTGGTGCAGTGTCCCTACTGTGATGCGGAGATCTTTTTGTAGGGGTCGTGCCCGCGCTACTCCAGGTACCCCAACGCCCGAACATGATGCGGACTGCTCGGATCGGGGTCCAACATCAACACCCGCTCCCAGCAGCGCACGGCCTCGTCCTCCCGCAGCTCGCTGTGGTAGCGCTGGCCCGCGTCCAGGTTGCTGACGATGGCCTCGTGCAGCTCGGCCTGGAGCCGGTCGATGCGCGCTGTGCAGACGGCGCAGTCGGGGTCGGCCACGGCCGCTTGGGCGTAGGCGGTCAGCGCGTCTCGCAGGCGGCCGGCCTCGTACAGGGCGTGGGCGCGGTCCAGCAGCTCTCGGGGCCCCATGCCCGCGGGCGGGGGTGGAACCGGGGGCGCCTCCGGGGTGGACGCGAGCTCGGGGGCTGGCGTGGGGGCGGGGTCGGTCGGCCCGGTGAGCAACACGGCGAGGGAGACGTCCGTGGGCGCCTCCATGGCCTGCCTGCCCTCGTCAGCGCGTGTGCCCCCGCAGGCCAGCGCCAGCGACAGCCCGAGGATCACCAGTAGACGCTCTCCGCGCATGCCACACCTCGATCCGTGTTCGATGGATCAACGTGGCAGCGGCGGGATCGTTCACCCTCCCGGGAAGAGCGAGACCTGCTTCCGGGGGGCCTGGCTGGTCTCCTTGCTCCGCTTGGGTGCCTCCGCCGGACCGCGCACGCCCTGCTGGCGGAACAACTCGTCCCAGGCCTCGGCGTGGATGGAGCGGGGGTCGTCCTCGGCGTCCTCGTCCCGCCAGGTGCTCTGCTTCCACGAGAAGCTGGCGCCGTCGAGGTTGCGGGCGAGCAGCAGGTGCTCGTCGTCGATACCCGCCAGCAGCGCCGGGGAGTAGGAGTTGAGGATCACCTGGCGCAGCGGGTTGTCGGCGCCGCATGGGCGGCGGGTGTTCGCGGCCAGGGCCTGCAGCTGGGCCAGCAGGGCGGACATGCCCTGGGGGTGGATGCCGCTGGCGGGTTCCTCGAGGCAGACCAGCCCGCCGGCGTTGGGGTCGACCTCGAGGGCGGCCAGGGCCAGGGTGCGCAGGGTGCCGTCGCTCAGGGCACGGCCGCTGTGCGCGGTGCCGCGGGCGTCGGTGAGCACCATGTCCAGGTGACCCCGCGCCGGGTCGACCTGGACATGGAAGGAGCGGACCCCACCGAGCAATGCGTCGAGTCGGGCGGCCAGGTGGGAATACAGGGCCTCGGCGCCGCCGGGGCTCTGGGCCTCGCGGTGGCGGGCCAGGTGGTGCAGGGTGGCGGCCAGGTGGGCGCCATCGCGCTGCAGGCCGGGGGGCGTGTCGGCGCGGTCGGGGGCGCCCAGGGCCGAGGGCTCGAAGCGCAGGTGGCGCCAACCAGCGATCTCCTGGCGGGCGATGAGCAGGGTGGGGTGGGCGAAGGCCGAGCGGGCGCTGGACAGCACGGTGCAGGGCAGGCCCTCGGCCTCGAGCTGGTGGGTGCGGGCGCCGGAGTCCTGGTGGATGGTGATCACTCGACGACCAGCCTCGACCGCGGTGCTCAGGTAGGGGTGGGCGCGGCGGCCGAGGACCACGGACTGACGCCAGGCCTTCTTGTGGCGGAAGCCCAGGGTCCGCCGGGCGCTGCTGCGGTGCAGGGCCGTGAGGTCTTCGCGCAGGATGTGCAGGCCGCCGCCGGGCCGGTCGGGGGTGGGCGCCAGGCGCCCGAGGTGCAGCTCGTAGCGCAGCAGGGTCGCGGAGGCCGAGGCGGGCTGGCCCAGGGCGTCGCAGCCGCCCGGCGGCACGATCATCTCGGCCTCGAGCTCGATGCGCTCGGCCCGGTCGGCGCCCCGCCGGAAGAAGAGCGCGTCCACACCCTCGCCGTGAACCCGCCCGCGGCAGGCGGCCAGGGCGGCGTCGGCCAGGGGTTGCTCGGCGAGGGCGGCCAGGAAGGCGATGGCCTCGAAGAGGTTGGACTTCCCCGCCCCGTTTGGGCCGGTGATGCAGGTGAGGGGTCCGAAGCGGATGTCGATCTCCGCCAGGTTCTTGAATCCGCGGACGGCCAGGCGCGTGAGCATGGAGAGCCTCCGGTTGGAGGGAACCTTTCGACGATAACCCGGGGCTGCTACCATGCAGCTCCCCGGCATGTTCAGGAGCTGCCCATGAAGGCCTGGTTCGACAACAAGACCGTGCTGCTGACCGGGGCTTCGTCGGGCATGGGCTGGGACCTGGCGCTGCTGCTGGCCAGCTACGGCTCCAAGCTGGTGCTGGTGGCCCGGCGGGCCCAGAAGCTGGAGGCCTTGGCCACCGAGTGCGAGCAGCTGGGGGCCGAGGTGCTGGTCTGCGCCGGGGACGTCTCGGACCGCGAGCGCATGGCCGCGGTGGCCGCCCAGGCCCAGGAGCGCTTCGGCTTCGTGGACATCGCCATCGCCAACGCCGGTGTGGGCGGGCTCAACCCCGCGCCCCGCTTCGACCTGGCGATCCACGAGAAGACCCACGCCATCAACGTCATCGGCACCGCCAACACCCTGGCGCCCTTCATCCGGCCCATGGTCGAGGCCGGCCGTGGCCAGCTGGTGGGCATCTCCAGCCTGGCGGCCTTCCGCGGCCTGCCCAACGCCGCCAGCTACGCCAGCTCCAAGGCCGCCCAGGCCCGCATGCTCGAGAGCTGGCGGGTGGACCTGCGGCCCCACGGTGTGGCGGTCAGCTGCATCCACCCGGGCTTCATCGCCTCTCCGATGACCGACCACGACGACTTCGAGATGCCCTTCAAGGTGCCGGTCCGGACATCCTCCATCCTCATCGCGCGTGCCATCGCCAAGCGCCGGGCGGTCTACCTCTACCCCTGGCCCATGCGGCTGCTGACCATCGTGAACCGGCTGCTGCCCACCTGGCTGTTCGACCGGCTGATGCCGAAGCTCTCGGGTCAGCGGGACGACATCGAACCCAAGCTGCTCTGAGCATGGACCAAGCCATCCAGGTCGGCTTCCGGATCATCGCCTACGTGATGTTCGGCTTCTCGATGGAGGTGATCTTCGCGGTCACCGGCATCGAGCGCATGGTGGGCGCCCAGATCGAGCGGCGCGTGCCGCGCAAGTACCTCGAGGGCTGGGTGAGCCTGTGGATGGCGCCCCTGCACGGCCTGGGGGTCTTCTTCGTCATCGAGCCGCTGTGTGACCTCATCGGAGGCTGGGCCTGGCCCCTGCGCTACCTGGTCTGGTGCCTGGTCTTCACCCTGGCCGAGATCGCCTACGGCTGGCTGCAGAACCGGATCCTGGGCTTCCACACCTGGGACTACTACGCCAAGTCCCGCTGGCGCATCCACCCCAAGGGCTACTCCCTGTGGACCCTGGTCCCCGCCTGGGGCGTGGCCGGGATGTTGATGGAGGTCTACTCCGGGCTGATGCGGCACCTGTCACCGCACGTGGCGGCGTTCTTCCTGGGCGGCTGATCACCGGGGCGCGTCGGGACCGTTGGGGCAGCTCTCCGTCCCGATCATCCGGAAGCCGTCCAGACCCACGCCGTAGAGCCGCTGCATGGCCGCCTCCAGCGCCGCCGCGTCCTGGTCGTCGATGGCCTCGAGGGGCGCGCGGCTCAAGACCAGGGCGCCGTAGTCGTGGGCGATCTCGCTGGTGTCCTTGGAGCAGACGTGCATGAGCATGACCTGCTCGGAGACGAACACGGGGTTGTACTGCTCGAGGTAGCCGACCCAGTTGGCGTAGGCGAGCTGCAGGGTCCCGTCGGGCATGCGGGTGTACTCGCCGATGTTGTCCACCACCCGGGTCTGTCCGTTGTGGGAGACCTGGGTGGAGTTCCGGGCCTCGATCCGGCCCTCGCCGAGCTCCGTGAGCACGAAGCGTTGGCAGTCGTCGTAGAGCACGTAGTCGTGACCGCGGATGGCCGAGACCCACCAGAAGCCGTCGATGTCGTCGACTGAGGCCAGGGGGACGTCGGGCGTGGCGCAGGCGGGCAGGGCGGAGAAGTCGATCTCGATGCAGCCGTTGTCCAGCGCGCAGCTGGTGAAGGCGTTGATCTCCGGGGCCTGGTAGAAGGCGCCGCAGACGGTGGGGCAGAGCATCTCGTCGTCGCCACAGTCCTCGAGGCAGGCCATCCAGTCCTCGCACTCATCGCTGCCGGTGCACGCTCGCGCCTCGGCCATGCACTGGAACATGATGCAGCGGCGGGTCTCCCGCAGCTCCTGCTTGGCGGGGTCGCAGCCCGTCAGGCCCACCGCAGCCAGGGCCGACAGCAGCACGCCGGCCTCCACGATCCACGCCGTCTTCGCTGTCGCCATGGTCCACTCCTGCGTGTGTGGCCCCGGCGCACAGCCGCGCTGGCCGCGCTGCGGGTAACCCGGCCATGGGGCCGCGGTGCTCGTCGTTCGGCGGCTCGGCGTGGTCTCCATGGTAGAACTGGAGCTTCGGAGGTTCGAGAGCCGTGCTGGGTGTGCCCACCCCCACCATCCCCCTGCCACCCGGGTACGAGCTGGCCGGTCGGTATCGCTTGGGTGCGCCGGTCCGGGGCGTGGGCAACAGCTACATGGCCCATGACGTGGCCCGGGACGAGCCCGTCGTCGTCAAGATGTTGGGGGCGATGCCCTTCGACGTCGATCTCGAGCGGGTGGAGCGCGCGGTCGCGCCCCTGCGCGCCTTCGACGCCGCCAGCGTGCCCCGCGTCGTCGAGCTCTGTGATGCACGGATACAGGATCGCCACTGCGTGTTCCTGGTTCAGGAGCACATCGAAGGCGAGACCCTCGAAGAGCGCCTGCTCCGCGGAGGGCCCCTGGAGCCCGCGGCCGTGCGCGGTATGGCCCGTCGGCTGTTCGAGCTGCTGCGGGGCTTCCACGCTGCCGATCCACCCCTGCTGCACGGGGACATCAACCCCCGCAACCTGATCTTCCGGGCGGACACCGGGGATCTGGCCCTGGTGGACTGGGGGCCGGTCAAGGCCGCGGCCCGCGACTGGTCCAACGACGACTATGGCCCCGAGGGTTGGACCCAGGCCGTGGACCGGGACTTCGTGGCGCCCGAGGTCCCCATGGGCTCCGGCAACGCCCGCAGCGATCTGTACGGGGTGGGGGCCTGCGTGGCCTACGCCCTGACCGGGCTGGCACCGGAGGCCATCCGCGATCGCGATCGGCGGGGCCTGCTGCCCCGGGCCCTCGAGCAGCTGCACGTGCCCCGCAGCCTGGCTTCCCTGGTGGTGCCGCTGCTGGAGCCCACCATCGAGCGTCGACTCGACAGCCCCTCGGCCGCCCTCGAGCTGTTGCTGGACCCGCTGGCCGGCCTCCGGGGGGGCACCACGGTGCGCAACCGCGCGGAGTCGGTGGACTGGCACATGGAGCCCGATCTCGGCGTCGGGGCGGTCTGGTCCGCCGGCGGCTCCGCGGCCTCGGCCCTGCTCGCCCTGCCGCTGATCATCGCCGCCTTGGCGGTCCTGCTCCCGATGGGGCTGCACACCGCTGGGTGGATCATCGCGCTGCGCCTGTTCCTCGGGTTCGTGTTCACCGCTGCCAGCGTGCTGGTGCTCCGGGCGGGCATCCGGGCGTGCTCTCCCATGGGGCGGCTCCGGATCCAGGGGCTGGGGCGGGCCCTGCGCTTCCAGCAGCGCAAGCAGTGGATCGAGATCCCCTGGCTGCAGCTGGGGCGGGTGCGGATGGTCGGACCCCTGCTGCGCATCGACGGGGCCTGGTGTGTGCCGCCGGAGATCCTGCCCCGGCGCCGCGTGATCTGGATCGCCCCGGTCTACGAGGACGGTCTGGATCGCCTGATGACGCGCATCGGCGCCCATCGCGCCCGGGCCAAGGCCCTGACCTCGGGGGTGCTGCGCGATGGGCAGCGGCGCTGGCCCGGCGCCCGACGCCCGCCCCTGGGCCTGGCCCTCCCCGTGGGGCTGTTCGCGCTCGGCGCTGTGCTCTTCACCCTGGGCTGGGGTTCGGAGGAGCCCAGCCACGATGGCGGCACGCTCCGCGGCCCGTCCCTGAGCCTCGAGGAGCGGATGGCCATGGCCGCCGCTGGTGAGCCCATCGACGATCCGGCGGCCCACGCGGCGCGGGCCGTCGACGCCGTCTCGGCCTACCAGCAGGCCCTCGCCGACGCCCAGGGGCGGACCCTCGCCGAGCCTGCCCCCGGCGTGGTGGCCGCCGGGCCGGAGGCCGCCCCCGAGCTGCGCCTCGATCAGGCCCTGCACCCCCTGGATGAGGTGGATGCGCCCAGTGTCGCGCAGCTGACGACGGCTCCGTCGCCCAGCGAACTCCCGGACGCCCTCCCGGCGTCGGCCTGCCCCGCGGGGCTGGAGCCCGTCGAGCTGGCCCCCAGGGAGCTGATGCCGCCGGCCTGCCAGGACGAGCACGGCGCCATGGTGCGCGTGGGCGGGGCCCGGGGATTGCTCGTGGACCTGACCGAGGTCCGCGTGTCCGCCTACGCCGCCTGCGTGGCGGACGGTGGCTGCACCGCGGCCGGCGAGCACCCCGGCTGCTACGGCCGCGAGGTCTCCCGGGGGGACTACCCTGTCAACTGCGTGGATCGCGCCCAGGCTCAGGCCTGGTGCCGCTGGGCTGGGCGTCGCCTGTGCACCTACGCCGAGCACGAGCGCGCGGCCCGGGGGCGCGATGGTGGCATCTACCCCTGGGGTGACGCACCCCCGGCCTGCGAGCGGGTCATCATGGACGCCCGCGGGCAAGCGGGGCCTGCGGGCGGAACCGGCTGTGGTCGCGGCAGCGCCTGGCCGGTGGGGTCCCGACCCGCGGGCGTCAGCACCGTCGGTGCCCTCGATCTGTCGGGCAATGTGGCGGAGTGGGTGGCCGGCTCCCCGGAAGGCGCCGCCGGCGGTGGCTTCATGGACAAGGCCCACGAAGAGCTCCAGGCGGGCAGCCTGCGGCCCCTGCCTCCGGACCTCCCCGTCCCGGATGTGGGCTTCCGCTGCTGCCTGGACCCCCGCCAGCCCTGAGGGCGCCGCCTGGGCTCCGCGAGGCTGCGGTTCGTCATCGTTCTGATGGCTAGCGGCACCCGCCTGTGCGGTCGGCGCTGACGGCCTGGCACGATTCGTTACAGCTTGAACGAAACGTGTCATCCCCACCGTCCCGGAGCTCCCCATGTCCACGAGCGCTGCCCTCGAGCCCACTCTCCGTCGTCGCCTGGCGGGTATCCGCCACATGGTCGGCAACACCCCGCTGCTCGCCATCGATCTGCTCTTCCGCGGTGAGAAGCGGACGATCTACACCAAGTCCGAGCAGCTCAACATGACCGGCTCCATCAAGGACCGGATGGCCCTGTGCATCCTCGAGGAGGCCTACCGGGACGGCAGCATCAAGCCCGGCGACACCATCGTCGAGGCCACCAGCGGGAACACCGGCATCAGCTTCGCCGCCATCGGGCGCGCCCTGGGGCACCCGGTCACCATCCTGATGCCCGACTGGATGAGCCGGGAGCGCGTCGATCTCATCCAGAGCCTCGACGCCCGCATCATCCCGGTGACCCGCGAGCAGGGCGGCTTCGTCGGCAGCATCGAGATCGCCGAGCGCATGGCCGCCGAGGGCGACGACGTCTTCCTGCCCCGGCAGTTCGCCAACGAGGCCAACATCGAGGCCCACTACCGCACCACCGGCCCGGAGATCTGGTGGCAGCTGCACTTCGCGGGGCTGGTGCCCCACGCCTTCGTGGCCGGCGTGGGCACCGGCGGCACCGTCATGGGCGTGGGGCGCTACCTGCGCGAGCAGGTGTCGGAGGTGAAGATCCACCCCCTCGAGCCGGCAAACTCCCCGACGCTCACCACGGGCCACAAGGTGGGCAAGCACCGCATCCAGGGCATCAGCGACGAGTTCATCCCGGAGATCGTGGACCTGGACTTCCTGGACGAGGTGGTGGCCGTCAGCGACGGCGACGCCATCCTGATGGCCCAGAAGCTGGCGGCCGAGCTGGGGCTGGCCGTGGGCATCTCGTCGGGCGCCAACTTCCTGGGGGCCTTGAAGCAGCTCGAGCTCATGGGGGGTGACGCGGTGGTCACCACCGTGTTCGCCGACGACAACAAGAAGTACCTGAGCACGGACCTGTTGCGGCGGGAGCCCGCGGGGCTCGACTTCTTGACCCCCCACGTCCAGCTGCTGGGCTTCCGGGCCATGAAGCGGGTCTGCCACACCTGCTGCGACTTCGACAACTGCACCCAGAAGGACCTGCGCATCATGGGCATGGGCTGCGCGGGCTGAGCCTCCAGAACGTAAGAAGAGTGACAGTACGATATAGGTATTTCAGAATAGATTGACCGGGTCCCCTCGAGAACCGGTCATCATGTCCACGCTCATCACACTGTCTGTCCTGACCCTGTCCGCCCACCCCGCATTGGCCGGGGATACCGACGCAGACGAGGTCATCGAGGTCGAGTCGGAGGTCCTCCGGGTCGGCTCCCGCCCGATCCCGGAGGCCGAGTGGGCCCTGGTGGGCACCATGGCCGAGCTGATCGGCGAGCTCGAAGGGGTCGGCGGTGTGCGCCGTGGCGGTGGCGGTCCGGAGCCGGTCATCCGGGGTCTGGGCTGGGAGCGGGTCCAGACCCGCGTGGGCGGCGTGCCCCTCTACGGCGCCTGCCCCTCGCGCATGGACCCGCCAGCCACCGTGCTCTCACCCGCGGCGGTCGCGGATGGTCGGGTCGTCAGCGGCCTCCCGTCGGTGGCCGATGGGCCGCTGTCCAGCGGTGGCGCGTTGGAGTTGAGCCTCGACCCGAACCGCGGCCCCAGCGCCCCCGACGCCGACGAGGCCGCGGCCTGGGCTGGCTACGACGGCGCCCGCGGTGGGTACAGCGCGGGCACCGCCGCTGCGGGGCGGGACGGCGCGCTGGACTACCGGGCCAGCGCGACGGGCACTCGGCTCGGAGACTACAGCTCCGCGGGTGGGGTGCAGGTGCCCGCCGGCCACCAGGCCTTCCTCGGCAGCCTGGCGCTGTCAGCCAGGCCCGTGGACGACCATCGGGTATGGCTCGCGTCCACCCTCTCCGACGAGCGGGACACCGCCTTCCCCGCCCTGCCGATGGACATGCGCAGCAGCCAGGTGATCACCGTCTCCGGCGGCACCGAGCATCGGCTCGAGGCCGGCGCGCTCCAGGCGCTGCGGCTTCGAGGCGGGGCGGCGCTGGTGGAGCATGTGATGGACAACCGCGACAAGCCCAACGCGGCGAGCATGGTGGCCAGCACTGACTCCAGCGCCCGCTCCTGGTCCACGGGGCTGGCCGTGGACGTGAGAGTGGGCGAGGCCCTGGTGATCACCCCCGGCTTCGACCTGACCGGGCTCGAGCGCGACGCGCTGCGCACCCGCACCATCCTCGCATCCGACAGCAGCTACGAAGACGCCCTGTGGCCCGACGCCAGCCAGCACGACGCCGGCGTCTTCACCGAGGCCCGCTGGACGGGTGACGCGGTGATCCTGCTGGTCGGCGGGCGCCTCGACGCCGTGGTCTCCAAGGCCGGCAGCCCCGGTGCGGCGAGCCTCCAGGGCCAGACCATCGCCGAGCAGTGGGTGAGCTGGTACGGCGCCGACGCGGCGGAGCACGATCGCCTGGAGTGGACCGGTGGTGGCAACGCAGCGCTGCGGTGGGCGCTGCACGACGCGGCCGCGCTGCAGGCTGGACTCGGCGTGGCCAGGCGCGCGGCGGGCATCACAGAGCGCTACTTCGCCTTCGCCCCGGCCCCCGGCGGCTTCCGGGTCGGCAACCCCGCGCTGCTGCCCGAGACCCGGCTCGAGGCGGAGCTGGGCGCCACCTGGAACGCCGAGTGGGCGCGCGGCGGCCTGGGCCTGTTCGGGTCGCGCATCCAGGACTACATCCTGACCACCACCATCGGTGAGCAGGATGTGGACGGCGACGGTGCCGCCGACCGCATCCAGGGCTACCTCAACGTCGACGCGGGGCTGGCTGGCGCCGACGGCCACCTGACGCTCACCCCCGCCCCGTGGCTGGCTGTCCCCCTGGGCGCGCAGTGGGTGGTGGCCCAGGATCTCGACAACGGAGAGCCCCTCGCCGAGATCCCTCCCCTGGAGGGTCACGCCGCGCTGCGGCTGCAGCTCGATCGCGCCGATCTGGGCGGGCACCTCGAGCTGGGGACGCGCCTGGTCGCACCCCAGGACCGGGTCTCTGGCGCCTTCGGCGAGGACCGCACACCCGGCTTCGCGCTGCTGCGTGCGGAGCTGGGGCTGCAGGCGCTGGACCGGCTGGTGCTCGGCGTCGCGGGAGAGAACCTGCTGGATGCCGACTACCACGAGCACCTGACCCGCGAGGCGGCCTTGGCTGTGGGCGGGCTCGAGGCCGGCGACGAGGTCCCCGCGCCGGGTCGACACCTGCGCCTCTGGTTGCGCTGGCAGTGACGCAGCCGGGTGCGCGTTAGAGGGTTCTCCCCGTCCGGTCTCGGAGGCCCCATGGCGCGCGTCGCGAGCCTCGTCACGCTGGTGCTGCTCGGCAGCTCGGGCTGCCGCGTGCTCGGCCAGGACGACCTCACCGCCTGGAAGCGGGATCACGGCATCGCGGACACCTGGACCGGCGCCGACACCGGGCTGCCCCTGGACCCGCCCGATGAGCTCTGCTCCGAGCCCTGGGGCCGCCTGAACACCTCGATGGACGTCGATGAGCAGCTGCGCACCGTCCAGGCCGGCAGCCAGATGGTCCTGGGGTTCTGGTTCACGGGCCCGGTGGACATCTGCGCCATGGGCTGCGACGTGGACTGGGTCCAGGAGCCCTACCTGACCACCAGCAAGAACTACACGGACGAGGACTTCTGGGTCGATGTGCCGGCGCGCTTGATCGACGAGGACAACCTGGTCTACGCCATGCTCCACGTGCTGCCGCCGAAGGACACCACCCCCGGGGAGCAGGGCGAGTGCTGGGTCGAGACCAGCGCGGGCACCCGCAGCGCCCCGATCGGGATCATGAAGATCTGACCGTCAGTTGCAGGTCTCGAGCAGGGCCACGCAGCGCAGGGTGGTGGTCCGACCGGCCCGGACGGTGACCTTGCCGGGCTGGCGGATGGTGGCGCCACCGTGGAAGCTGGCCTCGAGGTCGTAGGTGCCTGGCGGGAGGCGACCCGGGCCGAGGCGGGTCCCGCGGGCGTCGATGAGGGCGATGGCGATGGCGTCGCCCTCGATCACCACCAGCCCTGTGTCAGGAACCGCGGGCTCGGGAACCTCGGGCTGATCGTCGGGGACGATGGGCTCGACCACCGGGTCGTCGGGCGCGGGGAGCGGGGTGGGCGCCACCGGATCGGGCTGCAGCTCCGTGGGGGCCTCGGCTGGGACCTCTGCGACCGTCGGGTCGGGCGGGGCCTCGATCTGCACCGGCTCCGGTGGCAGCTGCTGGGTCCGGGTGGCCCACCAGGTCAGCAGCCCGCCGCCCACGACAGCGGCACCAAGGCCGAGCAGCACCACCGCGGCGCCGGCCCCCAGCAGCCACAGCAGCCCGGGACGGGACTCGTCAGGGATCGATGAGTCGGGTGGGCGCGCCCGCCCCCGCGCGAAGGGCGCGCAGGTGGGGGAGGCGGGCCGGGAGGTGATGGGGGGCGTGCTCGGCGCCGGCGTGGGAGACCCCAGCGGCCCCGTCGGCGCGAGGGTGGGGGCGTCGCTGGGGTTCACGCCGCCGCCCTCGAGGACGGCCGCGAGCTCCTCGCAGCTGCCGATGCGCAGCTCCCGCTGGTTCTGCAGGCAGCCCTCGATGGCCCGGACCACCGGCTCGGGCAGGTCCGGGGCGAGATCCCTCGGTGGCGCGTAGTCGCCCCCGGCCACGGCGTTGAAGACCTCGAGGGTGTTGGCCCCGATGAAGGCCATCTGGCCGCAGCACAGCTCGTACAGGATGCAGCCCATGGCGAAGATGTCGGCCCGCCGATCCACGCTCTTGGCGTCGGTGATCTGCTCGGGGGACATGTAGGCGGGCGTGCCCATGGGCAGGCCGGTGCGGGTCCGGGTGGGGCTGGCCTCGTCGGCCAGCAGCTTGGCCAGGCCGAAGTCGGTCACCTTCGGCGTCAGCACGCCCCGCTGGGTGCTCATCATCACGTTGCCGGGCTTGAGGTCCCGGTGCACGATGTCCAGCCGGTGGGCTTCCTCGAGGGCCTCGAGGATCCCGGCGAAGATGCGCAGGGCTTCGTCGATGGAGGGCTGGTTGCAGCGCAGCCAGTCCTCGAGGCTGGGGCCCTTCACCAGCTGCATGAGCAGGCCCGGAGAGCCCTGCACGTCCAGCACGTCGGTGACGGCGACGATGTTGGGGTGCTGCAGCTGGGCCTGGACCCGCCCCTCCTGGATGAGGCGCTCCCGGATGCTGGGCACGTTGAGGCTGAGGACCTTGAGCGCGTGGTCGGTGCCCAGGGTGTTGTGGCGCACGCGGTAGACCTCGGCCATGCCGCCGCGGCCGATGTGCTCAACGACCGTGTAGCGGTCGATCTCCTGGCCTTCTCCCAGGTGCACTCACCACTCCCAGACGACGACGGCCCCGACGGCCAGGCCGGCGGCGCCAAGCGCCGCGACCCCCGAACCGACGGCGAAGACGCGGTTGCGCGTATACGAGCGCTGTGCCTGCTCCCAGGAGTCGGTCTCGTGGAAGTCGTCCCAGGCGTTGTTGGCCTGGTTCGCGCCGAACAAGGCGACCACACCCGCCGCGCCCGCGGCGATGGCCAGGGGGCGCGAGCGGTGGGAGCTGGCGGGGATCGGAGCTGGCACACCCACGAGCCGGGTGGCCCGGCGCAGGTCGGGGTCGAAGGAGCCGGGCCAGGCGTAGCGGCTCTCGAAGCTGCCCACCGCCGCCCACTGCACAACCGCCGCCCGATCCTGGGGCAGCGCCGCGCTGCGCTGGCCGTCGACGTACAGCTCGAGGCCCGGCAGCGGCGCCTTGGGGCCCGGGCCCGCGGCGCGTGCCACCTCGAAGGCTGCCGCCAGCCCGCTGCCGTCCGGCGCGATCACCGCGGACGGTTGGTAGCCGGGCTGCAGCTCGAGCAGCCCGCGCAGGGCTTGCTGGACCTGGTCCTCGTCGCGGCGTGTCCAGGCCTCGAGGGCGGTGACGAGGTGGAGATCGGCGGCGTCGCCGGGGTCGATGGCGCCCACCAGGCAGGGCACGGCGTCGAGGGCCCGTTCCACGAGATCCTCGAAGCGCACCACGTCGAGCTTCTCGTAGGCCGCCAGCGCGTCCCGGGCGTGCGCACCGGGGTCCGCCCCGGCCGGACAGGCGGCCTGGGCGCCGATGGACAGCAAGGCGGTGAGCAGCAGACCCACGGTGTCGCTCGCGTGAGGGGGCGAGAACACCCTATGCCGCCGGGGATGCCCGCGGCACGCCGGCCTGGACTTCCGGCCGCCCAGCTACAGCCGTCGCACCGGGCGCCCCTCGATGTAGCCTCGATAGCCCTCCGGCATCAGCTGGAAGCGCGGGGCGTCGTCGTCGGCCCAGGCGAAGCCGTACCGCTCGGGATCGTAGGCGTTCATGGCGTCCCACAGGGACGAGATCGCCTGCTCGAAGTGGCGATCCTCGAACGGGGGCCCCTGGAACACCATCAGCTGGCACGGGGGCAGCTCGATGATCTCGAAGCCCTCGGGGATCGGGCCGGCGTAGTCCGCGGCCACCTCGACCCCCTGCACGTAGCGGGAGCTGTCCGGCGGGCGCATGCCCTCGGGCAGCCACAGGCCCATGGGCTCCTGCAGCGCATCCTCGATGGCGGTGAGGACATCCCAGACCTCGCAGCCCACCTCTTCGCAGTAGGCGAAGTAGTGGGTGGCGGCCTGGCCGCGCTTGAGGATCAGCTTCCGGGCGGGGCGCTCCACCACCTGGACGAAGACGGTGTCGTGGCTCTTCTGCTCGCTCATCTCGATCTCTCCCTGCTGCCTCCGGGTGTACCAGTCCCGCAGCCGAGGAGGCATGAAGCGCGGGACCGCATCATCGCTGCGGCGATACCGGCTCGGCGTCACCCCGAACTCCCGCGCGAACGCCCTGGTGAAGCCCTCGTGCGAGCCGAAGACGAAGTCGAAGGCCACGTCGATGACGCGGGCTTCGGAGTCCCTCAGCTGCACGGCGGCCTCGGAGAGGCGGCGCTTGCGGATGTAGGTGAACGGCGGCGTGCCGGTGATCTCCTCGAACAGGCGGGCGGCGTGCCACGGCGAGTAGTGGGCCGCCCGGGCGAGGGCGGTCAGGCTGATCGGCTCATCGAGGTGGGCCTCGATGTGGTCCAGCATGCGCTGGACCGCCGCGATCTTCTCCCACCGTGTCTGCACGAAACCTCCTGTGATCGGACGCGACGATAGCCCCGGGGGCCGAGTCCTCCTTGACCGTCCTTGCGGAGTTTCGCCACCCCGGGGATCGCTTGCCGGGGGACGCATGGGCACGGCCGCCGTCCCGCCGCTAAGTGGCCACCATGGAGTTCTTCCGCATCGTCCCCGTCCGCAGCAGCGAGGCGGCCCTGCAGGCCACCCTCGACCTCGCCTCCCAGGCCACCGCCTGCGCCTCGATCTCGCTGGTCGAGCCCTTCGACGAGCGCGAGGGCCACCTCGATGGGGTCTGGGGCGAGTTCCTGCTGCGCCGGTCGGAGATCATGGGCGGCGTGCGCTTCGAGCTGGTGACCTGCCCCAACGCCCTGCAGTGGACCATCACCACCGGCTTCCCCCCCGCCCCCGAGCAGGTGGTGGTGCACGCCACCATCAACCGCCCCGAGCAGAGCCCGGAGCTGGTGGCCTCCCTCGAGGCCTTCGTGGACGATCTGCAGCGGGGGCTGCCGGCGGTGCTCCAGGCGGAGTGATCAGCGGTCGGAGAGGGTGCCCAGGAAGGCGATGATGGCCGCCTCGTCGGCGGGGCTGAGGCCCAGGTCGCCGAGCTCCTCGGTGTTGACGTTGTCGGCGATCTCGGGCGCGGGCCAGCAGGTGGTGCCGGCGCCCTCGTCGCCCTCGGTGCAGCGTGGCAGGGTGTCGCGGGTGTTGTAGAAGTGCACCACGTCCGCGAGGGAGCGGAAGGCCCCGTTGTGGCCGTAGGCCTTCACGAACCCCGGGCGCGGCGCCTTGGCCACGTTGCGCAGGGTGGGCACCTTCATCAGCCCCCGGGCCGCGGCCACCCGCTCGGCGGGCTCCCCCTTGGCCTCGAGGGTGGCGGCCAGCCCGGGGTCGCGCCAGGCGGCTCCGTCGGGGTTGGTCGCGGTGTCCATGCCATAGAAGGGGTTGTCCGGGTTGGTGGGGAAGCCCAGGTTGTCGTAGCTGAAGTCCGTGAACAGCGGAGCTGAGCCGTCGGGACCGGGCTTGCTGGGGTGGCAGTCGGCGCACTTGGCGGTGCCCTCGAACAGCTCGAGGCCCCGCAGTTCCTGCTCGGTGAGGGTCTCGGTGCCCGCCAGCCAGCCGTCGTAGCGCGAGTTGTAGGGGTTGACCTCGGCCGAGCGCTCGTAGGCGGCGATGGCGCGGCCGGCGTGTTGGTGCGCGCGGTCAGCGCCTGTGGCGCAGTCAAGGGCGTCGGCGCCGTGGACCTCGCGGAACAGCGGGGCGTAGTCGGCCTTGGCGATGCGCTCGCAGAGCCCCGCCGCGTCGGGGATGGCCTGCTCCAGGGGGTTGAGGAACGGGCCCATGGCCTGCTCCGCCAGGGGGTCGTTCAGCACGGTGCCGTCGGCCCGTCCGTCCCAGAACATGCCGCCGGACCACACGCCCTCGTCGGCGTCGTAGCTCAGGGCGGGGCTCGCGCCGGCGTAGGCGGACGCGGGCGGCTTGCGGTTGCCGAAGCGGCCCGTCTCGGCGCCCTCGTAGACCGCCAGGTGCCCGTTGATCGCCTCGACCGGCCCGGTGAACCCCACCTCGGGGCCATGGCACGCCGCGCAGGACTGAGTGCCGTTGCTCGACAGGGCCTCGTCGAAGAACAGCGCCTTGCCCAGCTGTTCCTCGGGGGTCAGGGCGGGTGCGTCTCCAGGGCTGGCGGCGTCGGTCGCGGCGAGCAGCGCGGAGGCGATGAACATGGGCAACAGGGCGTGGCTGGGGGACACGGGGGCTCCTCGTTCTGGGTCGGTGGTGGTCCCGATCCTATCCCATGACTGGGTGGTGGCGGTGGTGCCAGGAGGGGCCATAATCGTCGGCCCGGATCTGGCACGGCGCTTGCTGTCGGCATCGTAGG
>CAYZVO010000176.1:0-20425 GCA_964481655.1 uncultured Enterobacterales bacterium | reverse complement strand
GTCGCAGTCGTGATCTGCGTGGCAGTTTTGGTCGACGAAGTCGCCGCACTCGTCGTCGGCGCCGGGGTTGACGTCGGCGTCGTCGTCGTCGCAGTCGTCGCCGCCGTACTCGACGCAGTCGTAGCCGTCGCCGTCGGCGTCGTTGAGGTCGGAGCCCGAGCAGTCGCTGTCCACGCCGTCGCAGGGGAGCTCATCGGCGCCCGGGTGGACGTCGGCGTTGTCGTCGTCGCAGTCGCCTTCTGCCACGGTGTAGCCGTCGCCGTCGTCATCCGCGTCGATGTCACCGGGGCCGGTGTCGTCGGTCTTGGTGCCGGTGTCGTCCGGGTTGCAGGCCATCAGGCCCAGCGCGAGCAGGAACAGGGGGAGGGTGCGCATCTCGCCTCCGCGGGGGGGAAAGGGGGGGGATGAGTCTAGTCGGACTTAGGGGTGCTTGCCAGCGGAGAATCGACCTTGCTCGCCCGCCAGCCCTCGGGCCCGTGCTCGATGAGCAGTGTGGGCCAGTACACGGTGTCGGTGAGCATGGTGGTGACATCCTCGACGTGCTTGAGGCTCTCGACCTCGAGGCGCACGGCGTCGCCGTCGGCGAGGCTGGCCACGACCTCGAGGAAGTCGTCGATGTCGTGCACGGGCTCGCCGTTGACGGCCCGGACCAGGGTGCTGGCCCGCAGGCCGTAGTGGGCCGCGGGGCCGCCGTACCAGTACCAGGAGACGTACAGCCCCCCCACGGCCTCGCCGTAGCTCATGCCGACGGGGTGGTGGGGCTCGTGGAACAGGGCGCCGGCGAAGGACACCACCCGCTGCACGCCGAGACCGTCGAGCACCACCGGGGAGAGCTCCAGGGTCTCCACGCCGCCGTCGTGCAGCAGCGTGACGGACACGTCGCCGTCCTGGGCCTGGACCTGGGTCTCGAGGGTGCGCGGCCGGGTGACGGGCGTGTCCCCGACGGCCAGCAGCACGTCTCCGCCGCTCAGGGCGCCGAAGGCGGGGGCTTCCGGGTGCACCCGGATGACCTCGAGGGCCTGGCGGCGCTCGGGATCGGCGTCGGCCAGACGGGTGACCCACTCGGCGGGCACGCCGCGGTCCGCAGCGGCGGCCAGGCTGATGGGCTGGACCTCGACGCCGAGATCCCGCAGCCCGGCCTGATCGGGCTTCCCGGCGACCTCGAGCAGATCGCTGAGGTAGTCCACCGGGAGGCCCAGGAAGTTCCCGCCGTCGCCGTCGACGTTGAAGGTCCACAGGCCGACCACCCGGCCCTTGTCGTCCGCCAGCACCCCGCCGATGGACGAGGCGTGCTCCGCCAGCTTGAAGGCCTCGGTGTTGGTCTCGCGGAAGGCGGGCGGGGAGGGGATGTAGCCGGAGACGGCATCGACCCGGGAGATGGTGGTCGCCTGGGTGACCACCCGCATGCTCGAGGTGAGGCCCACCTGCTGGATGGTGTCACCGGCGTCGAGGCGGGCGCCGGGCCGCAGCTCGGCGGACTTCACGGGGATGTCCCCGAGGAGAGCCGGGTCGTAGCGCAGCAGGGCCACGTTGTGACGGGGGTGCAGGTACACCACCTCGGCGGGCACCCGGACCGAGCCTGCGAAGGTCACCACGGCGTCGCCCAGCGCGATGGGGACGGTCCCGCGGTCGGTGTAGATCAGACCCTGCTCGGCGTCCACGACGACGCCTGCGCCGACATAGGTCCAGCCCTCGACACCTTCGGTGCGGTAGGGGATGGTGAAGCGGATGTGGCACATGGACGGGGCCAGCACGGCGGCGACCGGGTCGCGCACCTGCTCGAAGCTCGCCGTCGCGGGCGGCTCGTCGGGGGGGGCGGCGCTGTCGGCGGGGGGGCCCTGCAGCTCGGTGCAGTCCCACAGCCCGGTCTGGTCGTTGCGCTCGCAGCGCTGGGTGAGCGCCCAGCGATGGTCGATGGTCAGCACGGCGATCTCGGTCTCCCGGGGGGTGCTGAGATCGCGGTAGCGCACCCGCACCCGCGCGCCGTCGTGCAGGGAGGTGAGCACGGCCTGGAGGCTGTCGAGATCGGGGATCGGCTCGCCGTCGATGGCGTCGATGATGGATCCGCTGGGGATGCGCGCCCGCCGGAAGGCGTAGCCGGGCTCCACCAGGACGACGCCCTCGGCGGCCACGTTGTGGTTGCGGGCCAGCTGCAGGGAGGTGTCGTGGAGGATGGCCTGGGAGAACTCGAGGTAGCTCGAGGGCATCAGCGCGTGCAGGTCGTCGACCTCGAGGTCGAAGCCCAGCTGCTCACCGCCGCGCTCGATGAGCACGGGGACCTCGCGGCCCACCGAGGCGTCGAGCTGGTCCTCGACGATGTCGAAGCTGGCGGCCGGCATCCCGTTGACGGTGACCAGGATGTCACCGGGCTGCAGGGCCTCGTCCGACGGGCCCCCGGGGATCACCTCGCGCACCACGAGCATCCCGGTGGCGCCGGGCTGCGTGGCGCGCACGAGGGCCTCGGTCTCCGGGCGCAGGCCCAGGCGGCGCAGCTCCTCGAAGGGCTCGAGGCGGTAGACGGCCTGCAGGGTGCCGCGGGGCACAGGCTCGCCCCGCTGGAGCTTCTCGAGCACGCGCTCGGCCCGGTTGACGGGCAGGTAGAAGCTGGAGGCGGCGCTGCGGCTGCCGCCGGCGTTCAGGGCGACCACGGCGCCGCTGACGTCGACCACCGGAGAGCCGGATGAGCCGCCGGAGGTGGAGGTGGCGGCCTGGAAGTAGAAGGTGTTGGCGTCGTTGTAGGAGGCGTGCCCGTAGAAGGGCGCGGGGCGGTCGAGGCGGGCGAGGGTGCCGTCGAGGATGGAGAGCTTCTCACCGGCGTCGTTGCCCATGACCCGGATCTCGACGCCGACCGCGGCGCGCTCCGGCGCCAGCTCGAGCTCCTGCACCTCCATGAAGCGCACGTCGGCCGGATCGAAGCGGTAGAAGCCGAAGTCGTGCACCGGGTCGCGGTAGACGGCGTGCAGCTCGACCTCTTCGTTGTCCTGGAAGATGCCGCGCGCCCGCACCGGGCCCACGTGGACCATGTGGCGGTTGGTGAGCACCAGGCCCCGCTCCTTGTCGACGACGAACCCGGTGCCCTGCGAGGAGCTGGCGCCCTCGGTGTCCAGGGAGCGGGTGACCGACAGCTGGATCGAGATCACCGACGAGGTCACCCGGGAGACGGTCTCGGCCCAGGGGTCCTTCGGTGTACGTCGAGCGTCAGCGGTGACGGGCGCGGCGAGGACCACCGCCAGCAGGACGGTGAGACAGGCGCGGACGAAGGTGGTGGCTCGTGCATGCATGCGATCCCCTTAGCCCGTTCGACACGGGCCAAGGGGATCGGATGTGCGCGTTGTGGACGGGCTGTGGCTAGTGGCGGGACAGCACGGCGATGGCGTCTACAGCGGCGCTCCGCACCTCGGAGTCGACGTCCTGCAGTCGGCTCCGGAGGATGGGCAGCGCGTTGCGGGCGCGCAGGTCGGTCAGGGAGCGGCAGGCTTCCGCTCGGACCTTGGGGGATGGGTCGTTCAGCGCCCGCTCGACGGCGGGCAGGGCGTCGTGGGACTCGGTGAATCCCAGGAGCTGTACGAGCAGATAGCGGACACCGTCGGGGTGCTCGCCCCGGGTGTAGCCCTCGATGAGATCGGGCACTGCCTGCTCCCGATCGAAGAGGATGGCGTCGAACGCCTTGTCCACCTGGTGCGGATCCCGATCGCCCAGGCGACGGAACAGATCCGAGTAGCGTGGCCTCATGATGGCCCTCGTGGATGTGTGGGGGGAAAGGTCGGCTTTGGCCGGGGGGGATGATGCGGGGGGAGGGGGGACGGCCCGCTGGGGGGAGGGGATGCGAGCCGCGTCCTTTATACCACGATCCGGGGCCTTTTGGGAGCCCGGATCCGGGTTACACGGGGAGCCGATGAACCTGCTCCTCTCCAACGACGACGGCATCGCCGCGCCCGGTCTCGCAGCCCTCGAGGCTGGCCTGGCCGAGCTCGGATCCTGCTGGGTCCTGGCCCCCCACCAGGAGTACAGTGCGGGCAGCCACGCCCTGGGGCTTCACCGCCCGCTGCGTGTGCACCCGGCTGGCGAGCGGCGCTACGCGGTCGAGGGCTCGCCCGCCGACTGCGTCTACCTGGGCCTGCAGCATTTCCTCCCCGAACGCCCCGACGCCGTGATCTGCGGCATCAACCGCGGCGCGAACGTCAGCCTGGACGTGTACTACTCGGGCACGGTCGCCGCGGCGCGCGAGGCCGCCATGTGGGGTCTGCCCGCGCTGTCGGTGTCCCTGTTCACCGACAGCGGTGGTCCGACCGGGCGGCTGCACTGGGACAGCGCGGCGCACTTCGCCCAGCGGGTGACCGCCGAGCTGCTCGAGCGGGGGCTCGGCTTCGAGGGGCTGCTGAATCTCAACGTCCCCAACCTGCCGCTGGACACCATCAAGGGCCTGCGGGTCGCGCGGCTCGGACGGCGCAGCTGGAGCCGGGTCGTGGACGCCCGTCAGGACATCAAGGACCGCCCCTACTACTGGATCGGCGGCCACCACCTCGGCTTCGAGCCCATCCCCGACAGCGACGGCCCCAGCGTCGAGGCGGGCTGGGCCACCCTCACACCCTTGCGGCTGGACTGCACCGATGAGCGCGCCATGGACGCGCTGTCGTCGTGGCGCGCGGTCCGCCAGGAGCGATGAACCATGGCCCGGCACATCCTGTGGATGATCCTGCTGACCTTCCTGCCCACCCTCGAGCTGCGCGCGTCCATCCCCTACGGCATCCTGACCGTGGGCCAGGACGGCCAGATGCACTGGTTCGCGGTGGCCCTGCTCTGCATCGGCGCGAACATCGCGCTGGCGCCGCTGGTGTGGTTCTTCGTGCACTACGTGATGGAGTTCTTCCTCAGGGTCCCGTTCATCAAGAAGCTCTACGACTGGGCGGTCAAGCGCGCCCAGCGCAAGGTGGAGCCCTATGTGCGCAAGTACGGGACCGTGGGGCTGGCGCTCTTCATCGGCGTGCCCCTGCCGGGCTCGGGGGTCTACTCCGGCTGCCTCGGCGCCTACCTGCTCGGCTACAAGTTCCGCGACTACATGTGGGCCTCGGCCCTTGGCTGCCTCATCGCCGGTGCGGTGGTGACCGCCCTGGTCGTCAGCGGCGCGGAAGCCTTCTTCTTCTTCAAGGACCCGGCCCACATCCCCGGTTAGGCCCTCTGTCCACGTCATCCCACGACAGGAGCTCATCATGTCCGACCTCCAGACCCGCCTCGACGCCACCATCCGCGACATCCCCGACTTCCCCAAGCCGGGCATCCTGTTCAAGGACATCACCCCGGTCCTGTCCGACCCCGGCCTGCTGGGCGACGTGATCGACTACCTGGCCGAGAAGTTCCACGACCAGGGCATCGACGCGGTGGTGGGCATGGAGTCCCGCGGCTTCCTGTTCGGCACCCCCCTGGCCCTGTCCCTGGGCGCCGCCTTCGTGCCCGCCCGCAAGCCCGGCAAGCTGCCCTACGAGTCCGTCGGCTACGAGTACGAGCTCGAGTACGGCACCAACCGCCTCGAGATGCACGTCGACGCCATCAAGCCCGGCCAGAAGGTGCTGGTGGTCGACGACCTGCTGGCCACCGGCGGCACCGCCGACGCCACCTGCAAGCTCATCCGCAAGCTCGGTGGCGAGGTCGCTGCGTGCGTGTTCGTGGTGGAACTGGGCTTCCTCAACGGCCGCGACAAGCTCACCGACGTGCCCGTCGAGAGCGTGATCATCTTCTAGCCCGGCGCCCCTGCGGCTTCGCCTGCGAGCCAGGCCACGGCCTCGCCGACCTCACGCTCGAGGTCCGCGAGGTCGCCGTCGTTCCGGATCACCCGGTCCGCGACGCGCTCCTTGGCGGCGGCGGGGAGCTGGGTGCCCAGCCAGGCTTCGGCGTCGGCGCGGGGGATGCCGTTGCGGGCCATCACCCGCTGGATCTGTCGCTCGGGGCTGCAGGAGACCACCAGCAGGCGGTCGTAGCGGTCCTGCTGTCCGGTCTCCACGATGAGCGCGGCCTCGACCACCGCGATGGTGGCGCCGGCGCCGCGCTGCTGCTGGAGCCAGGCGTCGATGGCGGCGTAGATGGCGGGGTGGGTGAGGGCCTCGAGCTCCCGTCGGGCGTCGGCGTCGGCGCGGATGATGGCCCCCAGGGCGTCCCGATCCAGGCGGCCGTCGGCGTCGATGACCCCTGGCCCGAAGCGGGCCTCGATGGCGGCCAGGCCGGGCGTGCCGGGCTCCACGACGGCCCGGGCGACCTGATCGGCGTCGATCACGGGGACGCTGTGGTGCTCGGCCAACAGCCGGGCGACGGTGCTCTTGCCCGAGGCGATGTTGCCGGTGAGCCCGACGCTCAGCATGTCAGGGTGCGCCCGCGATCAGGGCCAGGGCCTCGGCGGCGTTGCGCTGCGCCCTGCGGGAGGCCTCGCTGTCATCCGAGAGCAGGGCCTCGAGGGCCGGGGTGGCGTCCTGGTGCCTCAGGGCGCCGAGCATCCAGGCGCAGTGGTGGGCGACGTTGCGGTGCTCGAGGGCGTCCACACAGGCGGGGGCCACCTGCATGTCGAACACGTCCAGGGCGGCGATGCCGTCGATGTAGCGCAGGGAGGTCTCCCGCCGGTGGCTGTCCTTGAGGGCGGTCTTGAGGCGTGAGCGCAGGGTGCGGGCGGCGTAGAGTCGGTCGGATCTGTCCTGGCCCACCAGGTCGCGCACATAGCGCTCGGTGGAGGTGTCCACGGGGTGGTGGCTGACCGACTGCTGCATCCGGCTGCCGGAGCCGATGAGCAGGGGCAGGAGCAGGGGCAGGAGCCAGGCGCGGCTAGGGCGCGTCATCGAACTTCTCGATGTACCGGAAGATGGTGCGGGGATCCACACCCAGATCACGTGCGGTCTGCGCTTTGTTCCAGTTGTTGATCTCGAGGACCTCGCGCACGTAGCCCATCTTGAACTCTTCCTCGGCCTCGTTCAGGGGCTTGATGTTGCGGCGGTCGCCGTCGGACAGCCCCAGATCGCCGGAGTTGAGCAGGGCGCGATCGCTCATGATCACGGCCCGCTTGACCCGGCTCTCGAGCTGGCGCACGTTGCCCGGCCAGAAGTAGCCCTTCATGGCCTTGATGCACTCGTTGGTGAAGCCCCGGGCCCGGGAGCTGTACTGCTCGGCGTACTTGTTGAGGAAGAAGCGCGCCAGCAGCAGGATGTCTTCGCCCCGATCCCGCAGGGGGGGCAGGTTCACCGTGACCTCGTTGAGGCGGTAGAACAGATCCTCACGGAAGCGCCCGGCCTTGATCTCGATCGCGATGTCCTTGTTGGTCGCGGCCACCACGCGGATGTCGATGGGCCGCGGCTTGAGCTCGCCGATGCGCTCGATGGTGCGCTCCTGCAGCACCCGCAGGAGCTTGACCTGCAGGTTCATGGGCATCTCGCTGATCTCGTCGAGGAACAGGGTGCCGCCCTCGGCCGCCTCGAACTTGCCCATCTTGTCGGTGACGGCACCCGTGAAGGAGCCCTTCTTGTGGCCGAACAGCTCGCTCTCGAGCAGGTTCTCGGGGATGGCGCCGCAGTTGATGGAGATGAAGGGCTTGCGGGTGCGCGGGGACAGCCGGTGCAGCTCGTGGGCCACCAGCTCCTTGCCGGTGCCGGTCTCGCCGAGCACCAGCACGGAGATGTCGGTGGGGGCGACGCGCCGGAGCACCTTGAACACGGCCTGCACCGGGTCGCTCGAGCCGATCATCTCGCCCTGGGCCGACTTTCGCAGCTGCTGGCGCAGGTTGCGGTTGGTGGTCTTCAGCTCGTTGAGCATCAGGGCGGTGTGGACCAGCAGGGAGGCCTGGCTGGCGAAGACGTGCAGCAGGTCGAGGTCCCGTTTTGTGAACAGGTCGGTGACCGAGTCGTTGCCCAGGTACAGGCAGCCCAGCAGGTCGTCCCGGTAGAGCATGGGCACGCACATCACCGAGGACAGGCGCAGGTCCACGACGGACTTGGCCCGGGCGAACTGCACGTCGTGCATGGCGTCGGAGACGATGAGGGGCTTGCGGGACTGCACCACCCGCTCGACGATGCTGTCGGAGATGCGCGCCACGGCGGAGGCTTCTTCGTCGACGTTGTGGCTGGCCGCGAGGTTGCGCTGGCCGTCCTGCATCAGGATGACGAAGCCCTTCTCGGCGCCGGTGAGGATGACCACGGCCCGCAGCAGCTTGCGGAAGAGGGCTTCGGGGGAGGTGTCGCGCATCAGCTGCTGGGAGAAGTCCACCAGCTGCTTGAGGGCGTCGATGGTGTCGGGCTGGTCCGCGGCGGGGTCCCGGGCGGGCTCACCCTCCATCAGGGTGAGCTCGTAGCGTCCCAGCAGCAGGCGGTCGCCGAAGGAGAGATCGGCCTTCCGCACCCGCTTGCCGTTGACGTACAGCTCGTTCGAGCGAGCCAGCACGGCGACCGAGAAGCCGGAGCCGCTCTTGATCAAGTTGGCGTGGGTCGCCGCCACCGTCGGATCCCCGAGCACCACATCGTTGCCATCCCGGCGACCGATGGAGTTGATGGGTTTGCGCAGCAGCACCTCTTCGCTGGTGCGCTGCATGGTGTCGGTGATGCGCAGGTAGGCCATGGGGTCTCCGGTGCGAACCCCATCCATATCCGATTCAGAACCGGACCTCCCATCGCACCGTGCCCGGCCCCAGCGACAGCTCACTGGTGGCGTGTTCGGCCGCCCACGCGTCCCGGATCGCGCGCTGATCGGCGCGCCACTTCACCGAGGATTCGATGGCGCCGGTGATCCACAGGGCGGTGAAGGCGCCGCTCAGACCCCAGTTCCAGGCGCGCATCGCCTGCAGCTTGCCGTAGCGGCCCTCGTCGTAGGTCTCGTGCTCGATGTACAGCGGGATGCCGGTCGCGAAGGTTCCGGCCAGGGCGCCGACCTGCCCCACCGCCAGGATGGAGAACCAGCCGTAGCGGCCCTGCCGTGCCTGGTGGACGCCGAAGGGCGCCAGCCCGGTCCAGTGCATGGGCTGGTACTCGGGCGGGGGAGGGATGGGGTCCGGCAGCGGCGGCGGCGGATCGTCCGGGTCCAGGTCCCGGGTGATCGCCCGCACCATGTCGAAGAACTCCACGACATCCGGCGGGTGCTCGAAGGGGTCGAGCTGGTGGTCGGGGTTGTCCCCCAGGACGGTGCGGAAGGCCGCCAGGGCCGCCTCGCGGTTGCCGTCGGCGAGCAGCACCTCGCCCAGGTAGACCTGGGCCGTGATCACCAGGTCGGGGTCCTCGACGCTGGGATCGTTGAGCAGGTTCGCCAGGGTGGCCTGGGCCTGGTCGTGGTCGCCGGCCCGGTACAGGCGGATGGCCAGCGCGAGGCGCTCCTGACCTGTCGCCGTGGGCTCCTGAGCCAGGAGCACCGCGGGGTGGAGGAGCAGCAGGAGGACCGGGAGCCAGCGCATGCCAACGGGAGGTTAGCCGTCCCTGAGGGTCGGGTCAATCGCCCATTCCGGCGCGGGAAGCACCGCGAGGAGTGCGGGGCGCTGCCTACTCCTCGTCGGCCCTGACGGGCTTGGCCTTCTCGGCCAGCCCCTTCATGCCCAGGGCCACCTCGAGCACGTCCTCCATGCGCGCGGCATAGTGGAACTGCATCTCGTCCTTGACCTCGTCAGGGACCTCGTGGTGGACGTCCTTGCGGTTCCACTCGGGCAGGATGACGGTGGTGATGCCGGCCCGGTGGGCGGCCACGACCTTCTCCTTGACGCCACCGATGGGCATCACCGCGCCGCGCAGGGTGACCTCGCCGGTCATGCCCAGGGTGGGGTCCACCGGGATGCCGGTGAGCAGCGAGGTGATGGCGGTGACGATGGCGATGCCGGCCGAGGGACCGTCCTTGCCGATGGCGCCTGCGGGCACGTGGATGTGGATGTCGTTGTTCTCGAAGATGTCCTCGTCGATGCCGAGGTCTCCGGCCGTGGCGCGCACGTAGGAGCGGGCCACGGAGACGGACTCCTTCATCACGTCGCCCAGCTTGCCGGACAGGTGCAGCGCGCCCTTGCCCTTGAAGCGGGTGGCCTCGATGAAGAGGATGTCGCCACCCGCGGCGGTCCAGGACAGGCCGGTGGCCACGCCGGGCACGGCCACGCGCTGGGCGATCTCGTGGAAGTACTTGATCGGGCCGCGGATGTCCTCGATGCGTTCCGGAGTGATGACGGCCTGGCCTTCCTGCTCGTCGGAGGCGACCAGCTTGGCGATGGACCGGGCGCAGGCCGCGATCTCGCGCTTGAGCGCGCGCACGCCCGGCTCGCGGGTGTAGGCCGAGATGATGTGCTTCACGGCGTCTTCGGTGAACTCGAGATCGTCCTTGCTCAGGCCGTGATCCTCGAGGACCTGGGGGATCAGGTAGTCGAAGGCGATGTGGAGCTTGTCCTGCACGGTGTAGCCGGAGACGTAGAGCACCTCCATGCGGTCGTACAGGGGACCCGGGATGCCCTCGGGCCAGTTTCCGGTGGCGATGAAGAGCACCTTGGACAGGTCGAAGGGGACGTCGAGGTAGTGGTCGTTGAAGCTGTGGTTCTGCTCCGGGTCGAGCACCTCGAGCAGGGCCGAGGACGGGTCGCCCCGGTGGTCCTTGCCCAGCTTGTCGATCTCGTCGAGGACGAAGACCGGGTTGTTGGTGCCGGCCTTCTTCATGCCCTTGATGATCTTGCCGGGCAGGGAGCCGATGTAGGTGCGGCGGTGGCCGCGGATCTCGGCCTCGTCGTGCACACCGCCCAGGGAGATGCGGACCATCTTGCGGTCCAGGGCGCGCGCCACGGAGGTCGCCAGCGAGGTCTTGCCGACACCCGGGGGGCCCACGAGGCAGAGGATCGGGCCCTTCATGTCCTGCTTGAGCTTGTGGACGGCGAGGTACTCGACGATGCGCTTCTTGACCTCTTCGAGGCCGTAGTGGTCTTCGTCGAGGATGCCTTCGGCGCGCTTCAGGTCGTGGTGGTCTTCGGTGTGGACGTTCCAGGGCAGGTCGATGAGCCAGTCGATGTAGGTGCGGGAGACGGTGAACTCGGCGGCGCCGGGGTTCATGCGCGACATGCGCTTGAGCTCCTTCAACGCGACCTTCTCCACGTCGGCGGGCATGTCGGCTTCGCGGATCTGGCGCTCGAGATCCTCGAACTCCTCTTGCCGCTCGTCGGTGTCGCCCAGCTCCTTCTGGATGGCCTTGAGCTGCTCGCGCAGGAAGTACTCCCGCTGCGCCTTGTCCATCTCGCCCTTGACCTCGGTCTGGATCTTGTTGGACAGCTCGAGGACCTGGATCTCCTTGTCGAGCAGCTCGACCACGGACTCGATGCGCTCGCGGGTGTCGAAGGTCTCGAGCAGGTTCTGCTTCTCTTCGACCGCGATGCTCAGGTTCGAGGCGACGATGTCGGCCAGGATGCCCGGGTTGTCGATGGAGCGGACCAGGAAGCCGGCCTCGGACGGGATCTGCGGCGACAGATCGATGATCTTCTGGGACAGCTCGCGCAGGTTGCCCAGCAGATCGTCCAGGCTGGCGTCGTGCTCGGTGGGCTCCTCGAAGACGTCGGCCTCGATGCGCAGGTAGGGGGAGGTGTGCTTCCAGTCCCGCACCTTGATGCGGGCCAGGCCCTGGATGATGACGTTGAGCTTGTTGCCCGGCATCTTGACGGACTTGAGCACCTTCACCACGGTGCCGACCGTGTAGAGGTCATCGGGGCTGGGGTCCTCGTTCTCAGGCTCCTTCTGGGACAGGATGCCCAGGAGCTTGTCCTTCTCGAGGGCCTTCTCGATCGCCTGCAGGGACTTCTCCCGGCCGACGTTGATGGGGAAGGCCAGCACCGGGAAGATGACGGTGTTGCGGATGGCGAGGACGGGGAGATCGAGCTCGCCCGGGAGACCCGGGTTGCTCTCGCTGCTGCTTCCGGAAGAGGTCATGGCTCGCTCCGCGAGTAAAGGTGGGACCGGCCGCGGCACGCCTGCGATCCGGACAAGGGTGAAGACATATCCCCGGGGACATCCAAATCAAGACCCTGAGTGCCCCTTGGTGAGCTGAAGACGATGCAGCGCTCACTCCTTGCGCCCCGGCGCGTGGTTTCGGCGGCTCCAGTCCTGGCCCGGGAGGCGGCCTTGCTGCATCAGCAAGGCCTCGTAGCTGGGGGGACCTTCGAGCTCCCAGCTGCGCCGCTCGAGGCGCTCGGGCGTGGGCTCGAGCCCCGGCGGGGGGGCGGCGTCGCCCGTCAGGTCCCAGACCACCAGGGCGCCGTCGGCGGCGACCGGGGAGCCGAGCACCTCCGTGTAGGCCTCGGTGACCTGCAGCGGGAGCCGCTGCAGCTGTTCCTGGGTCAGCATCACCTTGTTGCGCGCGCTGCGTCCGCTGGGGAGGCGATCCCGGTTGTGGGACTCCACCAGGTCCCGGTGCAGGACCACCCAGCGGAAGCCGTCGGACCGAAGCTTGTTCAGGCCCTGCTCCGAGCGCGGGCGGGTGGCCTTGTCCGGGTCGCGGGTGGCGCGGCTGAGGAAGCGGATGAGGTCGATGCGCACCCGCTCGTCCATGCCCTCGGGCCAGAGCAGGCGGGCGTTCTCGCCCATGCCCCCGAAGACCGGCTGGCCGTGGATGGTCTGCCAGATGATCGAGGGCTGGTTGATGCCGAAGGGCATGTGGATCAGCGCGCCGCCTTCTTCCCCGATCCAGTCGTAGACCGGCGAGGGCTGGACGTCGCGGGTCACGAAGGGGAAGCACAGCTGCCGGTGCTGGCCGGCCAGGTTGGCGGTGAGCAGCAGCCCCGCCAGCAGCGCGGGTCCCCAGCCCGCCAGCAGGCGCCGGGGGCTGGCGGCCAGCTGGCGCATCAGGGGCGCCAGGGCGGACCCCGCGCAGGCTGAGAGCACCAGGAAGACCATCACCACGGAGCGATAGGGGAACCAGAGCCGGTCGAGGAAGGGGACGGTGTTGTACAGCAGCAGGTAGGGGTACCAGGCGATGCCCTCACCGCTGGCGGTAGGCAGCGACGGCCCCACCCCCAGGACCAGGATCAGGGCGACGGCCCCGAGCCAGCGCAGTCGATCGCCGCCTCTCCAGGCCACCAGCGCGATGATCGCGAGCCAGGCGGCGTGGCCCAGCATCGGGGCCCCGAAGCGCTCCATCATCCAGTAGCCGTGCAGCTGGGTGGCGACGTTGTTGTGGAGCATCTCGGGGGGCGCGAACAGCCCCTTGCCCCCGATGAGCCCCGGCACCGCGCCCGAGGTGGCCTCCATGGCCATGGCCACCACGAAGGGAGCCACGATGAGCAGCGCGGCCCCGCTGGCGATGGCGTAGTGGATCAGCAGGCGCCGGCGCTGTGGGCTGCGGACCAGGGCCCACACGCCGATCCAGACCCACAGCAGCAGCTGGAAGTGGCCCATGAACCAGTAGACCAGGGCACCCAGGGCGGTGAAGGCCCCCGCGGCGACGGCATCGCGATGTCGGGGCTCGGCACCCTCGAGGGCCAGCAGCCGGTCCAAGGCCAGGGGCAGGAACCAGAGGAAGGCCTGGGTGGGGCGTCCCGCGGTGATCTCGAAGAGGGTGAAGGAGCAGGCCTGCCACAGCGCGGTGGCCACGAAGGCGGCGACGGTCAGCCGCCCGCCGCCGAGGGCCTGGCGCCACCACGACGTGTCGTCGGCGGCGCCGGCGAAGCGGGCGGCCAGGGGCCGGAAGGCGATGGCGTTGCCCAGCAGGATGACCGCCACGAAGACGGGCTGGTAGAGGGGGAAGCGGAAGACCCACTGGAAGGGGGCCGAGATGGCCGCGTCCACGAAGTTGTTGCCCGTGTGGGCGAAGATGTCCTTGCCCAGCGGGTGGAAGAACAGGTCCGTGAAGCCCGGGTCCTGCAGGTGGACGATGCAGTCCTGGATCCACCAGTAGAACCAGAGCGTGCCGTACAGATCGACCCCGTCGCCCACTGCGTGCCCCGGGCGCAGCAGGGCGGGGCCCACCGCGATCAGGGCGACCGCGGCGTAGCTGCCCAGCTCGAGCCAGCGGGGGGTGGTGGGGTCGCGGGGGGACGGCATGGTGCCAGCCTATCCGACGGGGGGGCCGGGTCCACGCCCGGCGCAGGCCGAGGCTACCACCAGGCGCCGGAGCTCGGGTAGAAGTCGCCGCCGCTGTTCAGCAGGATCTGGTAGCTGTGGGTCTGGTAGGTGGTCTCGATGAGCTCCCAGGTGCCCACGCCCGGGGTGCCGATGAACCAGCTCGAGCTGTCGAGGTAGGAGCTCGAGTCGGTCACCGACCCCTGGTACCAGCTGCCCCAGGCGCCGTAGAAGCCGTAGCTCCACCAGAAGGTGTTGAAGGCCTTCTGGCCCCTGGGGATCGGTGCCCGCGGCAGGAAGCCCGAGCTGCTCCAGCCGCAGCCCGGCTCGATGGTGAAGCCCGCCCGGCCGGCGGCGGCGCGGTCGTAGCCGGTGCGGAAGCCGTCGTCGCTGCCGTAGGCGGAGAAGGCCATGGTGACCGTGTCCACGGACCAGGCGCAGCTCGCGACGGGGGAGCCGGTCCAGTAGGCCGAGGGCAAGACCCGCAGGGTGCCGGTGACGCCGGTGGCCACGGCGGTGTGGTAGACGTCCCATGAGGTGCCGTTGGCGACGCCCCAGCCGGTCATCGAGGTGTAGATGTCCCAGAACAGATCGGAGCTGCGGTTGACGATGTTCATCGTGCCGCCGCCGACCTGGGCCCGGTAGGGCAGGTCCACGCAGTCGGCCCAGCAGTCGTCGTCCTCGCAGTCGGTGGTGCCGTCGCCGTCGTTGTCCGAGCCGTCGTCGCAGTAGCCGTCCTCGGTGCAGGCGCTGTCGCTGGCGCAGTCGCCGTCTTCGCAGTCGATCAGGCCGTCGCCGTCGTTGTCCGAGCCGTCGGAGCAGTGCTCGGGGTCCAGCACGCCGTCGCAGTCGTTGTCCACGCCGTCCAGCACCTCGGTGGCGCCGGGGTTGATGGCCCCGTCGCTGTCGTCGCAGTCGCTGTCGTCGGCGACGTAGCCCGTGGGGAGGGTGCAGCTGGTGGTGGGGCTCGAAGGGTCACCGTAGCCATCGCCGTCGGCGTCGGCGTACCAGGTGCCGGCCCCCACCGCGTCGGGCTCGTCCGAGAGGCCGTCGCAGTCGTTGTCCACCCCGTCGCAGACCTCGGTGGCGCCGGGGCTGACGCCCGCGGTGCTGTCGTCGCAGTCCGAGCTGTCGGCGACAAAGCCGGTGGGCTGGGTGCAGGCCACGGAGCCGGTGGCGGGATCGCCATAGCCGTCGCCGTCGGTGTCGGCGTACCAGGTGGAGGCGTCCGCGGCGGTGGCTTCATCCACGGTGCCGTCGCAGTTGTCATCGACGCCGTTGCACCACTCGGTGGCGCCGGGGTTCACGCCGCTGTCGGCGTCGTCGCAGTCGCCCCCGGTGGAGACATAGCCGGCCGTCACGGTGCAGAAGGTGGTCGCGCTGCCGTCGTCGCCGTAGCCGTCGCCGTCGCTGTCGAGGTACCAGGTGGGCGCGTCCACGGCGTCGGGCTCGTCGGCGGTGCCGTCGCAGTCGTTGTCCACGCCGTCGCAGTACTCGTCAGCGCCGGGGTGGATGGTGGCGTCGGCGTCGTTGCAGTCGCCGCTGTCGGCGGCGTACCCGCTGGGCTGGGTGCAGGCGAAGGTCACGGACGCGGCGTTGCCCCAGCCGTCGCCGTCGTTGTCGAGGTACCAGGTCAGCTCGTCCACCGCGCCGGCTTCGTCGACGGAGTCGTCGCAGTCGTTGTCCACGCCGTCGCAGTACTCGGTCGCTCCGGGGTAGACCTCGGGGGCGATGTCGTCGCAGTCGCCGTCGAGCTCCGAGAAGCCCGGGGGCGCGGTGCAGGAGATGGTGGAGGCGTCGCTGCGGCCGTAGCCGTCGCCGTCGTCGTCCAGGTACCAGGTGTCGGCGTCCACGGCGTCGTCGGCGTCGATGATGCCGTCGCAGTCGTTGTCCACGCCGTCGCAGACCTCCACCGCGTCGGGATGGATGGCGTCGTCGTCGTCGTCGCAGTCGCCGGGGCGGGCGGAGGTGCCGCTGGGCATGTCGCAGGCCACCGTGCTCTCGTCGGGGAGGCCGAAGCCGTCGCCGTCGGCGTCGGTGTAGAAGGTGGTGGCGTTGACGGCGTCGTCCTCGTCGGTCTCCCCGTCACAGTCGTCATCCACGCCGTTGCAGGTCTCGTCGGCGCCGGGGAAAATCTCGTCGTCATCGTCGTCGCAGTCACCCTCGGCGGGGGTGAAGCCGTCGCCGTCGGCGTCGCGCTCGCTGGTCTCGACGGTGCCGGTGTCGCTGTCCTTGGGGTCGGGCTCCGGTTCCCCGCAGCCTACGGCCAGCGGCCCCATGGTGGAGATGAGCAGCAGGATGAAGAACGTGCGCATGGTAGGCCCCCTTCCGAGCGGCATGTGTGGCACTAACCCGGCAGTGGGGGGACGGGACCTGTCGGATCGGCTTGCGATCCAAGGGGATTGAACATATGTTCAAACCATGTCCCGAGCCTCAGCCCTCGCAGAGCTGCGTCGCACCCTGGCCGCCCAGGGTGCGCTGGTGGACCCCACCCCCCGGGTCGGGGAGCCCACTGGCTTCGACGCCCTGGACGCCGTGGGAGGCTGGCCCGCGCCCGGGCTGGCCGAGCTGGTGGGGCAGCCGGGCTCGGGGCGCATGGGGCTGCTGCTGCCCCTGCTGGCGCGCCACACCCAGGCCGGGCGCTGGATCGCCGTGATCGATGTGCTGGCGCGGCTGCACCCCCCGGGCTTGACCGGCGTGGCCTGGCCCCGCCTGCTGGTGGTGCGCCCTGGCGCCGAGCGGGCGGTGTGGGCGGCCGAGCAGCTGGCGGGCTCGGGCTCCGTGGCCGCGGTGGTGCTGCTGGACCCCATGCCCGTGGGCCGCGCCGGCTACCGCCTCCTGCGCGCCGCAGAGCAGGGCGGCGGCACCGTGGTGGTCGTGGCGGAACGTCGAGAGCAGTCCCTCCCCGCCAGCCTGCGCCTCGAGGCCATCGGCCACGGCCCTGGAAGCCTCCGCGTCCGCCTCCATCGGGCCCCCGGTCGCCACCAACCCGGCCGAGAGCTGGAGCTGCCGGTGGCGGGGTGAGTGAGAGGCGTCAGTCGTCCAGCAGGGGATGGTCGATGAGGGCCTGCAGGGCGTCTTGCCTGTCGTCGAACCACCGCTCGTCTTCGGGGGTGACGATGGCCACGCGGGTGCCCAGGCGACCCAGGACGTTGGCGAAGACCAGGTCCGAGGCGGTGCGCTCGGCCTGCTTCCGGGCGATGCCGACCAGATCGCTGTCGCCCGTCTCCGGGGCGGCGGCCTTGAAGCTCACCAGCACCAGCTCGTCGCCGGCCCAGCCGCGGATGTGGTCGAGGATCTTGGGGGTCGGCGCCAGCTCGAGGGTCCAGCAGGCTTTGCCGCTCGAGACCTTGCCGCCGCTGGCCTCGGGGGCGTAGTCGCCGACGGCTGCGGCGTGGATGACGATCCCCCGGGGGTGTGCGCGGACCCAGCGTTCCATGCGCTCCATGAGGTCCACCGTGCTCTCGAACAGCTCCACCGAGCTCACGCCCGCGGCGCTGGCTCGCAGGGCGGCCTGGGGGCTGGCCAGCAGGTGCACCGGGTGGTCCGGCTGCAGGGCGGTGGCCAGCGCCACACCGGTGCCGCCGCTGGAGTTGGCGGTGATGCAGCGCATGCTGTCGATGGGGTTGCGGGTGGCCCCGGCGGAGATGAGCACCGGGCGCCGGCCCTGCTGGCCGGGGTGGACCGTGGCCTCGAAGCCCGCGTCGCGCACCCGGGCCGCGATGAGCTCGAGGACGGCGCGGCCGATGGCCCGGCAGGCCGGGTCGCGGGGCGCGCGGGCCACGGTGGTGACCTGGACCTGGCGGATGCGCCCGCCGCGGCGGCGCACGGAGATCAGGCGCTCGATCCATGCCTCGAGCTCGGCGTCGCTGGGCCCCTGGCCCCGAAGCTCAGCGAACAGGCTCTGGACCACCACCGGCCGCTGCCGTGCGGCCAGCAGCAGGTTGTCGAGGATGCGAGAGAGGGGCACCGCGCTGCAGTTGATCTGCCGGTAGGCGTCGTCGGTGCCCGCGTCGAGCTTGAACCAGAGCTCGCCACCCAGGGCGTGGAAGCGCGCCAGGGCCCGGCGGCCGGTGGGCTCGTGCAGTCCAGAGCCGTTGCTGAGCAGCCGCAGCGGCACCGCCTCGAGGCGGTGGCGAGCCCGCGCCAGCCCGATGACCGACATCGCGGTGGCAAGCTGGGGGCAGGTGCTCGGTTCACCGTTGCCAGCGATGGCGATGTCCGCCACCCGGCGCAGCTGGGGAGCCACGGTGTCGAAGGGCGGGTGTCGCCACAGGTCCCCGGACCCCACCAGGCCCAGCAGGTGGTCGAGCTCGATGCCCAGGCGCTCGGTGTACACCGGCACAGCCTGGGGCGGCGAGCTGCGCTCCACCTGGCAGTAGCGGCACAGGAAGCTGCAGTCCCGGCCGGGGTTCAGGTTGATGCCGATGGACAGCCCCTGCGCCCGGCGTGACACCACGGCGTAGACATAGAGGTTGTCCCCCAACTCCCGGCGATGGTCGCGGAAGTCGAGGACCCGGGGCTTGTCGCTCATGGGCTGGGGCTGGGTTCGGCGGGCGCCGTGCTGGCCGCGGCGTCGAGGGCGGCGGCGTAGGCCTGGGAGGCCTCGGGATCGGAGGCGACGTTCACCAGGATGGTCTCCCAGCGCTCGGAGGTCAGCCCGTGCTCCAGGAGTACCTCCCCGTGCCGCTCCGGGGCGCGCTGCAGGGCCGCCGCCACGGTGATGGCGAGCTCGAGCTCGGAGCCCTGGACCGTCGTTTCGCTGAAGACGGTCAGCGGCTCGGGCGGGGGGTTGGGCTGCTCGGGGGGTACGGGCGCGCCGCAGCCCCCGAGGAGCACAGTCAGGAGACCGAGCATGGCGATCTGATGACTACTTGCTGGACTTGCCGCCCGAGGAGCTCTTGCCACCCGAGGAGCTCTTGCTACCCGAGGAGCTCTTGCTGCCCGAGGAGCTCTTGCTGCCCGAGGAGCTCTTGCCACCCGAGGAGCTGCGGCCGCTGGTGGAGCCGCTGGTGCGGATCACGGGGCCGGTGTTCTTCGGGGTGGTGGTGGTGGTCTCTTCGTCGGTGTTGTCGTCGGCGTCGGCCTGCTCGGCGTCGTCGGCGTCATCGGCGGCGGGCGCGACGGGGGGCGGAGCGACCGGGGGCGGGGGCGGGGGCTCGGTGGGGACGGCCTGGACCTCGACGGCCTGGTCGTCATCCTCGCCGCCACCACAGGCGAGGGCGAAGCCGAGGAGCAGGGAGAAGGCGAGGAGGAGACGGAGACGCATGGGACACTCCTGTGCGTGGGAGAGGGGGGCCTTGGCCACGGTACTCGACTCCAGTGCGATAATCGAGTCCCCGAGTGGGGGCCACGGCGGAAGAGGTGGAGCTCAGCCGAGATCGACGACCTTGCCGAAGCCGGGGACCTCGTCGCGGAGCAGGGCCTCGACCCCCATCCGGAGGGTCATGCCGGCGCCGGGGCAGCCGCGGCAGGCGCCCTGCAGGCGCACGTGCACGTCGCCGCCGCGGATCTCCACCAGCTCGATGTCGCCGCCGTCGGCCTGGAGCGCAGGGCGGACCTGCTCGTCGATGACGGTGCGGACCAGCTCGGGGTCCAGGACAGCGAGGACCGGATCGTGGTCCATCGGCGGTGGGGTGGGGGCGGTGGAGGACAGCGCGTGATGGGCGGCAGGAGCGCTGGGCTCAGCGGACCGGCCGAGCAGCGTTCGAAGCCCCGATGCGATCTTGTCGCGGATCATGGATGCCTCAGCACGTACGCCGACGCCTTCGTGCGTCGGCGCAGCGGGGCAAGTGTACAGTGGTTTCGAGGTTCCCTTCCAGCATTATTGGTAGCCTCTCAAGCGATCCAAGATCGCGGATACTGGAGCTATGACAGGCGGTCTTTGTGTAGAAGATCAACAACGAATGCGCAGACGAGGCCAGCGAGTAGTAGCGTTGCTAGCGTGGTGGCTGACCATGCGATAGGAGCTGCCCGATTGTACTCATAGGCCTGCTGCAGTCTACCTCTCGACATCGATGAGAAACCTCGACTCATGCCGCAGGTGAAGCAGGCTTCACCAGAAAGTGCAGCTGGGCAGGGGGGCAAAATGGCTATCTCACCAGATTCCCATTGTTCGGGAGAAATGATTATGCTCGTTCCGATGACACTGGCCCCCATCAGTATGGGGGGCAGAAGCAGAGTTAGGAACACCAGCACTCTGACCGTTTTGACTAGTTGCTGCTTTTCCAAGACAGAGCAAATTCCATCTAGAATATACTATCCAGCCATTCCGCAACGTGCACAGCGATTGCTGCGATCCAGATCCACAGTGCCATGATAGTAGAGATGCCCGCTACGACGCAGGCGAGTCCAGACCTCCTGACATGGGCCCGCTATCAGGTGTCACCAACTCCGCCCTC
>CAYZVO010000175.1:0-20442 GCA_964481655.1 uncultured Enterobacterales bacterium | reverse complement strand
GTCTCGAAGGCCTCCGGGTTGACGGCGTCGTCGTCGTCGTCGCAGTCGTCGCCGCCGTGGTCGATGGCGGCGTAGGTGTCGCCGTCGGCGTCGTAGTCGGAGCCGCCGTCGCAGGCCTGATCGACCCCGTCGTACCAGGTCTCGTCAGCGCCGGGGTAGGCGGCGGCGTCCTCGTCGTCGCAGTCGCCGTCGTAGCCCTTGGGGACCTCGAGGGGTTCGCCGCCGTTGCCAGCCACCAGGTCCTCGTAGTCCTCGGCCCAGTAGCCGTCGCCGTCCTGGTCCCCGTCGTTGGTGTCGCAGTTCTCGTCGACGCCGTTGTACCAGACCTCCGCTGCGTCGGGGTTGACCGTGGCGTCCTCGTCGTCGCAGTCGGTGCCGTCGTGGTCGGCGTGGTCGTGGCCGTCGTAGTCGGCGTCGTAGTCCGAGAGGCCGTCGCAGTCCTGATCGACGCCGTCGTAGAAGGTCTCGCTGGCGTCCGGGTGGATGTCGGCGCCGCCCAGCTCGCTGCCCTCGGGCCCGGTGGGCTCGTCCCAGCAGTCCCCGGCCGGCAGCGCTCCGCTGCCCGCGGCGCCGGTGGTGGCCAGCCCGGCGTATTCGTCCGGGACGTAGCCGTCGGCGTCGGCGTCGTAGTCGTCGCGGCCGTCGCAGTCCTGGTCCACGCCGTCGTAGAAGGTCTCGGTGGCGTCCGGGTGGATGTCGGCGCCGGCGAGGCCGGCGGGGCCTTCGACCGCGTCCCAGCAGTCTCCGTCCTTGCGGGTGAACCCGTCACCGTCGGCGTCGATGGCTTCCCAGCTGGTGCCGCAGCCCGCGGCGATCAGCAGCAGGACGAGGGTGGGGCGGGGCATCATGGCGAACCCTCCCAGGCCAGCACCAGGCCGGCGGCCATCGCGGCGCGCTCCCCGTCGTGGAGCACGGTGAGATCGAGCCAGGGCACGATCGGCGAGCTTCCGGGCCTGAATCCGATCAAGAGCGAGCCTCCGGGGGCCATCACGGTCCCCTGCATGGGGGTGACGCAGCTGATGTCTTCGCCGCAGCTGGTGGTGGCCGTGACCCGGGCGGTGCCCATGGCCCAGGCGGGTCCGGCGCCTACAGCCAGGGGGCCGAGGTGCAGCAGCACAGGCATGCGCACCACGCCGAGCAGCAGGCGATCCCGGAGCTCCTCGACCGGGACCTCGCCGTCGTAGCCTTCGTCGGTGAACAACGTCGGGTCCAGATCCGGGGCGCCGCCAGCGCTCCGGAACCCCAGCTCCGGTCGGAGTGCCAGGGTGTCGCCGATGCGCAGGGTCAGGCCCAGCTCGGCCACCGCGCCCAGGCCGCCGTAGCTGGCGTCGCCCACCGGCGAGTCGCCGCTGGCGGGGCCGGTCATGGTCCAGGCGCCGCCGATGCCCGCGTGCAGGCGGGTGCTGGTCTCGGGCTTGGGCTTGTCGGGCTCGGGGGGCAGCTCGGGGGGCGGGGGGGAGTCGTCGGTCTCGAGCTCGGCCAGCTCGTCGAAGAAGGACAGCGCGTCCACCGCCGGATCAGGCGGGGCCTCGGGCTCCTCAGGCTGCTCGGCCTGCTGTTGCTCCTTCTCCTTGCGCTCCTGCTCCCGTTGCTTCTCCTGCTCGCGCTGGGTCTTCCGCTCGGCGCGGCGGTCGTAGTAGATCGGCTGGTCGTAGTCGGGCTCTTCGAGGTCCGACTCGGTCACACCCTCGACCAGCGAGTCGAACTCGTCGAAGGTCCTGGGGGTGACCAGGGTGAGGTCTCGGTCGTTGACGTTGACCGGCACGCTGCGCTCGCCCCACTCGAAGGTGAAGGTGCCCACGGGCATCAGCCAGGGCGGGGGGCCCTGGGAGCCCACCAGGTGGAAGCCGCCGGCGAGCAGCAGCTCGGGGCCGTAGACGACCCCCAGGGGGCGATCGCTGGCCAGGGTGTTGAAGAAGCGGGTGCGCAGGTCGGGGCCGAGCTCGTCGAGCCAGGCGCTCTCGCCGCCCAGCAGCGCGGCGGCGCTCACGAAGGGCTCGGCCCGGAAGGCGTCGCCCATGTCGAAGTAGTAGGCCCCCAACAACAGGAAGCTGCGCGAGACCACCGAGGGTGGCAGGTCCGGCACACAGCCGAGCATGGTCTGCACATCGACGAAGGCGCCGTCGAGGGCGTCGGCGTCGGGCTCAACGGGCGCGAGCGCCTGCTGGAGCGCGGCGTTCTGCTTCTTGAGGGCGCGGACGGATGCGTCGTCGGGGCAGGCTGGATCCGGATCGGCCGAGGTTACGGCGATCAGGCCCAAGGTGAGGATCAGCGACATTCGGAGTCCGTCGAACGGGTGACGCGAGAGGGCCGGTGAAGGCGGCGTCCCCCCTACGATCCGCGCAGGAGGGCGTCCTCTGCTTGTACGCCGTCCCGATGGGCGTTTCAAGCGGACGCGGTGAGAGTCGGCCTTCGAGGTGTGCAACATCGACGGCCGGGGTTCGCGGCGATACGAGCGTCGGGACGTCGCTGCGCGACCCGTGCTACACGAACCCTTCCCCCTGCCCGGCTCATCCTGCGAGGTCGCCCATGGCGCGCTCCCTCTTCCTGCTGGTCCTTCCCCTGTTCGCCTTGGCGTGCGAGAAGCCCGAGCCCATCGACACCTCTCCCCCCGAGGACACCGCCCCCGAGGGCCCGGTGTACCCCACCGGTGACCGCATCATGCTCTACACCGGCAACGGCGGGCTCGAGGGTGCCAGCTCCGATGGCTTCGGTCAGTACGACGACATCGACGAGATCTGGAAAGACAGCTTCGGCTGGAACACCGATGTGCGCAGCAGCCTGGGCGACGACCTCACCGACTACCGCATGATCGGCCTGATGGCCCCGGGCATCTACGGCGGCAGCAACTTCGACATGGAGCAGATCGACCTGCTCGAGGGCGCCCGCCGCAAGGGCACCCGCATCGTGGTGTTCAACGAGGTCGACAACTGCGACAGCAACATCATCTCGAACCTGCTGGACAACTGGGGCATCCGCCCGCGCTTCACCGGCGAGGGCACGGACGAGTTCCAGATGCTCGACACCGACTTCATCGCCAACGACCAGATGACCGAGGGTGTCGGCGAGCTGCGCTTCTCGGACCCCTGCTTCATCAACGCCAACGACGCCCCCTACCTGGTCCACAACGAAGGCAACCACATCGTGGTCAAGGACCAGCCCCTGGGCTGGGGCGGCGAGGTGGTGCTCATCGGCGACCTCGAGTTCCTCGACGACACCCAGAACTACGATCTCGGCGACAACCTGCAGTTCGCCAAGAACCTGGTCGTGGTGGACCCCGACTACGCCGCCGAGACCGCGCGCTAGTCTTCGAGCAGCTCCAGCCCCTCGAAGCGGGTGGGCCCCCGGTCGCCCTTGGCCAGGTTCAGCAGGATCTTGGCCCGGGCGTACAGCCTGAAGAACGCGGCCAGGCCCCGGCGCTGCCGGCGGCTGAGGGGCCGATCCGAGAGCACCAGCTTGTCGTCGCGCTCCCCGGCGTCGACGAAGCGCACCCGGGCCACCACCGGCAGCTCGATCTCTGCACCCGCGGCGACCCGGGGTCCCATGATCACGGCGTCGGCGGGATCACCGTCCTCGCCGGGCAGGTCGGGGAGGTAGCCGTAGTTCCAGGGCGAGGGCAGGGGAGAGACGAAGTCGATGCGGCGCCCGTCGTGCAGCTCGCGCTTGATGAAGGAGCCTCGCGGGACCTCGACGATGGCCCGCGCGCGGTCGGCCGCGCGGCTCACTCGATGTACCCGAGGGTGCGTAGCTGCTCGACCATGTCGTCGCTCGGCGTGCCCTCCACGGGCCCGGCACCGGCGGCGGCGGCGGCCTCCACGGAGGCCTCCCAGGCATCCAGCTCCTGGGCCAGCGCGCGCTCGACGCCGGGGTGGTTGCCGTAGACGTCGGTCTCCTGGAGGGGGTCTTCTGGCGCGTACAGGGCCTCGCCCCCGTCCTCGGTCCGATCGCGGATGAGCTGGTAGCCCTGCCCGAACACCGCGGTCTTGTTCGACTTGCGGAAGTAGGTCTGGGTGTAGGCGTGCTGGTGGGTGGCGCGATCCTGCTCCCCCAGCAGGGCCGGGGCCTGGCTCGAGCCGTCCACGACGGCGGAGGGCGCCACGCCCAGCAGGTCGAGCACGGTGGGCAGCAGGTCGATGCCCATGGACAGCCCCCCGATGCGCCGGCCCGGTTCGGGCAGGGCGGGGTGGTGCCAGAGGAAGGGCACGTCCACGGTGCTGTTGTAGAGGTAGTTGCCGTGGCCCTTGCCGTGGTGCTGCGGGAGGTTCAGGCCTTCACCGTGGTCACCCACCACCACGAAGAGCAGGTTGGGCCGTCGGCGCTTGACCTCGACGAAGAGCTCGGCGAGGTGGGCGTCGAGGGTCAGCAGGGTGGCGTCGTAGGCCTGGACCCGCCGAGGGCTGGTACCCGGCTCCCCTCGAACCGCCCGCAGGGCCTTGGTGGAGGGGTGCCGCGGGGCGTGGGTGTCCACGTAGAAGCCCTGGAGGTAGACTCGCTGGTCTGCTGGCGTGGCGTCGAGCTCGGCGAGCAGCTGGGCGTTGAGGTCGGCGCCGGTGGGGGCCGGCCCCTGGGCGTCCCGCCAGAGGGACTCGGGCTCGTGGTGGACATCGAAGCCCTGGTCGAAGCCGAAGGTGCTGCTGATGTTGGGGTTGCCCGAGGCGCCGATGGTGCGGTAGCCGCGATCCCGCAGCTGCTCGGCGATGGTCACGAACTCGTCGGCCAGGGCGCGGTTGTGGAACGACGAGCGCCCCGGATCGTCGAGCTGGAGCACCTCGGCCCAGCGGCCGGTGACCAGGCTGCCGGTGGAGGGGCGGGTCCAGGGGCTCTGCACGATGGCGTGCTCGAAGAGCACCCCGTGCTCGGCGAGCTGCTGGAGAAACGGGCTGGTGGGCAGGGCCTGGCCGTAGGGCTCCAGGCGGTCGCGCCGGAAGGTGCAGACCATGGCCACCAGGACGTCCGTGTTCTCGAGGTCGATGGCCAGCTCGGCGCTGGGCGCCAGGGCGGCGCTGAGGGCGTCGGCTGGAGGTGGTGCCGGCGCGGCCACCCGGTGGACCCCGGGCCGCTTGGCGCGCGGGGGGATGAAGCTCGGGATCAGCGCCACCGCGGCGATTGCGGTGACGACGGCCGCCAGGATGAGGGCGAGACGGAGCCGGGGGCGGATGCGGGGCATGGTCGCTGAGCGCTGGGATGGAGGGCTGCCCCCATAACCCCAGGGTGGCGTGCCGGTGGGATCGTGTCCTGGGTACGGGGTCCGGTTAGGGATCGGGCTGACCACCCTTGGAGTCTCGATGGCCCAGCTCGGCAACTGGTTCTCGCGTGTCTTCTCGAACGATGGAACGCGCGGCCTCAGCGGGGATGCCTCGTTCATCGCAGGTGAACAGGGCCGGGGTGGCTTCTTCGCCTCCCGCCTGCGCTTGCACACCACCGCCGACGATCTCGTCGAGCGCTCCGAGCTGCTGTGGGAGCTGTCGAGCCGAGGGCGGCGGCGGGGCGGCCTGCTGCACCACCTCTCCAACGAGCAGGGCGACGGCGTCGCCGGCTTCACCGATCTGATGGTGGTGATCAACCAGTCCGATTGGCAGCGCGCAGAGCTGGACACGGGCGACTTCTGGCGCAACGAGGCGGCGGAGCTGCTGCTCTCCAACCTGCGCGAGTGGTGCAAGCAGACCCAGTTCAACCAGGTCTTCCCCGACCGGCGCTTCCAGGTCACCCTGGTCGCCGATGGCAGCGAGCGGCTGCGGGGCCCCAGCATCGGGCTCGAGCCCGGCCAGTTCGTGACCGCCCTGCTCCCCAACGCCTACGCGGGTCCCCTCGGCACCTCATCGCCGGTGCTGGCGGTCCACCTCAACATCCCCGGCGCCTGGGAGGGCTACCGCAAGGTGGGGATGCTCTACTCGGACCAGCTCTGCTACACCCTCGGCAACCACTGGCTGGACAACTTCGCCCACGAGGCCCTCGAGGCGCCCGCGCTGTACCAGCTTCAGCAGTACCCGGACGGCTCGCTGGTCCACGTGATCAACCCCGACTACCAGAGCCGCTTCGAGGTGGGGAGCGTCCAGTCGGCCGAGGGCCCCTCGGTCCTGGCCGTCACCGAGCGCGGCGGCGCGGCGGTGGCCTTCCTGGTCCTGGGCGTGGTGGACACCTTCCTCCGCGACCCCACCAGCGACCCCTCCGATGGGGCCCAGGCCTCCAAGGGCGCGCGGGTCAGCAAGACCTCCGATCTCACCCGCATCGATGCGCCGGAGACCCCGGCCGCCGAGCCCGCCAAGGGGCCGGCCGCGGTCAAGCTCGCCGGCCGCAGCGCCGACGACTTCGCCGGTGGCTCCAAGCCGGCGAAGCCCAGCCGGGTCCGCCCGCGCCTGGACGCCAAGGCGGCGCCGCCCAGGGTCGCCAGCAAGCCCAGGGGCGGCGGCGATCGCTGGCACCACACCATCGTGCCCGACGCCGTCGACGAGCGCATCTTCACCCTCAAGGAGCGCGGCGCGCTGCTGCAGCGGGTGCACTTCTCCGTGTTCATGGAAGGCTACGACGTGTTCGTGAGCCGCAGCGGGCAGCTGGGCACCTCGCTGCCCGATCCCGAGGCCCTCTTCCAGGTGCGCGAGGACAAGGTCTACTTCGTCGCCCGCACCGACCGGGTGCTGCTGGCCGGCCGGCCGGCGCCGGTGGACAAGCCGGTCCGCCTCCGGGGTGAGCTCGAGATCCGCGTGGCCAACCAGCTGCTCGAGTACCGCGACCTCGGCAGCGTCGCCGCCGACGGCTGGCCCTACCTGGGCGAGATCCGCCGCACCGCGGGCAGCACCTACCTGGTCTTCGGCTCCGTCTACCGCATCGGGCGCGACCGCCGCTGCAAGGTCCGCCTGCCCGACGAGCCCCACAACGACAACCTCCAGTGGCGCATGGAGCTGGGCGAAGGCGACTTCATCCGCTCCCGCACGGGCGACATCCCCAAGAGCCGCTTCTACAACGACTCCATCATGGTCGCCTCGCTGCACGCGGAGATCGACGTCGAAGGCGAGCCCATGCTGCGCAACCTGGCGCGGCATTGCTACAGCTTCGTGCGGCGGGGATCCGACGTCTTCTCCCTGCACCCCGCGCGGGACGAGAAGGGCCTGCGTCACCTCGACCTGCTGCCTGGCGACGAGGTGATGGTGGGCAACAACCTCTTCGAGGTCTCCTACCCCCCGCCCCGCACCCCCGAGGTCGAGAAGCTGACCGCCGACGCCCTGGCCCGCGCGGCCCTGAGCATGCCCGACGACAGCTTCGTGGACGAGCCCATCGACGATCTCCCCAAGCCCGTCGAGCTGCCGTCGAGGCCCGCGCCCCCGGCTCCCGAGCCGCCCGCGCAGACGCCCCCGGCCCCCAAGCCGCCCGCGCCGAAGCCTCCGGCTCCCAAGCCGCCTGCGCCGAAGCCCCCGGCTCCCAAGCCGCCCGCGCCGAAGCCCCCGGCTCCCAAGCGGGTCCCCACCGCGACCCCCAGCCCCGACCCGGCTCCGGAGCCCAAGCCCGCTCCGGCGCGTCCCTTGGCCAAGGCACCGCCGACCACGATGCCGGTCAAGGCGGTCTCCGCCGAGCTCGATCCCGTCGCCAACGAGGACGCTCCGGTGGCCCACGGCCTCGGTGAAGTGGGCCCCGCGCCCGATGGCGTGTCCATCACCGACCAGGGCTTCGACTCCATCCTCGGCATCGACGCGCCGGTGCCCCGCCACCTCCAGGCTCCTGGGGGCCCGGTCGTCAGCCGCGGCGTCGAGCCCGCGGCGGCACCCCCGCCCACGGAGCCTCCCAAGGCCCGCCCCGAGTCCGTCGACCCGGTCGCCGGTCCCCCGGCCAAGCCCCCGCGCCCCAAGCTCCAGCGCCCGGCCACCGACGAGGTGGTCGCGGTGGACGAGGCTGGCTGGCAGCTGGCCCTGTCCCGTCCCGGCCGCCTGCAGCAGCTGGGCTGGATGGTCTCGGGTCGCGTGGTGGTGGGCAACCACCGCGCCGCCCAGGTGGTCATCCCAGAGAACCGCACCTTCGCGAAGCAGAGCTTCGAGGCTCGCGACTACTTCCGGCTCGCGGTCCGGGGCAAGCGAGGCCAGGCCGAGCTCGTCGACGGTGACGACGCCCGCCTGCTGCTCGACGGCGGCGCCGTGGCCGAGTCCGGCGCCCTCGATCAGCTGCAGCTGGAGGTGGTCCGGCGCGACGAGCACGGCGAAGAGGACTTCGCGGTCGCCTCGACCCTGCGCCGGGAGCCCTGGCTGCCCGATCCCCGCGCTCAGCTGCTGGCCCTGGATCTCGACGATCGCCTGGTGGCCGCGCTCTTCACCCGCGGCTTCCCGCTGCGCGCCGCCACGCCGGTCCGCTTGGGGCCCATCGACTGCATCGCCACCTACGACGCGGGGCGCCTGGTGGTCTCCGACTACCTCGACGCCTACGCCTACCCGGATGGCTCCTTCCAGCCCTTCTTCCATCGCAGCGGAGATGGGCGCTTCCGCACCGCGCCGGAGGATGGCTCGGGCTTCGCGCTGCGCCATGGAGACATGCTGATCGCCGGCATCTCCGTGTACAGGTTCGAAGACGCCTGATCCCCGCGACTGCTCCGCGCGGGCCAGCCTGTTAGACTCAGCGCGATCAGCGTTGTCGGAGGTCGCGGGCTCCGTGTCCTATGTCATCACCATCGGCCTGGTGTGCTCCACCGGGATCGAGAGCGAGCGCGGCGGTCGTGTCGCGAACGAAGACAACTACCTTGTCTGTCGTAACGGCCAGGTCCGCTTCCGCGATGGCGACAAAGAAGTGGTGCGCGCCGAGCAGGGCGCGGGCGTGCTGCTCGCGGTCGCCGACGGCATGGGCGGCCACGAGGACGGCGCCCTGGCCTCTGCGGCCGCGGTGCAGGCCTTCTCCCTGCTGTACAGCAAGGGCAAGCCCCAGGCGCCCGAGCTGGCCCTGCTGCGCTTCGTCCTCAAGGCCCACAACCGGCTGCATTCCACCGTCGCCCGCCGGGGCAGCGTGCGGCTGGGCACCACCCTCACCGGGGCCTGGGTGCTCGATGGGCGGGTCTTCTGGGTCCACGTGGGCGACAGCCGGCTCTACTTCTTCCGCAACAACGCGCTGATCCGCCTCACCGCCGACCACACCCATCGCGAGTTCGCCCTGCGCGACCAGCGCCCCCTGCCCCCCGACGCCGACCGGCTCGCCCAGAGCTTCGTCTACGGCTCTCGCGGCCTGGGGGACGACGCCTCCGTGCGCATCGATGCCGGCCGCGACACCGGCTCGCGCCACCTGCGCCCCGGCGATCTGCTGCTGCTGTGTACCGACGGCCTGACCGGCTTCGTGGACGATCGCCGCATCGCCGACGCCCTGCGCGAGGTGCCCCAGCCGGCCGCCTGCGCCGAGGTGCTCGTGGAGCGCGCCATCGCCCACGGCTCCACCGACAACATCACCGTCATGGTGGCCCGCATCGACGAGGTCCCGGAGCTGGCGAAGCCTCGCAAGGGTAAGCCGCTCACCAAGGAGACCACCCTGGTCCCCGAGGACTGAGACCGGCCGCGGGGTCGCTACTGGGGGACCTGGACGGTGAAGCTCAGGGCCTTGGTGGGGGCGGGCTGCATCTCGAAGCCGGACAGGTAGGTCTCGAGGCAGCGGGCCTTCTTGGGGACCGGGATGCCCACGACCCGTCCGGGCTGCACCACCCCGGCGGGGGTGACGGTGACCGGCACGGTGACCTTGGCGTGGATGCCGCACTGGACCACGCCCTGGGATGCCAGGGTGTTGAGCCGGGCGCCGATGGCCACTTCGAGCTTGTCGGGGCCGCTGGTGGTCGCGCCCGGGTCGCCCAGGTCCTCGAGCACGGGGATGCCCGCGAGCAGGTCGGGGCGCAGGATCACCAGCCCGGCGACGCCGCCGCCGCCGCACAGCCCGGTCAGCAGCAGGCCACCGAGCAGCAGCAGCGGGAGCTTGCTGCGCTTCTTGCGCGGCGGGGCCGGCGGGGCCGGTGGGGCAGGATCGTCGCGCACGGGTTCGGGGGGCGGGGGCTCGGGGCGCGCTGGCTCGGGTGGCGCTGGCTCCGCCTTCTGGGCGAGGGCCTGGTCCGTCGCGTCGGCCCCGAACGCCGGTCCGTCATCCGTGGGCGGCGGGGGGGGCTCATCCCGCGGTGGCGGGGGAGGGGGCTGCTCGTCCCGCGGTGGCGGGGGAGGGGGCTGTTCGTCCCGCGGTGGCGGGGGAGGGGGCTGGTCCTGTCCCGGCGGGATGGGGGCCTCGCCCTGATCCGTGGGGGCGGCCTCGGCGTCGTCGTCCAGGCCGTCCTGGGAGAACAGGAAGATGTTGGTCTCGCTGGTCTTGGCGCGCTCGGGCACGGCGGTGCGGGTGGGGCGGATCAGGAAGGAGCCGTGCTCGATGGCCTCGAGCATGCCGTGCATCTCGCGCACGGTGACGCGTTGGTTGGGATCCTCGGCCATGGCGGCCTCGAGCACCTGCTCCACCGCCTTGACCTGTTCGGGCTTCTCGTCCGGTAGCACCAGCTTGGGGGGGATCTTCTGCACCAGCAGCTCGCGGGCGTCCTCGGCCGGCAGGCGGTTGGCGAGGGGCAGCAGGGGCTGGCCCTGGAGGCAGAAGTAGAGCATCGCGCCGGTGGCGAAGACGTCGGTGGCCGGCGAGGGCTGCAGGCCGTCGAACTGCTCCGGCGCGGCGTACTGGGGGGTGCCCACGAAGGCGCCGACACGGGTGAGCCCGTCGGAGAAGAGGCCCTGGACCTTGGCGATGCCGAAGTCGGCCACGAAGATGTGGGGGTTGCTGCCGGGCTCGGGGATGTCCTGCAGCAGCACGTTCTCGGGCTTGAGGTCCCGGTGGATGACGCCGGCCTGGTGGGCACGGCCCAGCGCCTCGAGGACCTGGCGGCCGATGGAGGCGGACTCACGGAGACTCAGGCGCTGCCGCCTGCGCACGTGGTCGTACAGGGAGCCGCCGTGCTCGAAGCGGGTGACCAGGTAGGGGGCGTGGCCGGTGCGGTGGACGAAGCCGCGGTACTCGACGATGTGGGGGTGGGCCAGCTCCTGGAGGATCTGGGCTTCCTGGGACAGGCGTCGCAGGTAGGAGCCGTGGTCCCGGGTGGCCCACAGCACCTTGACCGCGAGATCGCAGGCTTCGTCGTCGGTCTCGGGCTCGACCTCGGCGGCCAGGTAGGTGACCCCGGCCCCGCCCGTGGCCAGGCGGCGCATGATCCGGTAGTGCCGGTCGATGATCTCGCCGGCCTCGAAGATCACCCCCCAGCCCTCCTTGGGCCGAGCGGTGCGGCAGGGGAGGTTGGGGCAGTGCTCGGGATCCATCTGGAAGGTGGTGAGGCACCGTCCGCAGTACCGGGTCCTGACCCTCTCGTCGCCCATGGCGGCTCCCATCTCGATGAACGCGGCCCAGCGCCGCATTCCGACCCTTGTTTGCTATGCTCCCGCCGACCGAATCGCCAGCGGCGCAGGCCACCAGCACAACGCCCCGACCCGCCGAAGCGGACCGGGGCGATGGGCTGACAGCTGACAGCTGACAGCTGACGGCTTCTACCCGTTGACCCGCTCGAACTCGTTCATGAAGTCCACCAGCGCTTCCACGCTCGCCACGGGGCAGGCGTTGTAGATGCTGGCGCGCAGGCCGCCCACGGAGCGGTGGCCCTTGAGGCCCATCAGCCCGGCTTCGGCGGCCTCGGCGATGAACTTGCCCTCGAGATCGGTGTTCGCGATGCGCCAGGTGACGTTCATCAGCGAGCGGGAGTCGACGGTGGCGTGGGGCTTCCAGAAGTCGGAGGCGTCCATGGTGTCGTAGAGCAGGCCGGCCTTGGCCTTGTTGTGCTCGTGCATGGCCTCGAGGCCGCCCATGCCCTCGATCCACTTCAGGACCTTCTCGATCACGTACACGCCCAGGGTGTTGGGGGTGTTGAAGATCTTGCCCACGTGGGTGCGGTAGTTGAGGTAGGTCGGGATGTCGACCTCGGTGCGCTCGAGGATGCCCTTGTCCACGATGATGATGCACACACCGCTGGGGCCCATGTTCTTCTGGGCGCCGGCGTAGATCACGGCGTGGCGGGCCACGTCGCGGGGGCAGCAGAGCATGTCGGAGGACATGTCGGCCACCAGGGGCACGTCACCGCTCACCGGCTCGGCCGTGAACTGGGTGCCGGCGATGGTGTTGTTGGTGGTGTAGTGCAGGTAGGCCGCGCCGTCGCGCACGGTGTACTCGTCGGCGGTGGGACAGCGGTTGTAGCCGATGTCGGCGCCGGACCAGAGCGTGGCGGTGTCACAGACCCACTTCGCTTCCTTGATGGCCTTCTTGGACCACGTGCCGGTGTCGATGTAGTCGGCCTTGCCGCCCTTCGGCACCAGGTTCATGGGGACGTTGAGGAACTGCAGGGAGGCGCCGCCCTGCAGGAACATGATCTCGTGGGTGTCCGGCACGCCGAACAGCGCGGCCATGGTGTCCTGGGCGCTGGCCCAGGTCTCGCCGAACTGCTTGGAGCGGTGGGAGGACTCCATCAGGCCGGTGCCCATGCCCTTGAAGTCAGGCAGCTCGGCCTGGACGGCCTCGACCACCTCGAGGGGCAGCACTGCGGGGCCAGCGAAGAAGTTGTGCTTGCGCATGTGGATCTCCTGAGTCAGGGCCGAAGCCGCTTACGTGTTGACGTGATTGAGGAACTCGCCGGTGGCCATGAACTGCTCCATGACCCGCCAGGCTTCTTCGGACACAGCGTTCTGGGCCTGGGCGGTCGAGGCACCGACGTGGTGGGTGCCGTAGACGCCGGGCAGGTTCACGACGTCGTCGCCGAAGTCCTTGTCGTTGGCGGCGGGCTCGTCCCAGAAGACGTCCAGGCCCGCGCGCAGGCCCTTCTCCTGGATGCCAGCGACCAGGGCGTCCTTGACGACGATGCCGGCGCGGGAGGTGTTGATGAGGAAGGCGCCGGGCTTCATGGCGGCGATGAACTCGGCGCCGATGAGGTCCTTGGTGGGGGGCACCAGGGCCAGGTGGATGCTGACGGCGTCGGCCTGGCGGGCGACCTCGAGGATGTCTTCGGTCTTGGTGACGCCGAGCTCGTCGGCCTTCTCCTGGGTGAGGAAGGGGTCCCAGGTGATGATGTCCATGAACATGGCCTGGGCGATGCGAGCGGTGAGCTGCCCGATGTTGCCCATGCCCAGGACGCCCAGGGTCTTGCCACGCAGGCCCGCGGCCTTGGCGTAGGTCTTCTTGGCCCAGGTGCCGGCGCGCAGGTCGGCGGCTTCGTCGGCGATCTGGCGGTCCATGTTGATGAGGTGGCCGATGGCCAGCTCGGCCACGGCGGAGGCGTTCATGCCGGGGCAGTTGCAGACCGCGACGCCCTTGTCCTTGCCGTAGACGTAGTCGATGGTGTTGAAGCCAGCGCCGGCGCGGATGATGAGCTTGAGCTCGGTGGCGGCGTCGAGCTGGGGCTTCTGCACCTTGGTGGAGCGCACCACCATGGCGACGGGCTTGTGGGCCACGATGGCCTCGGTCAGGGCGTCGGCCTCGAGGGTCGGCTCCCACATCACGTCGCAGCCGGCGGCCTTCAGCTTCTCGACGAACCAGTCAGGGCACTTGTCAGCGATCAGGACGTTCATGGCGGTCTCCGCATGGGTTGGGGATTCGTGGCGTTCCGACGGTGGCGGGCAGTCGCCGATCTTGTCCGTCGGAGGGGCCTCGAACCTAATTCGCCAGGCTCGGCACAGCCCCCGGAACCGGCCGGCGGGACGGCGATCCGGATCATGGTTGGGCACGGCTGTGGGGACAGGTCGGTGGCGCTCCCACCATGCCCCCCCGCAGCCCCCCGGCTATGAGGCGCCCATGGAACCCATCGTGCTGCTCTCCTCCGCCTCGCGCCTGCCCCGGGCGGAGCACCCCGTGCTCACCGTGGGCAACTTCGACGGCGTGCACATGGGGCACCGGGTCCTGCTGGAGCGCCTGGTGGCCCGCGCCCGAGAGCTGGGTCGGCCGGCCATGGTCTACACCTTCGAGCCGACGCCCCAGGCGGTCTTCGGCGCTGGCCCCCACCGCATCATCCCCATCGAGGACAAGGTCGCCAGGCTGGGGGAGCTGGGCGTGGACCAGGTCTGCCTCGAGCGCTTCTCGCCGGCCCTGGCCGCGCGCTCCCCGGAGTGGTTCGTGCAGGAGGTGCTGGGTCGGCGGCTGCGTCCGTCGGCGATGGTCGTGGGCCACGACTTCCGCTTCGGCGCGGGTCGGGCCGGGGACCACCGCACCGTCTCGCAGCTGATGCCCGAGCTGCCCATCGAGGTCGTGCTGCCCCTCTCCCGCGAGGGTCGCATCGTCTCGTCCACCCGCATCCGGGCCTGCCTCCGCGACGGCCGGGTGGCGGACGCCGCCGAGATGCTCGGTCGTCCCTACGCCATCGGCGGCACCGTGGTCCGTGGTGACCAGCGGGGCCGCACCATCGGCTTCCCCACCGCCAACCTGCTGGCGGACGCGGAGCTCATCCCCGCCTCCGGCGTCTACGCTGTGCGCGGGCAGGTGGACGGCAACGGCCTGGTCCCCGGCGTCGCCAACCTCGGGGCGCGCCCCACGGTGGACGGCGAGAGCTTCTCCATCGAGGTCCACCTCATGGTGCCTCCCGGCACCTTCGGGGCGGACGAGCTGTACGGTCGCGAGCTGGAGATGCACTTCGTACGCCGCATACGGTCCGAAGTGCGCTTCCCGGATCTCGAGGCGCTGACCGCCCAGATCCGCGACGACGTGGCTGAGGCCCGCGCGATCTTGGGCTAGCGTGTGGCTTCCTGGTAGAATCTCCCGACCATGATCCCCGCAATCTCCCTGCTGCTTCTCCTGGTCACCACCCTGGCGGTCTTCGTCGCGGTGGCGGGCATGGTGCCGGACGACTCCAAGAAGCGCATGGAGGAACAGCTCGGCCTGCAGGGCGTCGCCTCCGGGCAGATCAGCCCCATCATCGAGCTGCTGCGGCCCCTGTTCCGCATGTTCGTCCCGCTGGTGCGCGGCCTCAAGCTGCCCCGCTACCGGGACTGGGTCGAGCGCCAGTTCGTGACCGCCGGCATGACCGGGGCCATGAGCACCGACGAGTTCATCGCCTACAAGATCGTCATGGCGGTGATCTTCTGGAGCATGTTCGTCGGCCTGCTCTGCAAGGTGATCACCGGCTGGGACCAGCCCTTCGTCGTGGACCTCGGGGTGATCCTGCTGGGCTCGAGCTTCCCCGAGATCTGGATCAACGGCGAGGTCAAGCGCCGCCAGGACGAGATCCGGCGCTCGCTGCCCTACGTGATGGACCTGCTCACCCTGTCGGTCGAGGCGGGCCTGGACTTCGTGGCCGGCCTGCACAAGGTGGTCGAGAAGGCCACCCCCGGCCCCCTGGTCGAGGAGCTCGCGTTCTTCCTGCGGGAGATCCAGATCGGCGCCTCTCGCCAGCAGGCGCTGCGCAACCTGGCCTATCGCTGCAACATGGCGGAGATCTCGTCCTTCTCGGCCCTGCTCATCCAGGCCGACATCCTGGGCGCCAGCATCGGCCCGGTGCTGCGGGCCCAGTCCGACCTGATCCGGACCCAGCGCTACCAGCGCGCCGAGCGCATGGGCGCCCACGCCTCCCAGAAGATCCTCTTCCCGCTCATCCTGTGCATCATGCCCGCGGTGTTCGTGGTGATCTTCGGGCCCATCGTGCTCAACTTCATCTACGGCTCGGGTGTCGTCGGTGGCTGAGCACTACCGCGTGCGGAACGACACGCGTGACACGGTCCTGGCCGAGCGCGCGGTCCGGGCGCGCAACGCCTGGGAGCGCTTCCGTGGGCTGATGCTCACCGACGAGCTGCCCGAGGGCGACGCCCTGTTGCTGGAGCCCTGCAACTCCATCCACATGTTCTTCATGCGCTACCCCATCGACGTCGTCTTCGTGTCCCGCCAGCGAGAGCAGACCGGGACCTGCGAGGTGGTCGGGCTGGTGCCCACCATCCGACCGTGGCGCATGACCCGCTTCTTCAGGGGTGCCCGGACCGCCGTCGAGCTGCCCGCTGGTGTCATCCAGCGCAGCGAGACCCAGCGGGGCGACACCCTGTCCTTCGAGCCCGTGGAACGCGCATGAAACTCGAGGTCCTGCGAGGGCCCCACGAGGGCAAGGTCTTCCCCCTCCAGCAGGGAGAGAACACCGCGGGTCGGAGCCCGGACAACCACGTCCACCTCCCCAGCTCCCACGTGAGCGGCCGCCACTGCGCCTTCGTGCTGCAGGGCGCGCAGCTGGTGGTGAGCGATCGCGGCTCCACCAACGGCGTCTACGTCGAGGGCCACAAGGTGCGCGAGGCCGTCCTCCAGGCCGGCCAGCGCGTGCAGATCGGCGACTGGCTGCTGCAGGTCGGCGAGTCTGTACCGGCGGCTCCGTCCCACCCACAGCCCCCCCAGTCGGATCGCTCCGTCACGCGGCCGTCCCCCCGCGCTGGGCCGCCCCCCGCTCAGCCTGCGCCGCCGCCCCCCGCGGCCGCGCCCCCGGCCGCGGCACCCCCACCGCCCGCCCCAGCGCAGCATGCGTCGGCTCCGCCCCCACCGGCGGCGTCCGGTGGGTTCGGCGCCGATCCCAACGCCAGCGGTGCCTTCGGGGCCCCGCCGCCCCCGGCCGCGGGCCCGCCCCCGCCCTCGCCCCTCGCCCCCCCCCCCCCCCCACCCCCCCCCGCCGCCCCCCCCCCCCCCGCCCCCCTCGGTGGCGCCGGCGCCGATCCTTTCGGGTCCGGCGGTGGTGGCGGCTTCGGCTTCGGCGGCGCTGGCGGGAACGAGGCTCCCCCGACCGTCACCCGCGACATCCCCGAGGCCGGCCCCGCCGAGCCCCAGGAGCCCGCCCTGCACGCCCAGCCGCAGCCCTCGAGCTTCGGCTCCAGCGCCGGCGGCTTCGGCTCCAGCGCCGGCTTCGGCAGCCCGCCGGCTGGCGACAGCGATCCCGGCTTCGGCGACCCGCCCTCCTACGGCGGCATCTCCCCCGCCGGAGACTGCAGCGCCGTGACCCCGATGCCCGAGGACCTCCCGGGCAAGGCCAAGCATGTCTGGCGCCGCGTGCGCAAGCTCCCGTGGAGCATCCAGCTCGCCGCGATCATGCTCTTCGCCTGCCTGTGCTTCCTGCTCGCGCCCGGCGGCGGCGTGCTCTCCCAGGTCCTGCACGCCCGGTCGGTCGCGCAGCTGCAGGTGCTCGAGCGGGGCAAGGCCCTCTCCCTGGCCCTCGCTGCCCGGAACGTGACCTACATCGCCGAGCAGAACAACCTCAAGCTCGACGCGAACTTCCTGCTGGGCGAGCCCGGGGTCAAGGTGTGCATGATCACCAACGACCAGGGCATCGTGCGCGCGCCTCCGGAGAAGGTCCGCCAGTCCATCGGCGGCAAGGACTACTTCGCCGAGGCCAACGTGCGCGGCCGGGTCACCGCCTGGCGCAAGGGCAGCGGGCAGTGGCACGTGCTGGCGCCCATCCGCGTGGCCCACGTGGACGGCGCCCCCGCCTCCATCGCAGGCTGGGCCTACATCCTCTTCGACGTCGACACCGCGGTGTCGGAGTCCACGCCCATCCTCGGGCGCCTGATCATGGCGCTGGTGGTGCTCTTCGGCATCCTCATGACCACCGGCCTGTCCATCTGGCGGCTCTCCACGGCGCCCATCATCGCGGTGCGCGAGGAGCTCGAGCTGGCCATGCGCGGCCACGTCGGCCAGGTGGCTGTGCCCTCCGAGTGGAAGCACCTGCGCGATCTGACCCACTCCATCAACCGGCTCCTGATCCGCTGGAAGCGCGGTGATCGGGGAGGCGGCGGCGGCGGTCTCGACCCCGCGGTGCTCACCGGCATGGTGACCGACCTGCCCGTGCCCGTCTTCATGGTCGGGGCCGATCTGGCGGTGGTGGGCGTGAGCGCGGCGGCGGCCGCCTGGCTCTCCTCGACCCCCGACGCCCTGGTGGGCAAGCCCCTGGGCGAGCTCCTGCCCGATCCCGCGTTCCTGGATACACTGCGCGCCGCCTGCGCACAGGTCGCAGGCGGTGACCCGAAGACCTCTGCCCAGGCCACCCAGATCGGTGCGAATCGCGTCGCGATCCGTGCCGTGAACACCGGGTCGGCGGGCGTCGTGGCCGTCGTCGCGGTAGGATAGTCGCAGGATGTCCAACCTCCCCCTCCTGGTCGGTGTCTCTGGCAAGCTCCAGGGCCAGCGCTACAGCATCCCGCCCCAGGGCCTCCGGGTCGGCCGTCAGGCTGGCAACGAGGTCCTGCTCGAGGACACCGGTGTCTCTCGCCAGCACGCGCGCTTGATCTTCCACAACGGCGCGCTGTGGGTGCAGGACATGGGCTCGCGCAACGGCGTGTTCGTCAACGACACCCGGGTGCAGGCCCATCGCCAGCTCTCCCCAGGCGACAAGATCCGCATCGGCAACACCGTCTTCGAGGTCCGGCTGGACGAGCCAGGCGCCGATCGTTCCGTGTCCGTGGCTGCCCCGCCGGCGGCCACCGGCCGCAGGGCCCCAAAAAAGGGTGGCCTCCGGATCCTGCCGCTGGCCATCGCCGCCATCGTCGTGATCGGGCTGGTCGCGCTGGTCGCCATGGCCGGCAGCCGGACGGTCAAGATGGCCGATCCCGTCGAGGACGACGAGGTCTCGTCGCTGCTGCAGTCCACCCTCGGTGGACCGGGCGATGGAGCCGTCGGCGAGGCCGGTGCAGGGTCGCAGGGCAGCGCGGTCGAGGTCCCCGTGGACGCGTCGCTGCACAGCCTGCTGTCCGGAGACGACGGCTCGTCCTCCACGCCCACCATGGTCACCGGCGGCAGCGACATCCAGGAAGAGTGGCCCGACCCACCCCCGGGCATGAGCTCCCGCGAGCTGGTCGAGAAGGCCCACGGTCTGTACAACGCCCAGCGCCTGCACGACGCCCTGGTGGCCTACCACCAGGCCCAGATGCTGGACGCCAGCTGCGAGATCTGCGCGCGGCGCATCGATCGGCTCAACACCGAGATCACGGAGAAGATCTCCGAGCACTTCGACGCGGGCCTCCGCTACTACGACGACATGCAGTTCCAGCAGGCCGTGGCCTCCTGGGAGATGGTGCTGCTGCTGGCGCCCAACGAGACCAGCCGCTCCCACCAGCAGGCCAAGGAATATCTGGAGAAGGCCCAGGCCCAGATGACCCGGCAGTACTGACCGCCAGGTGTCCGACCTTCCCGCTGTGACCGCGCTCCCCGCCATGTAGGCTGTCAGCGTGCTAACATCAGCGTGAACGTTTTCCTCCTCCGCACGTTTCCTCTAGTGATTCGGAGGCGTACGGCTCCATCGCGGGGCTATGCCGGGTCCTTACCAGGAGGTCGGGTGCCATGAGCGCGCAGCGCATCGAGCTCACCATTCGCAGGCAGGGTCATCCTGACATGACCGTGCCGCTGCCCGCGGGCAGCATCCACATCGGCCGCGCCGAGGACAATGGCCTCGTGCTGCCGGACATCGCGGTGTCCAGGCGCCACGCGCGCCTGACCGTCAGCGACACCGGCGTCACCATCGAGGACGTCGGCAGCGGCAACGGCACCTACTTCGACGGCAAGCCGTTGCGGAAGCGAGACCTGCTGGATGGCGACGAGATCCTCATCGATCCGTTCATCCTCTGCTTCTCCATCCCCATGGCCGCGGAGCGCGAGGCCACCGACACCGCCACCGAGGGCGACGCGGGGCCCCCCCGGGTGGCCGGCGTGGCCAAGCTCGTGCTGGTGCACGGCACGGGCCTGCGGCCGGAGTACCCGATCCGCGAAGGCGGCTTGAGCATGGGCCGCGCGGAGCAGCGCGAGGTGGTGCTGCCCGATCCCGCGGCAAGCCGCTCCCACGCCGAGATCGTCAAGCAGGGCGACGGCTGGCTGCTCAAGGACTTCGGCAGCGTCAACGGCACCTTCGTCAACTCGAAGCGCGTCCGGGAGCACGATCTCAGCGACGGTGATCGCGTCCGCATCGGGGCCACCGAGTTCCGCTTCGAGGCCCCCAAGGCCGCCTCGGCCCGGCCCGCCGCGGCCGCTGCGCCGGCACCCGCGCCGGCCCCCCCGGCGCCGCCGAGCCCGGGGACCAAGCCCTTCGAGAACCTCATCTTCGGTCTCGAGGGTGGCTCAGACGCCCTGCCTGCGGGCTTCGGCACCGACAAGACCTTCGTCCCCAAGGGGCTGGGCAAGGACCAGTTCGAGGCCCAGACCGTGGCCGGCAAGGAGCTCCCTCCGCCGCCGGGGTCCGGCGCCCCTGTGCCGCCTCCACCCTCGACGCCGCGGCCGGCGGATGACGCCAAGTTCGAGACCCGCCGGATCCCGCCGGGCTCGCAACCCGCCGCCCCGCCGCCACCGGCGCCCAGGGCGGCCAGCGCGCCCCCACCCCCGCCCAAGCCCGCCGCCGCGCCGCCTCCGGCGCCCCTGGCCTCGCCCCCACCGCCGGTGGCCCCCGTCGCGGCCCCGCCCCCGGTCGCCGCCCCGGCCCCGGTCGCCGCG
>CAYZVO010000174.1:0-20468 GCA_964481655.1 uncultured Enterobacterales bacterium | reverse complement strand
CCCTCTCCCTGGCCCTGATCCTGAGCTGCTCCTGCACGGCGGACGCCCCCGAGCCCGCCCCCCCGGCGACCCCCGCTCCCCAGCCGGCGGTCGAGGCCGCGCCCAGCGATGACGCCAGCCGGATCGTGCCGACGGCCAACCCCAACAGCGTGCCACCGGACGACCGGGGCGCGGTGGCCAACAGCGCCGAGGCCCTGGCCTCCATCCAGGCGCTGAAGGGGGATCCCCAGGGCCTGCTGGAGGCCTACCGGCAGGGCGCCTCCCGCGCCGTGACCATGGATCTCGCCCCCTTCGACCTGCAGCCAGACAGCGTCATCGCCGACATCGGCGCTGGCACCGGCGCCCTGCCGGTGCGCCTGCTCGCCGAGGGCGTGCCCTTCGCCAAGCTGTACGCGGTGGAGCTGGACCAGGCCTCCCTGGACATCCTGGGGGCCGCCCTCGAGGCCAGCGAGCTGCCCGCGGCCGCCGACGTCGAGCTGGTGCGATCCCGCCGCGACGACGTGACCCTGCCCCCCGGCTCTGTGGACCGGGTGATCGTGATCGACACCGGCATCGGCTGCATCCCCACGGCGGCGTCCGGGCACCAGCTCCCGCCCATGCGGCTGCAGATGTCCGCGGGCCTGCTGGGCTCCATGCGCGCGGCGGTCCAGGACGACGCCCGGGTGCACGTGCTGCGCCCCTGGAACGCGCCGCCGGTGCCGCCCTTCGCCTGCCCCGCCGCCTGGGTCGAGCAGGCCTTCGCCGACGCCGGATTCCGCCTGGTCGAGGCCCTGCCCCAGACGCCACCGGAGGGCGAGGAGCCCGAGCACCTGGCCTTCCACCTGGTCTTCGCCCCCGGGGAGCCCGCGGGCTGATATTCGGTACCGAATACATGTAGGCGGTACTACCGCCCCGCGGAGGCGCGCTGTCCCGGGGGCCGGTCGCGCCTACCCTCTTCGCGACGCGATGGCCTCGCGCCCCGCGCCGCCAACACCGTGCACCCCGAACCCCGGAAGAACGCCATGCTCGAGACCGTCCTCGCCTCCCTGAACCAGCGCCTGTCCACCCCCGACGAGGCCTCCGCCCACTGCGACGGCCCCTGCGGTGTCTACGACCCCTCCTCCGCCCGCATCGCCGCCGAAGCCGCCGCGTCCATGACCAAGAAGATCCTGGCCCTCGAGCCGCCCGCCGCCGGCGACGGCGCCGCCTGGGCCGCCTACCTCAACACGGTCAGCCGCTACGTGGCCATCAAGGAAGAGCAGGCCCACCTGGCCAAGGAAGAGCTGCTGGTGCTGTGGACCGACTACTTCAAGCCGGTCCACCTCGACGCCTACCCGAACCTCCACGACACCTTCTGGAAGGCCGCCAAGCTCTGCTCCTCCGTCAAGGTCGAGGTCAACGCCGAGCACGCCCAGGAGCTCATGGACGCCATCCAGGAGATCCACGCCATCTTCTGGGCCACCAAGGGCCGCGACATCGGCTGGTACACCGCCAGCTAGCCCGGACGTGCACCCCACCGTCCCCATCGCGGGCCTCGCCGAGGCGACCCGCTGGCTGCTCGGGCTGCGACAGCGCATCGCGGTGCGCGGCGTGAGCATGAGCCCCACCCTGCCCGACGGCGCCACGGTCCTGGTGGAGCGTGGCGCCCCGGCGCGGGTGGGCGACGTGGTGCTGGCCCGCCACCCCTACGTCCGCGATCTCGTGATGATCAAGCGGATCGCCGCGCTGCGGGCCGACGGCCGGGCGGAGCTGGTGGGGGACAACCGCGGCGAGAGCACCCACAGCTTCGGGGCCATCCGCCCCGAGGCCGTGCTGGGGGTCGTCCGGAGCCGCATCGCCTCCTGAGACCGAAGGATCACCGCGGACACCGAGTCCCACCATCGTGATGGCCGGGCTCGCACGCTGGCATTACACAGCGCCGCCCCCGCTGAGCTGATCCCCCTCCGCGATGTTCTTCAACTCCCTGCACTTCATCGGCTTCTTCGCGCTGGTCGCGGTGGCGTACTTCCTGCTGCCACACCGCCGCCGCTGGAGGCTGCTGCTGGGGGCCTCGTACTACTTCTACATGTGCTGGAAGATCGAGTACATCGTGCTCATCCTCATCAGCACCGCCATCGCCTGGGGCACCGGCCTGGCGATGGGGGCCAGCGACGATCCGGCCCACCGCAAGCGCTTGTTGTGGCTGAGCATCCTGTCCAACCTCGGGATCCTCTTCGTCTTCAAGTACTTCAACTTCGCCAACGAGTCGGTGGGGTGGGTCTTCGACCAGCTCGGCGTGGGCTACGGCGTCAAGGCCCTGAACGTGCTGCTGCCGGTGGGCATCAGCTTCTACACCTTCCAGACCTTGAGCTACTCGGTCGCGGTCTACAAGAAGACCCACCCACCCGAGAAACACCCGGGCATCTTCGCCCTGTTCGTGGCCTTCTTCCCCCAGCTGGTGGCCGGCCCCATCGAGCGCAGCGAGAACCTGCTGCCCCAGTTCTTCCGCAGGATCGACTTCGACTACCGCCGGGTGGCCGACGGCCTGAAGATCATGGCCTGGGGCCTGTTCAAAAAGGTGGTCATCGCCGACCGCGTCGCGGCGGTGGTCAACACCGTCTACGACCAGCCCGACGCCTTCCTGGGCCCGCAGCTGATGCTGGCCACCTTCTTCTTCGCCATCCAGATCTACTGCGACTTCTCCGGCTACTCGGACATCGCCATCGGCGCGGCCAGGGTGCTGGGCTTCGATCTGATGAAGAACTTCGATCGGCCCTACCACGCCAAGAGCATCGCGGAGTTCTGGAAGCGCTGGCACATCTCCCTGTCCACCTGGTTCCGGGACTTCGTCTACATCCCCATGGGCGGCAACCGGGTGATCAAGTGGCGCTGGTACTACAACCTGATGATCACCTTCGTGGTCAGCGGGCTGTGGCACGGGGCCAACTGGACCTTCGTGGCCTGGGGCGCGCTCAACGGCGCCTACCTGGTCATCGAGATCTGGCTGTCGAAGCCCCGCAAGGCGGCCATGGAGGCCATGGGCCTGAAGGAGTCCAGCTGGGGCTACAAGATCCCCGCGGTGGCCTTCACCTTCGCGCTGACCTGCCTGGCCTGGGTGTTCTTCCGGGCGGACACCGTCGCCGACGCCGTCTACATCATCGCCCACATGGGCGACGGCACCGTGGACTTCCTGCGCTCCTGCCTCACCCTGGACATGGCCGGGGTCAAGCTGATGCTCAAGGGCCTGGGCGCCTCCAAGTCCGACCTGGCCATCGCCATCGCCGCCAGCGCCTTCATGGAGGCCGTGCACCTCTACCAGCGCCCGGGGGACGTCATGGCCCGGGTCGCCGCCCTGCCCGCTCCGGTGCGCTGGGCCGGGTACTACGCCGTGGTGGCGGGGATCCTCTTCCTGGGCGCCTTCAACGCCTCCCAGCAGTTCATCTACTTCCAGTTCTAGCCAGGACAGGGCGTCCATGGCACAGAGCACGGTTGAACCGCCGGTACCTGTATGTTATTTCGTTCGGCGAATTAACATACCAAGAACACCATGCACCCATCGAACCGCCTGCTCATCCCCCTGCTCCCCATCGCCCTGGCGGCCTGCAGCGAGTACGAGCTCGAAGAGGTGCTGTACGGCTCCCTGTCGGTGACCCCCGACACGATCTCCCTCGACGGCCTGTGTGGATACGAAGCGCGCACCGTGACTCTCCAGTCCGTGGGCGAGGTCGGCGTCGACATCGTCTCCATCTCCCTCGAGGGCGAGGGATGGGCCCTGCCCCAGCTCCCCAGCGTGCCCTTCACCATCGAGCCGAGCGACTCGGTCGAGCTGTTGCTGCTCGGCAACGAGGGCGAGGCGACCCTCAGCGTGAAGACCCACGCCCCGGACACCCCGGAGGCCACCGTGGCCCTCTCGGCCACCCAAAACGCGGCCCCGAGCATCTCATGGGTCTCGCCCGCCGACGGCGACACCCTGCTGCCCGGAGACGAGCTGATCGTCGAGATCCAGGACGCCCACGACCCGGCCGAGGACCTCGTGGTGCGTTGGTCCAGCGATGTGGACGGCACGGTGGGGGTCGGCTTCGGTGACGACGACAGCCAGTCCGCCACCACCTGGTTGGAGGCGACCGGCGGGGACCACCTGCTCACCGCCTCCGTCACCGACACCTGCGGGACGGCGGCCTCTGCGGATGTCTCCATCTGCCGGCAGGACGGCTACCTCTCGGAGACCCTGGACCTGTCCACCTGGGTCCTCGAGGGAACGGGCCGGTACGACACCGACTACGACTGGGTCGAGCTCACCGACCTGAGCAGCACCTTCCAGCTCGGCAGCGCCTTCCAGACCACGGGCACCACCGGCAACGACGTCCAGCTGGCCTTCTCCTTCTACGTCAGCGGTGGCACGGGCGCGGACGGCTTCGCGGTCACCGCCTTGGACACCACCCGCGCCAGCACCTACATGGCGCAGTCCGGTGGCTGCCTCGGGTACGGCGGCGGGGGCATCTGCGGGGAGTTCGAGCCGCTGTACGGCTGGAACATCGAGGTCGACACCTTCCACAGCGCCGGCCTGGACCCGACCGAAGAGGACCACCTGAGCTTCCACTTCGACGGCGATGTCGCCGGCTACGAGACCTGGGCCGCCCTGCCGGACATGGAGGATGGTGAGTGGCACGAGATGACCATCCAGGTGGTCGCTCCCCGAGTCACCATCGCCATCGACGGCGTGACCTACATCGACGAGGACATCGAGGGCCACTACGACTTCCCCGCCGAGGTCGGGTTCACGGCCGCGACCGGTGGGGAGACGAACTACCACCTCATCCGGAGCCTCTCGGTCATCGAGAACGTCTGCGAGTAGGGCGCTGCGCCTGGGCTCGCACGCTGCAGCGCCCACCGGCCGCACACAGCGCCGGGCACAACCGTCGGTGATCCGCTAGAAGACGCGCGGTTCCATCGCCCTCCTGTGCCGCGCCATGCCCCAGCAGCCCTCCACCCCCGTCTCCGCCCAGCTGGCCAAGCTCGCCGGCCGCTTCGGGTTGATGGCGGCGCCGTTTCTGGCCTACGGCGCGGTGATCCTGGCGGTGGACCCCTACAACCTGTTCGGCATCTCGGGCCTGGTGGACGACCGCTACAAGGAAGACATCTCCTTCAAGCTCAACTACGCCATGTGGGAGATGCTGCAGTACCGGCACGATCCCGTGCCCAACCTGCTGCTGGGCGACTCGCGGATGATGAACCTGCCCACCGAGACCATCGACGAGGTCTCCGGCGTGCCCTGGGCCAACCTGGCCTACGGAGGCGGGTCCCTGCGCGAAGCCATCGACACCTTCCACTTCGCCGCCGAGCAGACCGAGCTCGAGCGGGTCGTGCTGGGGGTCAACTTCAACCTCTACAACGCCGCCGACGCCAAAGACCGGGTGGCCGAGGTCACCGCGGCCCTGGACAACCCGCTGCTGTACTTCGCCAACCGCAACGTCATGACCGCCACCTCCAAGCTCATCCCCGCCGCGCTGACCGGCGCCGAGGCCGCCATCGGGAAGCCCGCCATGAGCAAAGATGAGTTCTGGGAGGTCCAGCTGGGCCCCACCACCCGCACCTTCTACGGCAACTACCGCTACCCCACCGCCTACGCCGAGGGGCTCGCCGGGATCGTGGAGCACTGCGCCGAGCACGGGATCGAGCTGTCCTTCGTGATCTTCCCGGGCCACACCGACCTGCAGGACCAGGTCGCCGCCTATGAGCTCGGGGCCGAGTACGAGCGCTTCGTGGGCGAGCTCGCGGCCCTGGGCACCACCTACCACTTCGACTTCGCCAGCCCGCTGACCGAAGACATGGACAACTACAAGGACCCCTACCACCTCACCGACGAGGCCGAGCACGCCGTGATCGACGTGGTCTGGGGCGGTGGACGCGAGCACGTGCGGGTGTTGGGGCCCGAGTAGAATTCCCTATAGTGTGCAGACTGATGAGCCGATGGGCCACCTGGACAAGGGAGGACCCATGCGGATCGCACTCGGACACCAGCACCTGACGCAGAGCCAAGAGATCGACCGCCAGCACGCGGAGCTCGTCGCTCGAGCCAACTCCATCATCGACGCCAGCGGCGCCACCGCCAAGGCGGAGGTCCTGGACGCTCTGCGCTTCCTGCGCGACTACACCAAGGTCCACTTCTCCGCAGAGATGGAGCTGATGGAGCTGATGGACTACCCGAAGCTCGAGCAGCATCGCCGCGCGCACCAGTACTTCGTGGCAGAGCTCGACGTCCTGAGGAAGCACATCTCCGCAGGCACCACCGTGGCGGCGACCAAGACCCGCCTCCACTACCTGATGCAGGATTGGTTCCTGCAGCACATCGCCCACGCCGACATCGCGTTCGCCCGGTGGCTCGCGGTCCAGCGGAGTCAGCGCCGCGGGCTCGACGAGGAGATCGACTTCTGGGAGCGGGTGCGCGTCGCCGAGCGCGAGCTGGGCAGCTTCGAGCAGCTCGAGTTCGTGCGCCCGCCTGGGGTCAACGCCGCGAAGTAGGCGACGCTCACCAGGCGAGCGCCTCGAAAGGCAGCGGCTCAGCCTCGATGGGAGCCGCCATGCGCAGCACCGGCAGCAGGATCTCCTCCTCGCGGCGGGCGTGGTCCAGCAGCGCCTGGCGCAGGGCCATGGCCTGGCCCACGATGGCTGGCCGGCGGGGTGGAGGCGGCGGCCCGTCGTAGTCCTCGGTCATGGCGGTGAAGGCCTTCACCTCGGCCATCAAGGAGCGATGCTCCCCCACCAGATCGGACAGGGCGCGGGCCAGGCCCACGTCCGCCAGGCGCTCGATGAGCGCCGGGAACAGGACCTGTTCCTCGAAGGCGAAGTGCCGTGGCAGGCTCTGAGACAGGAACAGCTCCACGATCCGGACCCGCGCCCAGCCGTCGGGCTGATCCACGCTGTCGAGGGCCGCGACCAGGAAGCCGAGCCAGCGCTGCAGATCCTCGTGCTCTTGCTCGAGCTCCCTCAGGGCGTCCCGCGCCCGGCCCAACTCGGTGGCTCGCGGATGGGGCATGAACATGGATGACCTCCTTGATCCTCACGATACGGGCGATGAACCCGACCGGGCCCTGGACACGCCCAGTGCGTGCCCGTGCCCACCAGGACAGCCTCATCACTCCCAAACACCCGGGTCCGTGAGCACGCCACCCAGCTGGGCCAATTCGATAATAATCCGCATAGCAAAATCCATATTCTTTTTTCTCTATAGTGCCTAAACTGATTTGCCGATACGCTGAGGGACGTCGCCGAGGGTGTCCATGCGCTTCCACCTCGAGCCAGAGCTGCTGACCCACGTCGCCGAGATCGATCGGCAGCACCAGGCCCTGCTCGACGCCGCCAACCACATCCTGGCCACCGACGATCTGATGGGGATGGAGGAAGCGCGGCTGGCGCTGCGCTTCCTCGAGGCCTACGCGACCCACCACTGCGATGCGGAAGAGCAGCTCATGGGCCTGCTCGAGTACGACGCCCTTGACGTCCACCACCTCGCCCACCTGCAGCTGCACGCCCGCGTGGTCCGGCTGCAGGCCCACCTGACCGAGCAGGGCAGCCCCGTGGGGGCACGCTCGGAGCTGCAGCGGGTCATGGCCGAGGGCTTCCTGCGCCACATCCGGGAGCACGACGTCCCCCTGGCACGCTGGATGGCCCGCAACCGCACCGGCGGCCACACCGTCCTGGCGGAGCTCGACATGTGGGAACGCCTGCGACGTGATGAGACGGCCTTGGGGACCCTGCGGTCACCCGCGCCCCGCTGGGCCGCTAGTCCCCCAGGATCTGCACGACCTGGACCGTGACGAAGGCGTAGTGCCGCAGCTTGGTCAGCGCCGCGCCGTCGTCGGGATCGTGGTGGCTCTCGAGCACGTACTGGGGCGACACCGCCAGCTTCAGGGGGGTCTCCCCCACCTTCCAGCCCTTCTTGGCGCCCAGGTACACGCGGTTCATGGACAGGCCCCGCTTCTCGAAGAAGGGCTCACCTTTGACCAGGTCCGCCGTCTCCGCGTCCTCGAGCACGCCGATGAAGACCTCTTCGGAGGCCAGCAGCGCCCAGCCCTTCAGGGCCCCGGGGGCCAGCTCGAGGGTGATCATCTCCCGCACCAGCAGGGAGTGGCCCCAGCGCTGGCTGTCCTCGGTGAAGACGGGGTTCGAGGCGTGGATCTTGTTGTGCAGGATGGTGCGGCTCTGCAGGGCCAGGGCGTCCGACAGCGGGTAGCGCAGGATGGGGATCAGCTCGATGTTGTGGGAGCGGTAGACGTCGTCCCCCACAGGGAAGTGCATGTGGTAGTACCACAGCGGCAGCGTGAGCTTCAGATCCCCGAAGCTGTGGGACCAGAACGGGCCGGTGAACAGCTCCATCATCGCCAGGCCGGAGGCGTCGCTCTCGCTGTCGGACAGCTCGTAGCGCAGCCCGGGCATGGCCGTGAAGCCGAAGCCGCTGCCGGGGTGGACCACGGTGTAGTTCAGGTAGCCCCACCCGCGGACCTCGCTGGGGGTGGCCGCGGTGGCAAGGGAGGGCACGATGGCCAGGACGAGGACGACGAGGGCGCGCAGCATGAGGGCTTCCTCCGTGGGAGCCGCCTATCCCCGCGTCAGCGGTGATGCCGCTGCACCTTGATGTCGTAGGCCACCTGCTCGCCGTCGGCGCCCGCGAGGACGAAGCGCATCTTGGAGGCGCGCTTGGCGCCGTCGGCGGTCCAGCGCACGGTGGTGCGGCCCTCGCGGGGGCGCAGCTCGTGGGTCTCCTCGAAGATGAGATCGCCGCGGCTGTCCAGGGCGCGGATGGTCACGGTCTGGGCCGGGAAGGGCGCGGGCAGCGTGGCCACCTGGGCGTCCAGGTCCAGGGACACCTCCGCCGAGTCCCCCTGCTGGTCCATGTCCACGAAGCGCCAGGACATCTCGACATCCACACCCTGGCTGTGCCCGCTGGCGAAGCGGGCGAGCACACCGCAGCTGGCCTCGGTGATGCGCCGATCCGAGGGGAGCTTCACCTTGTGGGTGGTCCCCGCCGCCACGGTCGAGAACTCCCAGCTCAGGGTCTCGCCGCCCACCTCACACTCCACCAGCACCGCCGCGTCGTGGTGAGGCGTCACGAAGCGCAGCTCGGGCACGCCGTCCACCGGAAGCACGGGATCGTAGGTGGCCTCGAGCTCCGCTGAAGACGCGCTGAGGACGAACAGGACTGGGAGGATCATGGGCACCCCTGATGAGCAGGGTAGCCGCTCCAGCTCAGGCCTGCGCGGCCTTGTCGTCGCCGTCGGTCTCGGCCTTGGCCTTCTTGGCGGCCTGGGCGGCCTTGACCCGCTCGATGGCCTCCTGCTGCTTGCGTCCCTTGCCGATCTCGATGGGCTTGCGGTGCTTGCCCCAGAGCTTCTCGGCGCCCGCGCCCACCGCGCCCACGGCCACGCCGCCGACCAGCGCCGACGCGGCGATGGCGAAGACCACCTGCTGGTAGTCGTCCAGGGGGGTGATGCCGTCGCGGAGGAACAGCGCGAAGAAGGCCAGCAGGCCGATGTCGCCGGAGATGCGATCGGTGCCGTGGCGGGTGTCCACGAACACCGCGAGCAGGCAGACCACGATGATGGCGGGCCAGATGACCTTGGTGGGCAGAGGCGCCTTGACCACCTCGCAGTCGATGGCGATGGCGGCCTTGCCGGTCCAGTTGGTGACGGTCACCTCGAAGACGCCGTGGTCCACCAGGTCGAAGCGGTCCTGGCGATCCTCGCCCCACTTGCCGCCCTTCTTGGCCGTGGCGTCGGAGATGCCCTCGCCGCCCTGGATCTCGATCTCGTTGCCACCCTTGGCCGACTTGCGCTTGAAGTTGCCGTCGACCTGCTGGGTCCAGCCGCCACCGTTCAAGGTCAGGGCGTAGGCGGTCTTGTCCTGGGACTCCTTGGAGTCCTCGTCGATCTCCTCGGCCAGGGTCGCGGTGGTCAGGAGGGCGTAGCCGGGCCCGGGTGAGCGCAGCTCGACGGTCTCCTTCTCGCCGTAGACGGTCTCCGACGCCAGAGGCTCGCCGGGGTTGATGGTCTGGCGGCCGATGTAGATGGGCATGGCGGCCGCGGCGATCAGCAGCAGCCAAGCCAGGATCGGGGCACCCTTCTGGTCCAACAGGCGCTTGCCGCTGGTGACCATGACGGCCACAACGACACCGACGATGATGAGCATGGTCATGGGGATCAGGCTCCGTGACGGGGATGCGGGGCGGCTGACCCTAACCCGCTTCGTGCGTTACGGACCCGTTACGGTTCCCGTTCCCCGTGGTTCCCCGAAACGAGAGGTATGAGCGATGAAGCTGTTGCGTCCCACCCTGCTGATCGGCGCCGTCTCGACCCTGCTCACCCGCGTGGCCATCGCCCAGGACGTGGTCACCCTCGAAGACGAAGAGCTCTTCTGCGTGGGCGACTGCTGCCCGCCGACCCTGATGCAGAAGATCGCCATCGGCTCCATCACCGTGGTCCTCGCCGCGGTCTGCTTCTTCCTCATCGTGCGCATCTTCGAGCGCCACAGCATCAAGAAGGGCACCAACGCCCTGGTGGGCCGCCACATGGGCATCTCCCTGTCCATCCTGCTCACCGCGCTGGGCCTGGCGGGGCTGATCTTCGCCATCACCGGCTGCTTCCCCATGCAGATGCTCATCATCCTCGGCGTCGTCGGCGCCATCTGGCTCATCCACCTGCTCTACGCCCTCGTGGCCGTCCGCTAGGAGTCGATCATGGCCTACACCGCTGGAGATGCCTGGCAGCAGAGCGTCGATCACGACAGCTACCTCGAGCGCCTGCGCGAGTACGCCGACGCCCGCGAGCACGGCTACTACCCCCCGACCATCATGATCGGCCTCGGCGGCACCGGCGCCAAGGCCCTGCAGCACCTGCGGCGCATGCTGCTCGAGCGGCTGGGCACCGTCGAGCTGCCCGGGGTGGCCTTCCTGTCGGTGGACACCGACACCGCCTCCACCCGCCCCGCGGCCACCGATCGCGAGGGCACCCACCCCTACGACGAGCTGATCAGCTTCCGCACCGAAGAGCGGCTCGATGTGAAGGCCAACTTCGCGACGATCCTCGAGAACATGGCCCAGCACCCCCACATCCGGGAGTGGTGGGACGACTCCATCCCCATCACCAAGTCCTTCAACCTCGAGAAGGGCGCCGGCCAGCTGCGGCCCCTCTCGCGCCTGGTGTTCTTCGAGAACCGGCGCGAGATCCAGGCCGCCCTCAAGCGCTGCTGGGCCAAGGTCACGGCCCAGGACCTCGACTCCCAGCGGGTCGATGTCGCCTCCCCGGTGCGGGTCATCACCATCGCCGGCTGGGCCGGCGGCACCGGCTCGGGCATGTTCCTGGACATGGCCGCCCTGGTGAAGCACACCTTCACCGCCAAGCCCATCGAGCGCCACGGCATCTTCGTCACCCCCGGGGTCTTCCGCGGGGTCGAGTCCGAGTTCCCCAAGCTCGCCGCCAACGGCTTCGCCGCCCTGCGCGAGCTGAACCACTACCTGGGGCACCCCTTCGAGGTGCAGTGGGACCACCAGACCCAGGTCTCGGTCAAGGGCCTGTACGACCGCTACGTGCTGGTGTCCGGCACCAACTGCCTGGGCCAGTCCATGGCCCAGGACCACGACGCCTACCGCGCCATCGGCGAGGCGCTCTTCCTCGACTTCGCGGGCGGACCGCTCAAGTCCTGGGTCGAGGGCGTGCGCATCAACCGCGAGCAGTACCTCAAGTCGTTCATCTCCTACAGCTACCGGATCGACACCCCGGACGGCCGCACCCAGGAGACCCACGCCGACGAGTGGAAGACCGCCTTCGCCAGCTTCGGCATCGCCAAGATCGTCTACCCCTCCTGGCGCCTGCTGAACTACGCCAAGTACGACCTGGCCGCCCAGATGGTCCAGCTGATGGACCCGGGCAAGACCCACTCCATGGCCGATGTCATCACCGAGTGGCGCAACCGCTTCATGCGCGAAGCCGGCTTCTTCCAGGGTGAATGGACCGACGAGCAGGAGCAGCACCGCCGCTTCTGGCAGATCCGCGACGCCCTGGCCCGCCAGTCGGGCACCCAGCAGGACGTGCAGAACGTCTACGACCACATCGCAGAATTGGCCCGCGAGTGGGAAGCCGACGCCGAGTCCATGTTCGCCGAGAAGACCACCTCCGAAGACGGGCGCGCCGCCATGCGCCGCATCGGCAAGCTCTTCGGCGACCCCTACTCCCCCGGCAACGAGGGCGACTGGGCCCTGCAGATCGCCGAAAACCGCAAGGCCCTGGTGCGCGACATCGCCAAGGCCCTGCCGGATGTCATCGAGTCCTTCCAGGCCAAGCGCGGCATCGGCCCCTCCGGCGTGCGCCAGATCCTCGAGAACGTGCTCGAGGAGCTCCAGCGCCCCCACGACCGGGCCTACTACACCGACTGGTTCCGCCACCGCCGCTCTGTGGAAGAGAAGAACGCCGAAGAGGCCCGCAACGACTGGGAGAAGCGCCTCAAGATCGCCGACCAGTCCTCCCGCGGCTTCCTGCGCTCCGGCGACAACCACAAGGCCGCCCTCGAAGAGGCCTCCAAGTGCTTCGTGTCGCACTGGCGCGCCCGGGTGAACGAGTACATCTGCTTCGAAGGAGACAAGGCCCTCGAGGGCATCGCCACCGCACTGCGCGACCAGCTCACCCGCCTCGAGGGTGTGCTCGAGAAGATGTCGGGCCTCGAGTCCCACTACCTGCGCTGCCGGGCCCACTTCGAGAAGCCCGTGGAGTCCACCCTGTTCATCGAGCTTCCGGTGAACGAGGACTACACCAAGCTGCTCGAGCCCTACCTGGGCATCAACGCCGACGCCCGGGCTGAAAAACTCCAGGGGCTGCTGTCCCGCGGCCTGCGCAAGATGGGGGTGGACACCCTCGCCAAGCTCGAGATCGCCCTGTCGGGCAAGCTCGACCAGTTCCGCGAGAACCTCGCCGCCCAGGCCTTCTTCGCCCTCAAGGGCGACGAGAGCGGCCGCACCGCGGCCTTCGTGGACGACGGCGACGATCCCCAGCAGGGCTTCCTCGAGCGCTACTCGGTGCTCAACGCGCTCAAGGCCATGCCCGCCTCCGAGCGCCGTGGCTACCTCGAGCAGCTGTACCGCCTGGGCCTGCCCTGGGTCACCGAGGCGCAGAACGACCCCACCAACGGCATCGCCCGCCCCGTGCCCGACGCCTTCCTGGGCATCCAGCCCCGGGCCGACGCGCCCTTCGCTGAGGAGCTGACGGAGCAGGTCGCGCGCATGGAGCAGAAGGGCTTCCGCCCCATCCAGGTGCAGATCGCCGATCCCTCGGAGCTGGTGTTCTACACGGAGTGGTCCGCCTTCGCCGGCTACTTCGCCAACGAGGTCGGCCAGCTGCGCGGCGACTACCGCCGCCTGCTCTTCGACCGGGTCAAGCCCCAAGCCCTGCACCTGCACCAGGACTACCACCAGTTCCCGCGCATCATCCCGCTCACCGAGCCCGAGGTCCGGGACTACAAGGTGGCCTGGAAGCGCTTCCACCAGGCCCAGATGCTGGGCGTGCTCTGCTCTCGCCACCGACGCCGGGGCGACGACTCCCGGGTCACCTTCAGCTACCGCAAGCGCACCACCGCCCTGGACACCACCTGGGACGAGGTTGGGGTCGAGGCCACCGTGCTGCGCAGCCTGATGTCGGACCGGCAGTTCAGCGCCCAGATCGCCCGCGACATCGAAGAGCGCATCGGGCACCTGCTCGAGAGCGGCGGCAGCTACGCCGACCTGCTCGCCATCGCCGACTACTACTACTACTGCGTCTACCCCAACGTGAACGACGACGTGCAGTCGGGTGCGGTGGCGGTCAAGGCCCGCGGCTCCATGCAGAACCTGGTGCTCCACGAGCTGCGCCAGGAGTGGCGCCAGCTGGCCATGGAAAAAGGGATGACGGGCAACAGCATCGACGCCCACCGGGCCACGCGGCTGGGCGGGCTCATCGAGTGGACCATCCCCATCGCGCGCACCAAGGGCCTGCCCGTGCCAGCGGCCACCGACGTGCCCGAAGAGCTCCGGGTCGAGGAGTGGGCCCTGCTGGGCGACGCCCGCGCCGCGGTCCGCCGCTTCACCGAGGCTGGCTGGATCAAGCAGCACCGCGACGGCTACGGCGACGTGGCGCTGCACTTCCCGCGCCTGGCGGTGAACTGGTCCTTCTTCCGTCCCCCCGCCGACCAGCCCGAGCGCCTCGCGACCACCACCACCTACTGGTACAAGGGCCCCTCTGGCAGCCACAGCGGCGTGAGCCTCGAGCAGATCGCAGGCTGGGTCCAGGCCGAACCCGGAGCCCGCCATCGGGTGTTCGGACGCGGCTGGAAGTCCTGGCTCGACGCCGCCGAGGTGCCCGAGCTCGCCGAGCTGCTGGCGCCGGCCGACGAGCCGCCGCCCATCGGCGACGAGCCCGAGCAGGAGTACCACTACGCCCGTGACGGCGAGCGCCTGGGCAAGAAGACCGCGGCCGCCATCGCCGAGGCCGTCGTGGCCGCCCGCGGCGCCGAGCACAAGGTCTGGCTCAAGGCCTTCGGCCGCAGCTGGAAGCTGGTCCAGGACATCCCGGAGATCATGGCCCTGGTGCCGCCGGCCGACGAGCCGCCGCCCCTGGACGACGAGCCTCCCCCGCTCGACGACGACGAGCCGCCGCCGCTCTAGCAACAAACAGGTCTCGGGAGCGTACTGAGGCAGCAGAGCTGCCTCCCGCCCTCCTGTGCCCATGAACGCCCTCGCTGCCACCCTCCTGCTCTCCGGCTGCGCGACCCTGCACGGGTCGTCGGCGCCGCCCGTGGAGCAGGCCCCCCCCGCGGACGAACCCGGGGCGGGCTGGAGCGCCATCGTGCAGCAGGCCATGCCCAGCGTGGTGCTGCTGCTGGCGGAGGTGGACGGCGAGCCCCGACGCTTCGGGGCCGGGATCGTGGTCGACGGCGAGGGTCGGGTGCTGACCAACCATCACATCGTGGCCGGGGCCCGCAGCATCTCCGTGCTGGCCCATGAGCCCGGTCGCACCAGCTACTCCCCCCTCGAGGGCGGCATCGACCGCCTGGTGTTCCAACACCAGCACGACCTGCTCGAGGCCTCGACGGTGGCCGGCGATCCCCTCCTGGACCTGGCCCTGTTGCAGGTCGACGGGCTCGAGGCCCCCGCGGTCCTGCCCCAGCGGGCAGAGCCGCTGCTGGTGGGCGAGCCCGTGCTGGCCCTGGGGCATCCCCAGCAGAGCGCGTGGTCCTTCACCGCCGGGGTGGTGGGCGCGCTCCACCAGGGGCTCATTCAGCACGACGCACCCCTGAACCCCGGTAACTCCGGCGGCCCCCTGATCGACGCCGAGGGGCGGCTGGTGGGGGTGAACACCCTGGAGCTGATCGGCACCGAGGGCATGGCCTACGCCCGGCCTGTGGCCCTCGCCAGGCCCCTGCTCGAGGGTGGTGCGCGGGCCATCGAGCTGGATCTCACCGCCCCGGACAGCGCCTACCACGCCTGCGAACGGGCCGTGGATCTGGCCCCCTGGCAGGCCCTGGACTGCATCTGGTGGGACGGGGAGTACCAGCAACTGCTGCAGGCCGCCGAGCGGGTCCGCGCCGCGCTCGCCCTGCCCGGGGAGGTGGACCGAGCCCTCGAGCACGCCCTGTGGGAGCACAGCCGCAGCGCCTGGATCGGCGCCTGGCAGCAGGGCGTGGTGCGCTTCCTCTCAGGCGGGGTCTACGATCTGCAGCAGCAACCCCAGCGCTTGTTGGACTACGACGCCCTGTGGCCCGAGGAGGCCGCCCGCCAGACCCACCGGGCTGCCATCGGCGCTCCCGCCCTGATCAGGGAGCGCTGGGCCGCCATGCTCGAGGATGAACGGGCCTACCAACGCGCTCGCGCCGAGCGGGGCGGACTGGACGAGCCCCTCGACCCCGGCCCCGCCCGCCAGGCCCGCGCCCTGGGCCAGCGCCTGCAGGAGCTGTACCTGCCCACGGACCGGATGGCCCTGCTCCACGTGCAAGCCCACGCCCCCGACGGCACGCTGTACGGCACCACCGAGTGCTGGGTCCTGGTCCCCGGCGGCTGGCGCCAGCGCATGGTCTGCCCCGACAGCTACGCCCAGCGCATCCCCGCCGACTGGCCCCTGCCCGTCGAAGATCACGCCCTGTTCCTCGAGCGCTTCGAGCTCGAGCTGGCGATGGCGATCCTGGGGGTGTCAGCAGAGGATCTCGACCTCTGACCAGGTTTCGCGGGCCGGCCCACAGCCCACAGCTACAGGCGAGGCAGTCGGGGCCGAGGACTCGCTGGGTCGTCAGATCCGGACATCGCGAGAGCGCGCCTGACGAGCCAAGCGACGAGCTGTCGGCTGTCGGCTGTCGGCTGTCGGCTGTCGGCTGTCGGCTGTCGGCTCCAGCAGGTCACTCCCCGACCACGTGAAGCCGGATCCCGACCTCGATCTCGTGCTCGCGACCGAAGGGGTCCATCACGACCGCGTCGGCCAGGGGGCTGGTGGCGAGGTGATCCTCGAGCAGCTCGCGCAGCTGCTCCAGCAGCTCTTCGCGGGTGCCGAAGCCTTCGGGCTCACCGTCGATCTCGAGGGTCCACTGCATCGTCGGGCTCCTCCCAGGTGGGGGTCGTGCTGTTGACACCGCAGCCGGCACCTTCGATATCCTCTCCGACCTGCCAGGTCTCGTCATTCAGCAAGGCCTTCCACTCGAAGGCCCCGTCAGGGATCTCCGTGGTGGTCCAGACCCACTCCCCGGCGCTGCGCTCCCAGGCCGGCTGGCCGAAGCTCCAGTCCAGGGGGAAGGCCGTGCCTCGCAGGGCCACCCACTCGGTGGACCCGGTGGCGACATCCACGACGATCTCGGTGATGCAGCTGTCGTCCGCGGCGCCCGTCGTGTACCAGGCCGCGACACCGGGGTGCTCGGCGACGACCGGCCCCTCGCTGCCGTCGAACAGGGTCGCGGAGCCGGTGGAGGCGAGCGCGGCAGAGCGATGGTGGAGCAGGTGCCGGCGGCCGTCGTCCTGATCGCCGCTGTCCTCCACGAAGCCCGCCCCGGTCTGGGCCCAGACCGCGCTGGAGCGGTTCTCGTCTGCGAAGTCGGCGGCCAGCAGCAGGTCCAGGGAGGGGGCGCTGCCAAGCACCGCCGCGACCATGGCCCGGGCCTGCACCTCGCGCACATCGGCGTCGGCGTCCTCGAGCTGGGTGGTCACCACCCGCACCCCCGCGGCGATGTCCGCGGCCAGGACCCAGCGGTCCTCGGCGCCCTGCTGCACAAAGGGCATGGCCCAGGGCTCGCCCAGCTCTTCGCGGGCGAGGATGGCGACGCTGCGCTCCACGCCGCCGCCGCTCCCGGTCACCTGGCGGCCGGCGGCCCAGTCGACCCCGCTGGCCTCCTCGAGGGCCGCCTCGAGCAGCTCCAGGGCGTCCTCGCCGTCCCCGGCGCAGACATCCTGCAGGGCGAGCACGGCGATGTCCCGGCCGACCACCTCGCTGGCCACGGCGGAGGCCCGTTCGGCCTCGCTGGACAGGCCGGTACCCTCGAGCTCGAGGCAGCCCAGCCCCAGGCTCAGCACACCCCAGGGATCGGGCCAGCCCGCGGGCGGGACCCAGGGCTCCCCGGTGTCATCCGGCGCCGCGCTGTCCCCTGGCTCCCCTGTGTCGGCGCTGGAGTCATCGGGCTCACCGCTCGGGCAGCCGAGCAGGAGCGGGAGCAGGAGGATCGCAGCGCGCATGGGCTTCTCACGGGGCAGGCCCGCGAGCGTAACTCAATCGTGAGCGACTAGCCCGTCTCGCCCTCAGAATCGGGGCCAGGACACCACCTCGAGCCCATCCAGCGTGGTGTCCGGCTCGAGCTTCATGGCGTCGGTCAGGGCCACCGAACCCGACAGCTCGCCCCAGACGTACTCCTCGTCCTCGCTGATGCCCAGCACCGTGAAGCTGACCTCGTCCCCGGCGTTGCCCCGGTAGAAGAAGTCGTAGTTGTCCGTGGCGATGGTGTCCGTGAACAACACCTGGCCGACGCCGTGGGTGCCGCAGCCTTCGATGTCTCCCCGGATCTCGACGTTCACCTGCTGCTCACCGCGGTCAGCGACCACGTAGCTGGTGTTGCCCGAGCTGAACCAGTAGCCGGGCTGCCCGCTCCAGGTCTCCCCGCCGAACACGGCCTCGTAGGAGGGTTCGCCGGGCTCCATGATCACGCAGTCCGTGTCGGCGTCGCTGTCCGCGTCGGCGTCGGTGTCGGTGTCCGCGTCGGTGTCCGCGTCGGTGTCGGCCTCCGGGCCGCTGTCGTCCGGGGTCAGCTCGCCCGGATCGCAGGCGGCGATCACCAGGAGCGCGAGGGAGAGGGGCAGGATGTGCATGGTCACCTCCGGATCAGTCCGCCGAGGCCAGGACGGGGTCGTCGCCCAGGGGGATGCTGCGCGAGGGCATGGACCCCGGCTCGTAGCTGGTGGCGCTGGGGTGCTCGACCAGGTCCCAGACCTTCACGCTGCCGGCGCCCAGGATGTTCGACGCGTCGTAGCTGCCCTGGCCGGGCAGCAGCACCACGGCATCCCCACGATCGCTGCGGGTGATGCGCCAGCCCTTGCGGCCGGGCAGCTCGGAGACGCTCTCCCAGCCCTCGAGGGCGTCGGAGAGCAGCCGGAAGGCCCGGGCCACCGGCTTGGGAGACCAGCCGCCCACGCACTCGTGGGCCCGGCCGCGGCCCTGGGTCCAGCGCTCGCACTGGAACAGCCCGTTGGAGCTGAACGGGTCCCGGCCCATGTTGGGGCCATCGTGCAGCGTGTGCCAGAACATGCGCTCCACCCGAGGCTGAGTGAGGGCTTGCATGATCAGCTCGACCGCGGTGCGCGCCTGGCGGGTCTGATCCCAGCCGCGGTAGACCTCGGGGTCGCCGGGCACGCTGGTCTCGGTGATCCAGATGGGCTTGGAGCCATTGGCCAGGCTGTCCATGGCGCGGATGCGCTCGAGCTGCACCCCGGTGTCGAAGCCATAGTCGTGCAGGTTCACCACATCGACATAGTCGAGGATGGCGCCACCATCGGCGGCGTAGAGCCTGCCGACCCAGTTGTTGGCCCGCTCGACCTTCTGACCGAACGCCACCGACAGCACCAGGCCCGCGTCGGGGTTGGCCTGCTTCATGGCGCCGTGGCTGATGCGGTACAGCTCGAGCACCTGCTCGGGGGTGGCGTAGCTCTTGCCGGCCCGCTCGCAGTCCGCGGAGTGCAGGTCGTGCTCGTTGCCGACCTGGAACCAGCGCACCGGGCGCTTCAAGCCAGCCATGTCGCCCACGCCGTCGCCATCGTAGCGCTCCACCACGGAGGTCACGTAGTCGGTGTAGCGCTGCTCGTCGGCGCCCTTGGGGACCATGGTGCTGGGGAGCTTCTCGGCGTACTTGCCGCAGGAGGCCATGCCGTTGGTGCGCCCGAGCACGATGAGCACGTCGATCCCGCTCTCCTGGGCGCTGCGCACCAGGTGGTCGTGGTGGGCGAAGGCCCGGGTGTCCGCCTCGAGGGTCCGCTGATCGAAGCCGGGGTAGGCGGCGTTGTGGGCCCGGTACCAGCGCGCGCCGAGGCTCGACAGGCGCTCGACGTCCTGGTCGGCGTCGGTGGTCCAGGTGTTCATGTCGTACTGCTTCAACAGCATGTCGTGCACCAGCCCGATGCCGGTGTTCACCCCCAGGGGCGCGCGGGGGCGCAGGTCGCCGGCGCTGGCGCGGGCGGCCGACCGGCCGGCGGGAGCCTTGGCCTTGGGCGCGGGCTTGCCCACAGCCTGAACCACCGGGGCCACCGCTTCGTTGAGATCCTCTTCTCCGCAGCCTGTGGTCAGGGTGGTGGCCATGGCGACGGCGAGGGCGCAGGAGAGGCGCGGGAGGGAGCGGGCGGGCATGGACGACTCCGGGGATGCGGCAACGTGGCAGGCGCAGAACGCCGCTACCTTACCAGCTTCGAGCCAGCGCCGGGACACCCGGGGCCCGACAGGGACGGCTCGCTCCGGATAGGCTCGATGGGATGCACGCCCCCGTCGCCACCACCACGCTGCTGGCCCTGCTCGCCTCCTGCGGGCCCGAGCTTCGGGAACCCGCAGCACCGGCCCCGCCGCCTCCCCCGGAGCTCCCGGCGCTGGCCCTCGGCGGGTTCTGGCGCAGCCTGCAGACCCTGCCCGATCCCGGGACACCCCCCGACGGCCCACCGGTCACCGCGGAGCAGGCCCTGGGCTGCCTGGCGGTCGGTCAGCACGCCACCGCCGGTGCCATCGACCGGGAGGCCGCGCACGCCGACGCGGTGCGCGCCCTCGCCCACCTGCTCGACGGGGACCGCGACGCCGCCCGGGACCTGCTGGGACCGGAGGACACCCCCGAGCCAGCCCTCCGTGTGGCCGCGCGCGGGCACCTCGCCCTCGGCGACGGCGACCCGGCCGCGGCCTCCACCAAACAGGAGCCCCAGATACCCGACCGCACGGCCACCCCCGCCCCCAAGCTAGCCCGCACCCGGGGCCCCAGCGGAGCCAGCAACG
>CAYZVO010000173.1:0-20483 GCA_964481655.1 uncultured Enterobacterales bacterium | reverse complement strand
ACCCTCGCGAGGGGCCGTTCTCAGGACCTGGAGAGCACGCGATAGCGCAGGTAGATCTCGTCTCCCACGACCTCGTGTGCCGACAGCTCCAGCCGCCTCATGGTCCCCGCGTCGAACCCGGGACCGTCCACCAGGCTCGGCCCGCCCTGGCCCCCCAGGATGAGGGGGCAGAGGGTGACGTTCAGCTCGTCCACGCGGTCCAGCTCGAGCAGCTGAGCGATGAGCGCTCCGCCGGCCTCCACCAGCAGGCTCTCGACCCCGTAGTCCCGCTCGAGCAGCTCGAGCACCCAGCCGAGGTCGGGCTCGCCGGCCGCGCGGTGCAGACCGGTGCCAGGGGGGAAGCCGGACAGATCCGCGTCCGCCCCCGCGAAGAAGACCGGCCGGGTGCCGGGGTGCTCGAAGAAGCGCCCGTCGCGGGCGCCTCGACCGCTCAGGGTGAGCACGGCGTTGATCACGGGCCGCGCCCGCGCCCGGGTCACGACCGCCGGGTCCTCGATCAACGGCAGGCTCCAGGCGCGCCAGGTGCGCCCGCCCACCAGGACCGCGTCGGCCTGGGCCCGCAGCCAGGACATGCGGCGCAGGTCTTCGTCGGTGCCCAGCCTGAGGTGGTCGTAGCTCACCGGCCCCAGCTTGCCGTCGAGGCTCATGGCCGAGTTGGTGAACACCCGCACGGTCAGACCCCGAAGTCCTCGGGGGTGCGCAAGCACTCCACGGCGACCGAGCCCACGTTGGGCATGTCGAACGGCGTCTTGGTGACCCGCACCTTGGCCCGGCTCACGGGGAAGCGGGTGCACAGGATGCGGGCGACGTCCTCGGCCAGCGCCTCGATGAGCTTGTAGCTGCGCTCCGCCAGGTGTTCGCCCAGGGCCTTGTTGACCTCGTAGTAGTCCACGATCCCGGCGGGATCGTCTTCGATGCCGTTGCGGCGGAAGTCGGTCTCCACCTCGAAGTCCACCACCACCCGCTGGCGGATGTGGCGCTCGTAGTCGTGGAAGCCGATGCGGCAGTCGAAGGACAGCGCGGTGCCGATGACCTTGTCCATGGGGTCTCCTGGGCGAAGCGGGAGCCTAACACCCGGCCGGACCCCCTTCGCCGTGGACAGCCCACAGTTCACGGATAGGCTGGTAGGCGATGACCGAGCCCAGCCCGAGCCCAGCCCACCGCCGCGCGCTGCGCGCCCTGCGCGCCCTGCCGTGGAGCGTGGGCCTGGCCGCCGTCGTCGCCCTGCTGGTCTTCTCGAACCGCCAGGAGCTCGGCCGTCACCTGCTCCAGCTGCTGCTGGTCTGGATTCCCATCGCACTGCTGCTGCACCTGCCGTCGCTGCGGCGGCGCTGGCGGCAGCTGCTGCTGGCGCTCGGGGGCCTGGCGCTGGCGCTGCTGGCCCTGGCGGCCGTGGGCCCGCTGCTGGTCGCCCGCTTCGCGATGCCCCTGTACAACATGGACATCGACCACCGGCCCAAGCCCGCCGAGGGGCGCTTCAACATCGACGGCGTCGCCCCGGACCAGCCGCCCGAGAGCTACCAGCCCGACGAGTTCGTCATCGTCTTCCTGGGCGACTCGTTCACCCAGGGCTTCGAGCTCGAGGACCCCCCGGGGGGCTTCCCCTTCCTCGTCGAGGCCACCCTGAAGCGACGCCACCCGGAGCTGAACCTCAGGGTCGCCAACTTCGGCTGGGTCTCATCCAGCCCGGTGCTGCAGGCCCGGCAGCTGCGGGACATCGGCGCCGCCTACCACCCGGATCTGGTGGTGCAGTGCCTGGACATGACCGACTTCGGCAATGACCTGTCCTACGCGCGGCAGCTCGAGGACGCCGGGATGGACATCGACCTGGACCTGTCCATCTTCGACGTGGCCGAGGTCTGGCTCTCGTGGACCCTGGGCCTGTCGGACCTGCGAGGCTGGCTGCGGGCCCGCCTGGCCTTCGCCCCCCAGCAGGCCCAGCCCCCCGTCAACGCCGCGGATCTGCCCCCCTTCTTCCCGCTGCTGCAGCCCCTCGAGCAGAGCGAGGCCGCCCTGGCCGAGACCTGGGCGTGGATCCTGGCCACCCGCGACGTGGCCCGGGATCTCGACGCCGACTACGCCCTGGTCGTCCTCCCCCGCTACCAGCAGTTCGACCCGACCCAGTGCCCCGGAGACTGGGAGGGGCCCGAGCAGCTCCCCGCCGACAGCCCCCACCTGCTGGAGCCCTTCCGCTGGGCAGAGCAGCGCCGACAGCAGGCCGACTTCCCCGTCTGGCCCCTGCTCGAGGCGTTCCAGCAGGCCCCCGCCCGGCCGCTGGTGTTCGACCACGATCCCCACTACAACCCCGCTGGCCATCGGGTGGCGGCCGAGGCCATCGCCGAGCGCATCGAGGCGGCCGGGCTGCTCGAGGCCCGCTGAGCCCCCCCGGCGGCCGTCCGGATCGCCACTGTGACCGCCGATCCGCGTTGACGCTGGCTCCGTGGCGTGGCACGTAGGGGCATCCACAGGCCTGTTCCCAGGACAGCTGCATGCGCGCGATGATCGCCTACCCCCCGCTGGAAGGAAAGGGCAGCCCCATGCTGACCCAGAACCGCCAGTTCCAGTGGATGTCCAAGCCCAGCTACCTCTACCCCTGCGTGCCCGCCTCGGCGGCCACCTACCTGCAGAGCCTGGGACACCAGGTCACCTGGGCCGACTGCATCACCGAGCGCAAGGACTGGGGTCAGTTCGAGCAGCTGGTGCGCGACACCCAGCCCGAGCTCATCGCCATCGAGACCAAGGCGCCGGTGGTGCGCCAGCACTGGGCCATGCTGCCCCGGATCCGTGAGCTGGCCCCGGGTGTGAAGACCGTGCTGTACGGCGACCACACCGCCGGCAAGCCGGACGAGTCCATGGAGCGCTCCGAGGTCGACTACGTGCTCACCGGCGGTGACTACGACTTCTCCCTGAAGAGCATCGTGGAGCACCTCGAGACGGGCTCGGCCCTGGGCACCGGCATCGTCTACCGCAACGACGACGGCAGCTGGTCGAACACCGGCCCCTACGTGCACGAGGGTGATCTCGAGGAGCTCCCCTGGATCGACCGCGACCTGACCAACGCCCACCTGTACTTCGAGAAGTGGAAGAAGCGCCTGCCCTTCATGTGGACCATGGCCGGCCGCGACTGCCCCTGGGGCAAGTGCACCTTCTGCTCCTGGACCACCACCTACCCCCGCTTCCGCACCGTCGGCCCCGAGCACCTCCTCAACGAGATGGACATGCTCATCGACAAGTACGGGGCCAAGGAGATCTTCGACGACACCGGCTCCCTGCCGGGCGGCGGGTGGCTGCTGCGCTTCCTCGAGGGCATGATCGACCGCAAGATGCAGGACAAGATCATCTTCGACTGCAACTTCCGCTACGACTACCTCACCCAGAAGAACACCCAGCTGATGAAGAAGGCGGGCTTCCGCAAGCTGCTCATCGGCCTCGAGAGTGCCAACGAGCGCACGCTGGACATCCTCAACAAGAACCTCACCCGCGAGAAGATCATCGAGGGCTCCCGGCTTGCCAAGGAGGCCGGCCTCGAGATCCAGCTGACGGTGATGGTGGGCTACCCCTGGGAGACCAAGGAAGACGCCTACGAGTCCCTGCGCCTGGCCAAGTACCTGATGAACAACGGCCTGGCCCACATGCTGCAAGCCACGGTGATCATGCCCTACCCGGGCACCCCGCTGTTCGACATGTGCCAGCGCAACGGCTGGATCCGCTTCGGGGCCGAGGAGTACGAGCGCTACGACATGACCGAGCCGGTCTGCGAGCTGACCGACATGAGCGAGGAAGAGGTCGTGCGCATGGCGGGCCAGTTCTACAAGCTGTTCCTGGACCCCCGCTTCTTCATGCGCCAGCTGGCCGGCGTCCGGTCGGTGGAAGACATGGACTACATCTTCCGGGGCTCCAAGGCCATCTGGGGCCACATCAAGGACTTCGCCAGCCTGCGCCGCTGGGGCAGCGACGCCGCCGAGACCACCCGCCGGGAAGCCGACGGCTGCTGACGGGCCGTCACATCACGAAGAACGAGCCCACGGCCCAGCCGGTCATCATGGCGACGTTCACGGCGGCCAGGGCCACCAGCAAGGCCAGCCGCAGGCGCGGCCGCTCCCCCACCGCCAGGGCCAGGCCCACGAAGACCGGGTAGGCCACGATGGTGTAGCGGGCGTAGGACTCGAGGGGGGCGTAGGGGGCTCCGTTGAGCAGCGGCACCCCCAGCAGGCACAGCGCCAGGGTCAGCTCGGGCCACAGCCGCCGCCGCGCGATGGGGATCAGGGCGGCGAAGCAGGCCGCGCCGAAGGCCCATTGGTAGAGGTTGTAGAGCGTGGGCTGGGTCAGCGGCGCCAGCAGCGGCACCAGGGGGCTCTGGAAGGCGCGGTCCCAGCCGGCCTGCACGTCCAGGAAGGCCGTGGGGTTGCCCACCAGGCGGTCCAGGAAGAGCATGTAGAGTCCGGTGCCCAGGGGCACCAGGCCCAGGGCCGCCAGGCGCAGCCAGCTCGAGGGCCTGCGCAGGCTCGCCAAGCCGTGGCGCTCGACCCACAGCAGGGCCAGGGGCAGGACCGCCACAAGGCCGACGAAGCGGGTGGCGCTGAGCAGCGCACCCAGCACACCCACCATCAGCCAGCGATCCCTGGTGGCGTAGTGGATGCAGCCCAGCAGCAGCAGCAGGAAGAGCGACTCGGTGTACATGGACGAGTACACGTAGGAGCCGGGGAACAGCGCCGCGACCGACACCGTCGCCGTCGCCACGCCAGCCCCGTGCCGGTCCCGCACGAGCCGCCACAGCAGCAGCAGCGCCCCGATGAAGCAGAGGTTCGACACCACCACCCCCGCCACCAGCGGGTGCCCCACCAGCGGGGTGAGCAGGCGGCAGATCAGCGGGTAGGCGGGGAAGAAGACGTGGTTGGTCTGCAGCACCCCGGGGTCGATGACCGTGTGGTAGCCGTGCTCGACGATGCCCAGGTACCAGCCGGTGTCCAGCACACCCCACAGATCCCACAGCGGGTTGTCGTGGTAGCGCCAGACGTAGCGCTCGGCCATGTGATCCGCGCGCAGGTGCTGGGTGATCAGGCCCGCGATCAGCAGCAGCAGGCGAGACCCGAGCACCGCCGCCAGCACCACCCCCAGCCCGCCCTCGGCCAGCGCAGCGTGCAGCCGGGAGCGGAGGGTGGGAGCAGGCGCTGTCATGCAGCCTTCCAGGTCGTGGACCGCGCGGTCGACGCGCTGCGGTGGAGCACCGTCACCTAACCGGGATTCACCCACCGCAGCAGGTTGACAGGTCCACACCCCCGAACCTACATTGCCCCGTTACCGACAATGTGGTCCACGACGGGAGGATCCCCATGTCACAGGGCTTCCATCGCCCCTCCACCGTCAGCGAAGCCGTCACGCTCCAGGCCAGCCTGGGCGACGGCGCGCTGTTCCTGGCGGGCGGCACCGAGATCAACCAGAAGCATCATCCGGCCGCCCCCGCGCACCTCATCTCCCTCGCCGGCCTCGAGCTGGCCGGGATCGCCCGCGGCGACGGCGCCGTGGTCATCGGTGCCACCACCACCTTCCAGCAGCTGCTCGACGCGCCGCAGCTGCCGGAGGTGCTGCGCTGGGCCGCCGCGAAGCTGATCAACCGCAACGTGCGCAACGTGGCCACGGTGGGCGGTCAGCTGGCCACGGCCAAGTCCTGCGCAGACCTCATCCCCAGCCTCGTGGCCCTCGAGGCGCGGGTGCTGCTGGCGACCAGCGACGGCTCCGGCGCTGTGGCGCTGGACCAGTACGTGGCCGCCAAGCCCGCCGGCCTCATCGTGGCGGTGGAGCTGCCCGATGCCGCCCCCCCCAGGGGCGTCGCGGCCACCAACTTCACCCGCAGCGCCAACGATCTCAGCGTGCTCACCGCGGCCGCCTCCGTCGGCCGGGTGGGAGACGCCGTGAGCGAGCCCATCGTCGCCGTCGGCGGCGTCGCTCCCCACGTGGTGCGCCTGCAGGCCGTCGAGGCCGCGCTGGCGGGGGCTCCCCTGCCCTCCCGGTCCGAGCTCGAGGCCCTGGTGGCCGACGCGGTCACCCCCATCGACGACCTGCGCGGCTCCGCCGCCTTCAAGCGCCGCGTGGCCGGCGCCCTCACCGCCGACGTGCTCGCGCGCGCCTGGCAGGCCACGGAGGTGGCGTCATGATCATCGAGCTCACCCTCAACGGCCAGCAGCGTCGCCTCGAGGCCGAGCCCGGCGAGCGCCTGCTCGATCTGCTCCGCCGCCAGGGCCTGGTCTCGGTCCGCAACGGCTGCGACGGCGAAGGCTCCTGCGGCGTGTGCGCCGTGCAGCTCGACGGTGTCCAGGTCAACTCCTGCCTGCTGCTGGCCGCCCAGGCCCACGGCTGCACCGTGGAGACCGTCGAGTCCATCGGCAGCCACGTGGCCCTCGATCCCATCCAGCAGGCCTTCGTGGACGCCGGCGTGGTCCAGTGCGGCTACTGCACCCCCGCCATGGTGCTCGCGGTGCGCGAGCTGCTCGACCGCATCCCCGCTCCCACCGAGGACGACGTCAAGGACGCCCTGTCCGGCACCTTCTGCCGCTGCACCGGCTACCAGCAGATCTTCGGGGCCGTGCAGCTCGCCGTGCAGCGCCGGGCCGACCCCGCCGCCTCCGCCGCCGACCTGTCCCCCGACTTCCGCCCCGAGTATCGGCTGGTGGGCACCGCCGGCGGCAAGGTCGACGGCCCCTACCTGGCCCGGGGCGGCCGGGCGTTCGTAGACGACTTCGTGGAGCCCGGCAGCTGCGTGCTCAAGATGCTCCGGTCGCCCTACGCCCACGCCATCGTCAAGAAGGTCGACGTGTCCAAGGCCCTGGCCCTGCCCGGCGTGGTCTTCATCGGCACCAAGGACAACTGCCCGGACGTCTACTACGGCCAGGCCGGCCAGGGCTTCCCCGAGCCCTCCCCCTATGACCGGAAGATGTTCGGCGACAAGGTGCTCCACGTTGGCGATCGCGTCGCGGCCGTGGTGGCCGAGAGCGCCGAGATCGCCGCCCAGGCCATGGCGCTGATCGACGTGGAGTACGAGGCCCTCGAGCCCGTGCTGTCCATCGAGGACGCCCGCGCGGACGGCGCGCCCATCGTGCACGACGGCGAGATCTCCTACGTGGTCGGCGCCCCCGACGACCTGGACAACTCCAAGGCCACCCCCGCGGGCGGCCAGGTCATCTACCAGTTCCCCATCCACGGCGATCCCCACCGCAACCTGGCGGCGTCGGTCTCCGGCGGCATCGGCGACCTCGAGCAGGGCTTCGCCGAGGCCGAGGTGATCCTCGAGCGCGAGTACTACGGCGGCCGGGTGCAGTGCACCCCCGTCGAGCCCCACGTGGTCTACTCCCGCATCGAAGAGGACCGCCTGGTCATCCGGGCCTCCACCCAGGTCCCCTGGCACGTGCGGCGCATCATCGCCCGCCTCCTGGACCTGCCCGAGAACAAGATCCGCGTCATCAAGGCCCGCACCGGCGGTGCCTTCGGCGCCAAGCAGGACATGGTCCTCGAGGAAGTGGCCGCCTGGTGCACCTGGGTCACCGGCCGCCCGGTGCACTTCCGCTTCACCCGCGAAGAAGAGTTCATCGCCTCCCGCACCCGCCACCCCATGCGGGTGCGCTGCAAGCTGGGCGCCAAGCGCGACGGCCAGCTCACCGCGGTCTACATGGACCTGCACGCCAACACCGGCCCCTACGGCTCCCACTGCCTCACCGTGCCCATGAACGCCTGCTCGAAGGCCCTGCCGCTGCTGCTGTGCGACCACATGGGCTTCGACGTGCACACCTGGTACTCGAACATCCCGCCCACGGGCGCGTACCAGGGCTACGGCGCCCCCAAGGGCAGCTTCGCCCTGCAGATGGCCTGCGCCGAGCTGGCCGATGAGCTGGGCATCGATCACCTGGCCTTCCTCGAGAAGAACCGGGTGCGCGAAGGCGTGATGCTGGAGATCCTCAAGTGCCTGGGTGAAGGCCGCGAGGGCGTCCCCCAGCTGGTCTACTCCTGCGGCCTCGGCCCGGCCCTCGAGCGCGGCTCCGAGCTCATCGAGTGGGGTCAGGCCGTCGACAGCCCCGATCCCCACATCAAGATCGGCAAGGGCGTGGCCATCGTGCAGCAGGGCTCCGGCCTGCCGGGGCTCGACTCGGCCAACGCCTGGGTCACCCAGTTCGCCGACGGCACCTTCATGCTCCACTCCGGCGGCACCGATCTGGGCACCGGCCTGGACACCGTCACCGCCAAGATGGTGGCCGAGATCCTCGAGCTGCCCCTCGAGGCGGTCGCCGTCACCGCCGCCGACACCGACACCACCCCCTTCGACGTCGGCGCCTACGCCAGCTCCGGCACCTACTTCTCCGGCGGCGCGGCCCAGGACGCCGCCCGCAAGATGAAGGAGCAGCTCATCGACGTGGCCGTCGAGATGCTGGTGGAGCCCCGGGACAACCTCGAGCTGGTCTACCCCTGCACGGTTCGTGGCATGAGCGGCTCGGTGAGCTCCGAGGACATCGCCCGCTACACCCAGACGGGCACCGGCCGTGGCCAGCTGACCGCCGTGGGCAACTTCATCACCGACAAGGGCAGCTTCCCCTACGGCGCCCACTTCGCCCAGGTGGCGGTGGACACCCGCACCGGCAAGGTCGAGATCCAGAAGTTCTACGCCCTGCAGGACTGCGGCACCCCCATCAACCCCGAGCTGGCCCTGGGCCAGATCTACGGCGGGGCCCTCAAGACCATCGGCTCGGCGATGTTCGAGGAGATGGTGCTCGACGAGACCGGCCGCTGCCTCAACGCGGATCTGCTGGACTACAAGGTCCCGATGATCAACGACCTGCCCGCGGACTTCCGCTGCGAGCTGGTCTACACCGACGATCCCTTCGGCCCCTTCGGCTCCAAGTCGATCGCCGAGATCTCCTGCAACGGCGCCGCCCCCGCCATCGCCTCCGCCATCCACGACGCCACCGGCGCCTGGCTGCGGGAGTGGCCGTTCACCCCCGAGAAGGTCCTGAAGGCCCTGGGCGAACTCTAGCGAGACACATCACCATGCATCACGAGCGCATCACCGCCTGCCGCGCAGACTTCGTCCTGCCCCTGGCCGATCCCGATCCCGAGCAGCGCATCGCCGACGGCTACGTCCTGGCCGACGGCGAGACCCTCCTCGAGGTGGGCCCCTACACCGACGCCGTCGGAGAGCGCCTGCGGGCGAGCTACGGCGACCGCCTGGAGGTCATCGGGGGGCCCCTGGTCCGGCCAGAGACCGCCGGCGACGTCCTGCCCCGCCTGCGCGGCGCCATCCTGCCGGGCTTCGTCAAGGCCCACGGCCACGACCACGAGCAGCCCATCATCGGCGTCGCCAAGGACGAGCCCCTGACCGCCTGGCTGGACCACGCGGTCAACCCGTTCACCGGCTTCATCAACGCCCACCGTGACGAGCTCACCGCCGCCCTGGGCTGCACCCCCCAGTACGCCACCTACCGGATGGCCCGGCTGTGCGACATCCACTACGGCATCACCGCCTCGATGGTGCACCACTGCAACCACAACAAGTACCACCTCGCCGACATCGCTGATGCCAACGAGGCCGCGGGCACCACGATGATCGTGGCCATCGGCGGCCAGGACCGCTTCTACGTGAAGGAGCTGCTGGACAGCCCCCAGGACCCCCTGGATCGCCTCGCGAAGGGCCTCGAGATCCAGGCCGGCTGCGTGCGCACCACATTCTGCCCCGGCCCCGACCAGCTGTTCTCCAACAGCCGCGCGGTGCTGGTGCCCCAGAAGGCCTGGGCCCGGGAACACGGCACCCTGTTCCACATCCACAGCTCCGAAGAGCCCAACACCACCAAGTGGTTCCAGCAGGAGATCGAGCCGGGCATGACCCCGGTGCAGTACGCCGAGAGCATCGGCATCCTGGATGAGCACTCCGTGCTGGCCCACCAGGTCAACAACGGCCCCGAGGACCTCGAGATCCTGGCGCGCACCGGCACCCGCGTGGTGCACAACCCCCTGGCCAACACCATCCTGGGGTCCGGCATGCCCCCCATCCTCGACATGATCGAGGCGGGCATCCCCGTGGCCATCTCCACCGACGGCTCGGGCTCCGCGGACAACCAGAACATCATCGCCGCGGCCCGCCTGGCGGCCCAATACCAGAAGGCCCACCTGCAGGACGCCACCGTGCTGCCCTCGGGCCAGCTGCTGCGCATGATCACCGCGGTGCCCGCCGGCATCCTCCGGCTGCCTCAAGGGGCCCTGAAGCCGGGGCTGCAGGCCGACTGGGTCGTGCTGGACCTGAACCGGCCCAACCTCTGCCCCACCCGGCTGGACAACGTGATGGAGAACATCATCTGGGCCGCCGACGGTGGGGAGATCTCCACGGTCGTCGCCCGCGGTCGCTTGCTGAAGCATGGTGGAGTCGTGCTACCCTTCGCCGACGGATCGACTCCCGAGGTCACCATGGCCGCAGTCCAGGAGCTGAGCGAGCGTTTCGCGACCTGGCGCGAGACCGCACCGGAGCTGAAGGGCACCGGAGCGCACCACTGAGAGGAACCGTGGGCAGCACTGTTGCCATCGTCCTGGCTGCCGGCATCGGCTCCCGAATGGGGGCCGACAAGCTGCGCATTCCGCTGGGAAGCTGCAGCATCCTCGGCCACACCCTCGCCGCCTACGCCGGCCACCGGCTCGACTACCGCATCCTCGTCGCGCGCCCCGATCTCCCCCTGCCCCCCGAAGCGGCGCAGTGGGAGGTCATCTTCAACGAGCGCTCCAATCGCGGGATGGGAAGCTCCCTGCGCGCTGGCGTGGCCGCCGCGCCTCCGGGCTGCACGGGCTTCCTGCTGGGACTCGGCGATCTGCCCGCCCTGCGGCCCGAGACCGTGGGCGCGGTGCTGTCCACCGCGCGCAGCTCGCCGCTGGGCCTGGTCTACCCCACCTGGCGGGGTCGCCGCGGCCACCCTGTCTGGCTCCACGCCCGCTACCGGCCGGCGCTGCTCGCGGTCCAAGGCGACCAGGGCGCCCGCGCGCTGTTGCGGGAGTGCTCGGGGGTGGGTGTCGAGGTCGACGATCCGGGCTGTGTGCTCGACGTGGACACCCCCGACGATCTCGCCCGGCTCGAGCTCTGCGACGGGGAGCCCTGCTGGTGCATCGAGCACGCCCGCGCCGCGGGGGCTGCGTGCCCCTGAAGGTGCTCATCCGTGGGGCCGGCGAGCAGGCCTCGGGCACCGCTCACCGACTCCATCGCTGCGGCCTCCGGGTCATCATGACCGATCGGGAGCAGCCCAGCGCCGTGCGCCGGCGCGTGTCCTTCGCCACCGCCCTGTACGAAGGGTCCGTCGAGGTCGAGGGCGTGCAGGCGCGCGCCTGGAGCCTCGACGGCATGGTGGGCCTGCTGACCCACGACTGGAACCACGTCCCGGTCTTCCCCGATCCGGAGGATCTGCTGCGTCCGCTGTGGCGCCCCGATGTGGTCATCGACGCGCGCATCCTCAAGCGCAACGCCGGCAACAGCGTCGACCTGGCCCCCCTGGTCATCGGCTACGGCCCGGGGATCGAGGCCGGCCGCCACGCCCACGCCGTGATCGAGACCAACCGCGGCCACGATCTCGGGCGCATCATCCTCCGGGGCATGGCCGCGCCGGACACCGGCGTGCCAGGCAGCATCGCAGGGGTGGCCCACGGCCGGGTGCTGCGCGCGCCCTGCGACGGCATCCTCGAGGTCCTGCGGGACATCGGCAGCGCGGTGGAGCCGGGTGAGCTGGTGGCGAAGGTGGCGGGTGAGCCCGTCTGCGCTGGGATCGGGGGCATGGTGCGCGGCATGGCCTACCCCGGCCTGCGGGTGTCCCGGGCGCAGAAGCTCGGCGACGTGGACCCCCGCTCCGACGTCCGGGCGTGCCGCACCATCTCGGACAAGGCCCGCACCATCAGCGGCGCCGCCCTGGAGCACATCATCGTGTCCTTCGGGCTCACCCCCAGCCCGCGATGAGCTCCGTCGAGCTGCTGGAGGCGCTGGGGCTCGACGCCTCGGAGGCGCCGCGCCTGGTGCAGATCATCGGCGGCGGGGGCAAGACCACGCTGATGTTCCGCCTGGCGGCGGCCCTGCAGACCCTGGGGGACCGTGTCGTCACCACGACCACGACCCGCATCCGGGCGCCATCTCCGGAGGAGAGCCCCGCGCTGCTGCTCGAGGATGAGCTCGGCGGCCTGGAGGCGGCCCTGTCGCTCCTGGGTCATGTGACGGTCGTGGGCCACCGTCGTCCCGACGGAAAGCTTCGCGGGGTGTCCCCCGGCCTGCTCACCGCGCTGCTGACCAGGCATCCGCGCTGGCGGGTCGTGGCCGAGTGCGATGGGTCCGCCGGCCGCTCGCTCAAGACCCACGCCGCCCACGAACCCGTGCTGGCCGAGGGCCCGTCCCTGGTGGTGTGCGTGGTGGGGCTGGACGCACTGGGCGCCCCCCTCGACGACGCCCACGTGCACCGTTCAGCGCTGCTGGCCGAGCGCCTGGGGGTGCCGATGGGCACGCTGCTGGACGTCGACAGCGTGGTCCGCGCCGTCGCCCTCTACCACCAGCGCATCCCGCCACAGGCCTCGACAGCCGTGTTCCTCACCAAGCTCACCCCCGCGCGAAGGGAGCTCGCCCGGGAGCTGGCGCGTGCTCTACGGGGCTCCCCGTCGATCCCGGATCAGCTGCGCATCGTGGCCGCGAGCCGGCGAGAGCTCGTCGCGCTGACCGCTGACAGCTGACAGCTCAGTCCTCCACCGAGACGTTCCACTCGTACAGCGCGGTCTGGACCCGGGAGAGCTGGGGATCGGCGGCGGCCTGCTCCTCGTCGCGATCCAGCTTGTCGCCCCGGCCCAGCAGGCCCGTGAGGCGGCCGTTGGCCATGCGCAGCTGACGGATGCCCGCCAGGGCGATCTGCCGCTGGAAGCGCAGGGAGAAGGGTGTCGCCGAGCGCACCAGGCGCTCGAAGACGTCGCGGCCGATCTCGAGGGCCACCACCTCGTCCACCGCCCGCACCGACGCGGAGCGCGGGGAGCTGTCCACCAGGGACATCTGGCCGACGAGGGTGCCCGGGCCCAGGGTGGCCAGGTGGCGGCCGCCACCGGCGCTGGCCTTGATGACCTCGACGTGGCCCTGGAGGACGACGAAGCACGAGGCCCCGGGACGCCCCTCCTGACAGAGCAGGGTGCCAGGCTGCCAGGTGAGCATGCGTCCCGCCGAGCCGAGCATCTCGAGATCCCGGCGCTCGAGGCCTTCGGGCACCTCGACCGTGTCGTAGCGGAACAGGCCTCGGTAGGGCTTGGCCCCCCCGCCCGAGCCGGCGGGCTGGGCTGCCTGATGCTTCATGGGATCCCGGTCGCGGTGCAGCCCGCGGAGCTCGAGCTCGAGGCGCTCGTTGGTCTGGCGCAGCCGCTTGGTGACGTGACGCATCACGCCGCCGACCACGGTGGCCACGATGAACGGGGCGACCTCTTCCAGGGTCTCGAGGGTGTCGGCGCTCAGCTCGCAGACCGAGGTGGGCTGGGTGGCGATGACCGCGGCCGAGCGCGGGCTCGGGTCGACGCAGGCCATCTCGCCCACGGACTCCCCGGCGCCGAGCATCCCCACGGTGGTGCCCTGACCCTGGTCGTCGGAGACCCGCACCTGCAGGCGACCGTTGGCGACGATGTACATGGAGTCGCCCATGATGCCTTGCTCGAACAGCTTCTGGCCCTGCTCGAGGGTGACGCGGGGGAGCACGTCGGCGAGGATCTCGATGTCCTCCCGCTCGAGGCCCCAGAAGACGTCTGCGCGCCGGAGCGCATCGACCATGGCGTTGCTCATCTTGGCTCTCCAAGCAGTGGGGTGTCACCCGGATGAGGGATCATAACAGCAGAGGGTTTGCACAGTCCCGGCTCCACCTCGACGGAGAGCGGTGGGCGCGCTAGGCGAACGTCCTCCACCAGCGCCGAGGCCAGCTTGCTCCAGCGCATTCCCCAGCTCGACGGGCCGGTCCTGCTCACCGGGGCCACCGGCTTCCTGGGCAGCCACCTGCTCGAGGCTCTGCTGGACCGGGGCGTCGCGGTGACCTGCCTCGTGCGGCCGACCAGCCGCACCGCGGCGCTCGAAGCGCGGGGGGCCGAGATCCTCCGCGTCCCCATGCACCAGCCGAGCCCGGCGCTCATCGAAGCCGTGGAGGGGCACCGGGTGATCCTGCACGTGGCCGGCGCCGTGCGCGCCCTGGACTACGACGCCTTCCTGCGCGCCAACGCGGAGCTGACCGAGCTGCTGGCCCAGGCCTGCCTCGAGGCCGAGCCCACCCCCAGGCGCTTCGTGTTGGTCTCGAGCGTGGGCGCCACCGGCCCCGCTCCCCACGGGGAGTCCCTCACCGAAGCCCACGCCCCCGGTGAGCGCACCGACTACGGCCGCTCGAAGTGGGAGGGGGAGCAGCGCCTGCTGGCCCTGCGCGAGCGCCTGCCCTGCACCATCGTGCGCCCCACGGCCATCTTCGGCCCCCGCGACAGTGAGATGCTGCCGGTGCTGAAGCTGGCGAGCAGCGGCTGGCTGCCCGCCTTCGCCGGGCCCGATCAGGTCTACAACCTCGCCCACGTGGACGACATCGTCACCGGCACCCTGCGCGCCTGCGCCGCGGAGGTCCCCTCGGGCTCCACCTACCTGCTGGGGGGCCCGGACGAGCTGAGCGCCGCCGAGCTGGCCCAGGTCCTCGCTCGGGTGCTCGACCGTCCGGTGCGCCTGCTGCCCCTCCCCCGGGCGCTGCTCTGGACCGCCGCGGCCGCCTCCGAGCTGGGGGCCGCCATCGCCCGCCGCCCGGCCATGTTGAACCGCCAGAAGATCCCGGAGTTGACGGGCTCCTGGTCCCTCGATCTGCGCCGCGCAGCGGCAGAGCTCGGGCACGAACCCCAGGTCGAGCTCGAGGCGGGACTCGCCCGCACCGTGGCCTGGTACCGGGAGCAGGGCCTGCTCTCGGGAGGACCCGACCGTGCGTGAGCTGCGCGAGCTGAGCGCCGGCCTGGATCGGCGCGGTCTGCTGGCCGTGGGCGGTGTCTGTGCGCTGCTGGGCGTCTATGTCTACCAGGGGCATCCGGACTTCTTCCTGCGCTGGATCGCGCCGGCCCTCGAGCTCGGCGCCTGGCAGACCTGGGCCGCCCAGTGCTGGCAGTACCTGGTGGCGGCCCTGCTGATGCTGGCCCTCCCCCTGCTGTGGTGGCGCGTCGCCGAGCGCGCCCCCCTGCGGGAGCTGGGCTGGACCGTGGGCGATGGGCGCTTCGGGCTGCGCTTCACCGCCGTGGCCATGCTGGTGCTGGTCCCCGTGCTGTGGATCAACGCCGGCTCCGCGGAGTTCCAGGACGAGTACCCCCTGGTGGCGCTGTCGGGCGCGTCCTGGGGACACTTCCTCGCCTGGCAGGCCTGCTACGCCGTCTACTACTTCGCCTGGGAGTTCTTCTTCCGGGGCTTCATCCAGATCGGCCTCGCCCGGCGGATCGGCGTGCTGGGCGCGATGGCGCTGCAGCTGTCCGCCAGCACCCTGCTGCACATCGGCAAGCCCCAGGGGGAGACCATGGCGGCGGTCGCGGCGGGCATGGCCTTCGGGCTGGTGGCCCTGCGGAGCCGCTCGTTCCTGTACCTGTTCCTGCTGCACTGGTACGTGGGCTGTCTGACCGACCTCTTCTGCCTGATCCGCGCTGGATCGGCCCAGGGCCTGCTGCCATGAAGATCCTCGTCACCGGAGCCAGCGGCTTCATCGGCTCGGCGCTGTGCGAGGAGCTCGCTCGCCACGGCCACAGCGTGCGGGCCCTCGACCTGTCCCCGCCCCCGACCGACCTGGCCACCCCCGTGGAGCTGGTGCAGGGCGACGTCACCGACCCGGCGGTCTGCGCAGACGCCGTGCGCGGCTGCGACGCCGTCTGCCACCTGGCCGCCCGCGTGGGCGACTGGGGGCCGGCGCGGAGCTACTTCGCCGTGAACGTCGGAGGCACCGAGGCCCTGCTGCGGGCCGCCCGCGAGGCCGGCGTGGGCCGCTTCGTGTTGGTCTCGACCCTGGCCGTGCACCACTACGGCGGCCACCTGCACGCTGACGAGCGCGCCCCGCGGGACGCCACCATCAACGCCTACGCCCGCTCCAAGATCGCGGCCGAGGATCTGCTGCGGGACGAAGCCGGACCCGTGGAGTGGGTCATCGTGCGCCCCGGGGTGTTCCCCTTCGGGCCCCGGGACCTGACCAGCTTCGTGCACATGGCCTCGGTCGCCGAGCGGGGCGGGCTGGGGACTGTGAACGGCGGCAGCGCCCTGGTGACCACCGCCTACGTCGAGAACCTCGTGCACGGCCTGCGGCTCGCGGTGGAGCATCCGGCGGCCGCGGATCAGGTCTTCGTGATGGGCGACCCGGACCCCGTCAGCTGGCGGGAGCTCTTCGAGCGCATCGCCGGGGCCCTGGACGCGCCACCCCCGCGCCTGAACCTGCCGGAGCTGGTGGCCTACCCCCTCGCCGGCACCATGGAGCTGGGCTACCGGGCCCTTGGCATCCGCAAGCCCCCCCTGCTCACCCGGTACCGGGTGTTGCTGGCGGCCCGCGACTGCCACTTCGTCAGCGACAAGGCCACCCGCCTGCTGGGCTACGCGCCGAGCGTGGGCCTCGACGAGGCCATCACCCGCACCGTCTCCTGGTACCGCCAGCATCGAGCCATCGCCCCGGAGGCCCCGTGAGCAGCTCCCTGCGCCTACAGCGTCTCGGCGCCCACTACCAGCTGGTCCTGCACGGGCCGGCCGATCTGCAGCGCATCACCGAGCTGGACCCCGCCCGCTGGATGGCCAACAGCGCCCCGGTCGAGGGCCTGAGCTGCGATCCCGCCTTCCTGCGCTATCTCGACACCAACCACGACGGCCGCATCCAGCCCGACGAGCTGGTCGAGGGCGTGGGCTGGCTGCTGCGCTGCATGCGCGACCTGTCCGCCGTGGGGGAGCGCAGCGCGATCCTCGACCTCGACCACCTGGACCCCGACACCCAGGAAGGCCAGAGCGTGCGGGCCTCGGCCGAGCGGATCCTGGCCAACCTCGGGCAGCCCGAGGCCACCCGTCTGCACATCGACCAGCTGCGGGATCGCAAGCGCCTGGTGGGCTCCGGATCCACCAACGGCGACGGCGTGATCCCCTGGGAGGTCGTCACCGACGGACGCCTGCGGGGCTTCGTGAAGGACCTGGCCCAGACCATGGGACCGGCCACCGACGCCAGCGGCAAGCTCGGTGCCACCGAGGATCACATGAACGCGTTCCTCGAGCAGGCCCGGGCCTGGCTGGACTGGCAGGGCGCGGGCGAGGCCGACGGCCCCGACGGCGAGGCCCTCCGCTTCTGGGGCTCGGCGACCCACGCCGCCTGGCGGGCCACCCAGGCCGTCTCGGCCAAGCTCGAGGACTACTTCGCCCAGTGCGAGCTCGTCGCCATGGGCGCGGCCATCCCCGGCACCGTGGGTGAGAACTGGCTCGAGCAGGCGCCCATCGCACGCCCCCAGAGCGACGGGCTGCTGCGGGTCGACGGCTGGCTCCACCCGGCCTGGCGGGAGCCCTGGGAGCGCTTCTCGCGCCTGGTGCTCGAGCGCATGGGCCTGGCCGACCGCCCCCTGAACGCCCACCGCTGGGCCCGCATCCAGCGCCGCTTCCGGCCCTACGCCGCCTGGCTCGCCCAGCGCCCCGACACCCCGGTGGAACGCCTGGGGCGGGCCAAGCTCGAGGACTACACCACCGATCCCACCCTGGTCGAGGGCCTCGAGGCGCTGGTGGCCGCCGACCGCGCCGTGGCCGCGGAGCTCGAGGGTGTGGCCGGCGTGGAGCGCTTGATCCTCTACCAGCGCCACATGCTGGACTTCTGCAACAACTTCGTGAGCTTCTCCCGCTTCTACGATCCCCGGGTGCGCTCCCTGCCCGAGGCCGGCACCTTGCTGATGGACGGCCGCAACTTCCAGCTCTGCGTACGCGTGGGGGATCGCAAGGCCCACAAGGCGCGGGCGGCGGTCAGCCGCTTCTTCCTCATCTACGTCCAGGTCCAGCACCCCAAGACCCCCTACGAGGTCGCGGTCGCGGTCACCGGCACCCACCGCGGCGACCTGCACCCGGGCAAGCGCGGCGTGTTCTTCACCCCCGACGGCGACGTGCTCCCGGCGGTGGTGGTGGACCTGCTCGAGAACCCCATCTCCGTGGGCGAGGCCCTGCTGCGGCCCTTCGAGCGCCTGGGGGAGCTGCTGGCCCAGCAGGCCGAGCGCCTCACCGAGTCCCGCTACAAGAAGCTCGAGCAGGGCGTGGACAGCGCCATGAGCAAGGCCGACGCCTCCCTCGAGGCCCTGCCCGACGCCGCGATGGAGGCCAGCGAGGCCAACGCCGACGCCCAGGCTCCCGCGGCGGCGCCGGCCCCCGCGGCCGACGGCCCCTCGAAGACCCGGGAGCTGCTGCTCTCCGGCGGCGTAGCCCTGGCGGCCCTGAGCTCGGCGCTGGCCTACATCGCCAAGACCCTGTCCTCCATCGGCTACCTGAACCTGCTCATCATGGCGGTGCTGCTGGCCCTGTGCTTCACCGTGCCCACCGCCATCGTCACCGCCCTGAAGCTGCGCCGCCGGGACCTCGCCCCGGTGCTCGAGGCCTCAGGCTGGGGCATCAACTACACCCTGCGGGTGCCGTCCTGGTCCAGCCCGGTCTTCACCCGCGTGCCACCGCTGCCCGAAGGCGCCAGCCTCGACAGCCGCGACCTGCTGCGGGAGTACGAGACCGCCGCCGCCAGCGCCGAGCGGGGCGAGCGGCGCCGCCGGATGATCCTGTGGTCGATCCTGCTGGGGCTGCTGAGCGTGCTGGCGATCGTGATGCGGCTCAGCTCTTGATCACCCGGCGGGACAGATCCCGCACCCGGTCGGCCAGGTGCTTGAGGAAGGCCTGGTACACCTTGACGGCCAGCACCGCGTCTTCGGCCACCAGCTGCAGGTAGTCCTCGCGCTTGATGACCAGCAGGGTGCAGTCCGAGGTCGCCCAGACGTCCGCCGAGCGAGGCTGATCCTCGAGCAGCGCGAACTCGCCGAAGTGACCGCCCGCGCCGATGTCGGTGAGGTGGGTGCGGCCGTCCCAGATGCCGGCCTTGCCCTGGACGACGATGTAGAACTCGCTGCCCTGGCTGCCCTTGCGCAGGATCTGGGTGCGGGCCGGGTAGTGCTGCTCGTAGAGGATGCGGTTGACCCGGACGCACTCCTGGTCGCTGAGCTGGGCGAACAGGAAGATGTCCTGCAGGAACTCGACCCGCTCGAGCATCCCGATGCGGGCGGGGTGCATCGACTCGTCGCGCTCGACCTCGACCACGATGACCGTGACGTTGTCGTGGCCCCCGGCCTCGCAGGCGGCGTGGATGCAGGCGTCCACCAGATCCTGGCCCGCGTAGTGCTGGGACAGCTGCAGCAGCTGTTCCTCGGTGACCATGTCGGTCAGGCCGTCGGAGCACAGCAGGAAGCGGTCGCCCGGCTGCAGGTCGACGTAGAGGGAGTCCACCTGCACCTGGGGCTGGATGCCCACGCAGCGGGTGATGAGGTTCTTGTGGGGGTGGGCGTGGGCTTCTTCGGGGGAGATCTGGCCCTGCCGCAGCAGCCGGTTCACCAGGCTGTGGTCTTCGGTGATCTGGAACAGCTCACCGTCGCGCAGCAGGTAGACCCGCGAGTCGCCCACGTGGCAGATGTAGGCGTCGTCGCCCACCGCCATCAGCATGTCCACGGTGGTGCCCATGCCCTTGCGGGCCTGGGTGCGCTGGGCCTCCTCGAAGATCATGCGGTTGGCCTGCTCGACCACCTGGGGCAGGTAGTGCAGCGCCCAGCGCCGGCCCCGATCCGCGTCGTCGGCCTGATCCACGATGGAACGCACCAGCGACCGGGCCTGCCGGGAGATCTCTTCCACCACCATGCGCGACGCCACCTCGCCGGCGTTCGCCCCACCCATGCCATCGGCCACCACGTAGACGCCGTTGCGCACATCGAGCAACATCGCGTCTTCGTTGTGCTCGCGGACCTGACCGGGGTGGGTGCCGCCGTAGGCGTGCAAGTTCATGGACCTTCCGATGCTCTGGGGCTCCATGGACTCTATCGGATATGCTCCCCCAGCGGGAGGGGCATTCCACTCTCCCCTCCCGGAGGACCCCATCATGGAACGCTTCCCCATGGACGCCGAGACCTGGGCGCAGGTCAACACCTACGCCGCCGGCTACCTCCCGATGGTCAAGGGCGACATCGTCGAGGCCATGCGCCTGGGCCTGCTGGCCTACCTGCGCGTCGTCGAGGCCGTGCGCTGCGGCGAGGTCAGCGTGACCTCCCCCGCCGACGGCCTCTCGGCCACCCTCGAGATGGACGAGGACGACGGCGTGTGCCTGGTCTTCCGGCCCATCGAGCAGGACGAGCCGGAGCCCCCCGCCGAGGACGACGAGACCGAGATGGCCTAGGCGTACCGAAGGCTCTCACACCCCGCCAGCTCCCACTTGACCATG
>CAYZVO010000172.1:0-20590 GCA_964481655.1 uncultured Enterobacterales bacterium | reverse complement strand
CCCTCCGCCCCCACCACCCTCCACACAACCATCGAAGCAACGGCCGAGCCCCGCTTCGTGCCGCCGGCCGTAGCCTCACCCACTGTCCAGCTTCGGTGGCGCGCCTACGCTCTGATGCTTCCTTCGCCAAGGAGTCACCGTGAGCACGGTCGATCACCTCCCCCCTGGCTACGCAGCGGTCTCGCCCTACCTGATGTGCACCGACGCCGCGGGGGCCATCGCCTTCTACGAGCGGGCCTTCGGCGCGACGCTGACCAGCCCACCCCTGGTGACCCCGGACGGCGTGGTGATGAACGCGGAGCTGTCGTTCTGCGGCAGCTGCTTCTTGCTGGCCGAGGCCAACGAGCGCTACGGCACCCGGGGACCGACGGATGTGGGCGCGACCACTGTCGTCCTCCAGCTCTACGTGCCCGACGTGGACGCCGCATTCGAGCGGGCCGTCGAGGCGGGCTGCGAGGTGGTCTTCCCGGTCGCGGACCAGTTCTACGGGCATCGCAGCGGTCGCCTGAGGGACCCCTTCGGGCACGCATGGATCCTCTCGACCCGCACCGAAGAGGTGGACGCGCAGACCATGCGGCGGCGCTTCGACGCGCTGTGGGGGTAGCGCAGAGAGAGGCCTGCGCCCGCGCGTGCTACGAATCCAGAAAGGAGCACCCATGGTCGCCTTCCCTCTCCTGCTCTGCGCCACCGCCGCCGCCTGGGAACCCGCGGTCCACCAGACGCTGCTGCCCGATCCGGCGGTCTCCGGTGCCGAGATCACCGCCACGTGGACCCGCCAGGACGGCTGGTGGATCGCGGAGCCCCGGGCGCGCGAGGGGGGCGGCACCCGGGTGGGCGCGCTGGTGTTCGCGCCCCTGGAGAGCGATCTGGAGCTGCGGGCCATGGGCCTCGACGAGGACGGCGAGCGCGGCCGCTGGATCGCGCTGCGCGAGCACTGGCGCGACGACGAGGGGTACCGGGTCCTGGTCGCGGACCTCGAGGATCACTGGCCCATGGCCACCCTGCGGCTGCGCGGGGCCGAGCAGATCGAGAGCATCGCCTGGGAGCTGCGCGTCCCGGTGGACGAACCCCGGGGCGCACCCGTGCTCGAGCCCCCGTCGGTCTCCGCCGCCTTGCAGGCCATCGGGGTGGTCTCCCGCGAGGAGTGGGGTGCGACGGCCACCACCTGCACCACCACCGAGGACGACTGGTACCGCGTCGCCATCCACCACACGGCGGGCAGCCAGACCGTCGGGGGCACGGTCGAGGGCGCGGTGCGGTCACTGCAGTCCTACTCCATGGGCAGCGGCGGCTACTGCGACATCCCCTACCAGTTCCTGGTGGGCCACGACGGCACGCTCTGGGAGGGCCGCCCCCTGGCCTACTACAGCGGCGCGACCGGCGGCGGGAACAACGACGGCAACATCGCCCTGTCGTTCTTGGGCTGCTACGACTCCACCTACTGCCACGTGGGCCCTCACGCGGCGACGGACGCCATGATGGCCTGGGCGCGGCTGCTGGTCTGGACCCTGGCCTCGGAGCACGCCTTCGAGGTGAACAGCGACACGACGCGCGGCCACAGGGACTGGCCCGACAACAGCACCGTCTGCCCCGGCGACTACGTCGTCGCCCGCTTCGACGAGCTGCTCAGCGCCGGCTCCTACTACCAGGGCGGTTCCGTGGACCAGAGCTTCCCGACGCTGGAAGAAGGCAGCCTGCAGATCGCCCCCGGGGCCGAGGTCGCCGGCTGGATCGAGCTGCGCAACGACGGCATGGAGACCTGGAGCCCCGGCGCGACCTACCTGGCCCCCATCCCCCGGGATCAGGCCAGCGCCGTGGCCGGCAGCGACTGGGCCAGCGACACCCGCGCGGCCACGGTGCACGCCTCCACCCCCCCGGGCTCCACCGGGCGCTTCTCGTTCTCACTGGCAGGCACCGAGGGTGGCTCGGGGGTCCAGTACTTCGGGCTGGTCCAGGAGGGCGTGACCTGGTTCGCGGATGTGCCCTACGGCGGTGGCCCGCCCGACGACCTGCTCGCGGTCTCGGTGGAGGTCAGCGGCGATCCCATCGACGACACGGCGCCGCCGGACGACAGCGAGCTTCCCGACAGCGCCAGCCCAGAGGACGGCCCGCTGCCCCCAGGCTCCCGGGCCCGGCACGTGAACCAGCCCGGCTGCGGGTGCTCGTCGGGTGATGGTGGCGCACCAGGCTGGTCACTGCTGGCGCTGCTGGGGGTGGGCGTGCTGACGCGCAGGCGTGAGCCGGACACTGGTTAGTCCACCGCCTCGAGCAGCACCCCATCGGTGGCCATGAGCGCCTCCTCGAGCTCGCTGTCGCCAGCGGTCCCGATGAAGGTGAACCCGACGGGCGAGCGGCACTCTTCCTCGCTCTTGTCACCGCAGGCGTCGCGCAGGAAGATGCGGGCCATCGCGGCGCTCTGGGGGACGCCGTCGCCGTCGCGGTGCATGTCGCTCAGGCGCAAGCAACGGGGGCGGCCGTCGGTGGCGCAGGACAGCTCGTAGAGTCGGGCGGCCTCGGATCGGTCCTGCTGGACGCCCAGGCCGTCGTAGTAGAGGTCGCCCAGCTCGGCGCAGAAGCGGTGGGCACCCGCGCGGCAGGCCTTGTTCAGCGCGACCTTGGCCTCGGCCGGGTCCTTGGGCACACCGTAGCCCTCGAGGTACAGCTGGCCGAGCTCGCCGCAGGCCTCGAGCACGTCGTGGTCGCATGCCTTGCTGAAGAGGGCCGCCGCCTTGGCCGGGCTCTTGGAGACACCGAAGCCGGTCTCGTAGTGATCGCCCTGCCGCTTGCAGGCGGTGTAGTGGCCCGCGTCGCAGGCCTGACCGAACAGCGCGGCGGCCTCGGCAGCGTCCTCGCGGCTGCCGGTGGACCAGCGCCCCTGAGCCAGCTGGTAGCAGCTCTCGGCATCACCGCCGTCGCAGGCCGCGGCGAGCTCCGGGCTGTCGTCGGCGAGGGCGATCCCGGCGTGGAGACCGAGCGAAGACAGCATCGACATGAACAGGACTCGGCGAGACATGGTCGGCTCCTCTCAATCCACCGTGATCGACTTGGACACGTTCTTGGGCGCGTCGGGATGCACGCCGTGGTTCTCGACCCGGTTGCGGTTCAGCAGCTTGCGCTTGGCCACCGACATCTCGAAGGCCAGCAGCTGCAGGGTCAGGGCCGCCTGGTAGACGTACATGTCGCTGCCGAACATCTTGGGGACCCGGATGTAGCGGTGGTAGTAGTCGTCGAAGCCCGCCGGCACACCCTCGACCGATCGCCGCAGCTGGTCGTTGTCCTGGGCGATCAGGATGATGTCGGCCCCCCGGATCTTGTGGGTGTGGATCTGGGTGGTGGTGATCTTGATGTCCCGGGGCTCGGGGGGACAGAGGAAGATCAGGGGGTAGTTGCGGAAGTAGCGGTTCAGGTCCACCCGCTGCTCGTACAGCTCCACGGCCTCGCGCAAGGCCGCGGAGCCGTTCTGCTCGGCCCCGTCGGGATCGAGGGGCAGATCCTGGAAGCGGATCCCCTGGAACAGCTCCACCAGCTCGGGCACCGTGGTGGCCCCCTCGCCCTGCTCACGCCCGGCCAGGGCCACCAGCCGCGGCAGCAGCTCGAGCACGTCCACCAGCAGCCGCTCGAGATCGTCCACGCCGTAGATGGTGTTCTTGCCCAGGATGGTGTTGGGCCCGTGCTTGAACTCCGCCCCGTCGTAGCCCTCGGTGTGGTTCAGCACGACCTCGCGGATCTTGAGGGCGCCCTCGCGGGCCAGGCCGATCTGCGAGGTCCCGAGGATGTGCAACGACGGCACCATGAACAGGTGCAGCGCCACCTCGGCGATGGCCTGCTGCACGTCCTGCAGGGTGAACTGCAGCACCGCCTTGATCTGGGCGATGCGCGCCCGGGCCTTGGCAGGCTCCATCACGGCCATGCAGGCCAGCAGGTGGAACAGCGCCACCTGGCTGATGAACGACTTGGTGGCGGCCACCGCGATCTCGGGCCCGCACAGGATGGGCAGGAAGAAGTCGGACTTCTCCTGGGGGATGGTCGACAGCTCGTTGTTGACCAGGGTGACCAGACCGACCGCGTCCCCGTACCGCGCCCGGACGTCGTTGTAGATGTCGAGCAGGTCCTTGGTCTCACCGGACTGGGTGACGCCGATGATCAGGTCGTGCTCGGTGAGGGAGTCGATGTACATCGACCGGAAGCCGCCGGGGTTGACCGGGACGATGGACAGCTGGGCGATGCTGTTGAACAGGGTGGCGCCCACCAGGGTCGCGTGGTGGGAGGTCCCCGCGCCGATGGCGAACACCCGGCCGCCGTCGCGGAAGCAGCGGCGGATCCGCGCGATGAGCTCGTCGCGGTAGCGGGTCACCATCCGCTTCTTCTTCCAGACCACGATGCGGTCGAGCAGCCACAGTGGCCGCGCGTTGGCGGGGTCCAGGGCCAGCAGCTCGTTGAGCAGGTTGGCCTCGTCGGACACGAAGGGCTCCGCCACCTGCAGCCGAGGCCAGGGGATGCCCAGCGCGTCGACCTGCTGCACCAGCGCCGAGAAGCCCGGGCTGGCCACCAGCCCCGCCAGGGCCTGGCGCAGAGGGTCGCCCTCGAAGATGTCGTAGAGCCTCAGCAGCTCGAAGATGATCTCCTTGCACTGGGCCTGGTGATCCTCGAGCAGGGCGAACAGGGGCGCCTCGCTGGGGTCGAGGAAGTAGTAGCGCAGGATCCGATCGATGCCGTCGGCGGCGGTGTGGATCTCCTGGTGCATGAAGTAGTCGAAGCGGGGCTGCAGCTCGATGTCGGCGATGTTCAGCCGCGAGCGGGTGAGCTTGGTGGGGATCTCGCGATCCTCGGTCAGGGAGAAGACCCGGAAGCTGTCGTGGGTGAAGTAGATGCCCTGCCCTTCGGAGAGGGGGATCAGGTAGCGGGTCTTCGACAGCACGGAGGTCAGATCCGAGGAGACGACGATGAACTCGCCGCCTTCGTCGCTCCCCTTGCCGGCGTACAGGGATGAGCCGGACTTCATGGCGAAGATGCCCGGCAGGTCCGGGAACGCGATGCAGGCGGCGTAGGAGCCCTCGAGCCGGCGTTGGGCCCGGCGGATGGCCCGGATCATGGTGTCGATCCGCTCGGCGTCCGTGCTGGGGGCATGCTTGGCGGCGAGCAGGTCGTAGTAATGCTCGACCTCGTGGACCACCATCTCGCCGTCGTTGTCCGAGGCGACGCTGTGCCCGTCGTCGATCAGGAACTCCTTGATGGCGTCGGTGTTGGCGATGTTGCCGTTGTGGGCGCCCACGACGTGGCGTCGACAGCGCACCTCGTGGGGCTGGGAGTTGTGGTCGGTCACGGCGCCGAAGGTGGCCCAGCGCACCTGGCCGATGAACTTCACCCCCTCGCCCCGATCGAGCCGCAGCTGGCGGATGACGTGGCTGGGGGCGCCCACCTTCTTCTCGAGCCGCACGGCCCCGTCCTCCGAGAAGAAGGCCGCGCCGGTGGAGTCGTAGCCCCGGTACTCGAGCCGCTGGAGCAGCGCGGCGGATTCCTTGCCGAGCGCTGGGTTGTGTGTGCCGTACACCAGTCCAACAACGCCGCACATCTCGACCTCCGGGGAGCAACCGGGTAGCCGGAAACCATAGCGTGCCGTGGGCCCCCAGACACGGGGACCGCAGCCGAACAGGAGACGACCCACCGTGCCCATCGACGACCAGCTCGGCATCCCCCTGCGCGAGGCCCGCCCCCTCATCCAACTCGTCAAGCTGCTGATGGTCGAGCAGGCCAGGCTCGTGAACGCCGAAGCCGCCCTCCCCAGGCCGGATCGCGTCACCGTCTACCTGTCCAACCACGGGCCGTTCTTCGCCCCGTTCCCCGCCCCGGTGCTCACCATCGAGCACCTGTTGGAGGTCGGGGGCTACGAGGATCTGATCGCGGTGACCCTGTTCCACCGGGTGGTGGAGTTCATGCCGGGTGTGTCACCGGTGCTGCGCCGCTACTTCGGCCACTCCACCCGGGAGCTGCAGTCGGTCGCGGGGCTCGCGAGGATGATGCGCGAGCGACGCTTCCAGATCATCGGCACGGTGCCAGAGGGATCGTCCTGTCTCTTCACCTACGACGACCCCGTCGGGCACTTCACCAGGGCCGGGCTGCTGGTGGCCGCCCTCGAGGCCGACGCCGACGTCGTGCTCACGGCCCAGAAGGGGGTCGAGGTCTTCGGGCGCTCCATCCGCCGCCCCCGGCGCGTGCTCCGCCACGTGCCGAGGACCCGGGCCTTCGGCAAGCCCACCGGGGTCATCGTGCCCTGGTGGAACCCACTGCGGCGGGGCCGGATCACCATCGCCTACCAGCGGTACGAGCCCATCTCCGCACCCGGCGAGCTGGCGGCCCTGGGGGGCGCCGAGCGCAAGGCCCGCATCGGCCAGGAGCTGGCCAAGGCACGCACGGAGCTGCTGGCGCTGTATCGCTCGATCTGAGCTACTTGGCCGCGATGACCGACATCTCGACCAGCAGGTCGGGGTGGGCCATGCGGGCCTCGACGCAGGCGCGCGCCGGCTGGTGGCCGGGGGCGACCCAGGCGTCCCAGATCTCGTTCATGCGGGCGAAGTGACCGATGCTGCTCAGGTAGATGGTGACCGACAGGATCTTGGTCTTGTCCGAGCCCACGGTGGCCAGCAGCTCCTCGATCTTCTCGAGGGTGGTGGTGGTCTGACCCTGGATGTCCGCCGTGCGGTCCTTGGCGGTCTGACCGCAGAGGTAGATGGTGTCGCCGTGGACGACGATGCGGGACATGCGGTGGGTCTGGTCGAGGCGCTCGATGCTCATGGTGTGCTTCCTCTCGAAGGGTGGCCGGCGACCTATCAGGTGGCGCTGCCCTCTGCGCGCGCCCAGGTGTCAAATCCATCGAAGACGCGGCCAGCGTCCTCCGCGCGTGCGACAATGCCGCGGTGCCAACCACCAGCCAAGCTCGCAGGTGAGACACGATGTCCGACATCCCCGAGACCCTCGACACCGCCGCCATCGAGCCCATCGAGGACGACGCGCCCTCGCGGCCAGCGCTCGCAGAGAACCCCGCCGCGTACCTGGAGGTCGGCGATCAGCTGGCCGAGGGCGGCATGGGTCGCATCCACAACGCCGCGGACGCGCTGCTCGAGCGCTCCCACGTGATCAAGCTGCTGCGACCTCCCCTGCGGAACAAGCCCGGCGTCGTCCGCAGCTTCCTCGAAGAAGCCCGCCTGACCGCCAGCCTGGATCACCCCGCCGTCGTGCCGGTCTACACCCTCGGCAGCCGCCCGGACACCGGGCCCTTCTTCACCATGAAGCGCATCGAGGGCCGGACCCTCATGGATGTGCTCAGGAACAACCCCAAGCGCCCCCTCCCCCGCGAGGTCCTGCTCGACATCCTCGAGGTCGTGGTCAAGGTCTGCGACGCCCTGTCCATGGCCCACAGCCGCGGTGTGCTCCACCTGGACGTCAAGCCCAGCAACATCATGATCGGCGACCATGGAGAGGTCTACCTGCTGGACTGGGGCATGGCCCGCCGGACCAACGCGGAGCACACACCCGGGGCGGTCCGGGGAACCCCCGGCTTCATGTCACCGGAGCAAGCCAGGGGCGAGCGCCCCGATGAGCGGGCCGACGTCTTCGCCATGGCCGCGGTGCTCTACCACGTGCTCACGCGCCGCCCGCCCTTCTGGCGCCGCAGGGCCGCTGACGCCATCGAGCTCGCCAAGCGCGGCGCCATGCGTCCCCTGCACGAAGCGGCCCGCGAGGCGCCGCCGGCGCTGGTGAGCCTGGTCGAGCGCGCCCTGGTCGCCGCCCGCGACGATCGCACCGCCAGCATCGCGACCCTGCGCGACGAGCTGCGGGCCTTCATCCGGGGCGACGCGGCGCTGCCCCACACCCGCGTGCCCGCGGGCACGGTGGTGATGCGTCAGGGCCGACAGGGCCGCTCCGCCTGGATCATCCACAGCGGCCGCTGCACCGTGCAGCAGACCCAGGACGGTGTCACCCGCACCCTGCGGGAGATGGGGCCCGGAGAGATCTTCGGTGAGCTGTCCCTGCTCACGGGCGCTCCGGCCTCCGCGACGGTGCGCGCCGCGGTGGACTCCGAGCTCATCGAGGTGACCGCCGACACCTTCGAGCGCGAGCTGAGCTCCATGAGCCCCTGGATGCGCACCCTGGTCCGGCTCCTGGCCGAGCGCTTCCGCGCCAGGGAGCTGGCGGGACAGCCCTAAGGCCGCTCGAAGCTCAGCCGGCCCAGGTGGCCCTGGCGGATCTCCCGCACCAGCAGCTCGCTGACCTTCTGCCAGTCCACGACCCCGCCACGGCGCACGCAGGCCCGGCGGGCCGCGATGGCCTCGAGCAGCTCGTGGTCCTCGTCGGGCAGCTCCGGCAGCTTGTAGCGGGCGGCGAGGGCCTGGGGGTAGTCCGCGCGCAGCCACTTGACCGCGAACATGGCCATGTCCGGGTAGTCCACGGCGGTGTCGGGGATGGCGCCGCTGATGGCCAGGCGGTAGCCGCAGGCGGGGGGCGAGAGCTTGGGCCACAGGATGCCGGGGGTGTCGAGCAGCTCGATCCCCCGGGCGATCTTGACCCGCTGCTGCCGCTTGGTGACCGCGGGCTTGTTGGCCGCCTGGGCGATGGCGCGCTTGGCCCAGGTGTTGATGATGGTGCTCTTGCCCACGTTGGGCACGCCCACGATCATGAAGGTGATGGTGCGGCTGGGGTTGCGGTCCGCGGGCAGCAGGGACCGCCCGCGCTTCAACAGGTTGGGCAGCTGCCCGGCCTTGTCGCGATCGTGGCCCACCGCGACCACCCCAGGGGTCTCCTGCAGCTTGCGCAGCCAGGCGGCGGTGACCTGAGGATCGGCCAGGTCCTGCTTGTTGAGGATCTTGATGCAGGGGGTGTCCCCCCGCAGCTTGGCCACCAGCGGGTTCTCGCTGCTGTCGGGCAGGCGCGCGTCCAGGATCTCGAAGACGAGATCGGCCTTGCGCACGGCCTTGCGGATCTCCCGCACGGCCTTGGTCATGTGTCCCGGGTACCAGTTGATGGGCATGGGGTCCTCGAAGCTGCGCCGCCCCTATCGCGTCCCCGCGCAGCGCACAGCCCGGACGGGAGCCTGCCGGGCTGCTACCCTGCGTCCATGCTCACCCTCGCGCTGCTGCTGCTGGCGTGTGGCCCCGACAGCGCCGGGGAGCGCTGCAGCTGCGACGGCCACGGCGTGCAGCTCTGCGATGGCCCCGACTGCGGCCCCTGCATGTGCCTGCCCCGCCTGCCCGCCAGCGAGGACCCGGAGCCAGCGACGACCTTCTGGGTGGACCCCGATGTGACGCACGGCGACGGCAGCGCCGGGGCACCGTGGACGAGCCTGGACTGGGACGCCATCGACACCGCGCTGGGCGACGGCCACGTGCTGGTCGTCTTCAGCGCGCTGGAGGCCGACGGCGGCGCCGCGGAGCGCTGGCCCGATCCCATCGAGCTGCTCCGGACGGACACCGGCGATCACCGGGTGGTGCTGGACGGCTCCGCCTGGACGAACACCGACGACGGGGCCTCCAGCTGGGCCGCCGCCCCCGAGGGCTCCCGGGCGAGCGTTCCAGGCATCACCACCGGCTACGAGGACATCGAGCGCAGCCGGATCACCATCCGGGGCTTCGAGGTCACCGGGAGCGACGACAAGGGCATCCGCTTCCAGGGCGGCGACGAGGTCATCATCGAGGACAACCTGGTCCACGACAACGCCGGCTCCCCGTCCATCTCCCTCGGCTACACCAGCCGCACCGGCCTCAGCTCCACGGGCTTCACCGTGCGCAACAACCACGTCTGGGACCAGCGCGGCGAGTGCGTCTACATCGGGGGCGCCGGCGGCGAGGACCTGGACGCCCACGAGCGGGTGGTGATCGAGAACAACCTGATCCACGACTGCTGGAAGGCGCTGGGCACCGAGCACGACGGCATCAACATCAAGGATCGGATCCTGGAGGTCACGGTCACCCGCAACGTCGTCTTCCACACCGACTGGGGCATCGAGATCGCCAGCCCGGGCACCATCAGCCACAACCTCGTCTGGGGCACGGCCCGCAACGGCTTCCACCTGTCCGACGGCTGGGGAACCGGCCTCTCCGGCGCGGTGCTCCGCGACAACGTCGCCGCGTGGGCGGGGGAAGCGGGGCTGTACCTGAACGCCAGCCGCGAGCAGACCCGCGACGTCCTCATCGAGCGCTTCACCGCCGTGGGGGCCGCCGAGGCCGGGATCGAGCTGGGCACCGAGGCCGGGCTGATGGTCACCCTGCGCGACGTGCTCGTCGAGGGCAACGCCGTGGGGCTGGACGGCTGGGGGGGCGTCGAGGCGGAGCTCGAAGGCTGTCAGGCGTCGGACAACGCCCAGGACGGCGACCGGGACCTCGCCGAGGTCCAATGTGCAGAGGGCGCCACCGCCCTCGACCGGCCCGATGAGATGGCCGGGGACGACGGGGTCTTCTTCACCGCAGACGATCCGTGGCTGTCACCCGCGGGGGGCGCTGCGCTGCCTGACTGAGCCAGCCGCCGGCGCCGCGCGCTCCCCACGCCATTGTTCCCCCTGTGTGCCCGTAACCATCGGGATGACAAGCCCTTGACACATCATGTCCCGGGTGCTAGTGGCGGCCGTCATTCCCACCAAGAAAGGGCTCTTTCCATGAACGCACCCCGGACTCTCCTGATCGCCAGCGCCCTGATGGTCGCCGGCTGCGGCGCCAAGCGCTCCACCGCCTACCTCACCGACGCCACCGCGGGCGGCGGCGAGACCGCCACCCTCGAGGAGCAGGCCATGGCGGCCTGGGACGCCCGCGAGGACACCGCCAAGCTGCAGGAGGCCCTGGGCCTCTACGAGCAGCTGGTCGAGCAGGACCCCACCGACCGCACCTCCATGGAGATGCTCTCCCGCGGCCACTACCTGCTGGCCGTCGGTCACCTCGAGCCCGGCGAAGAGCAGCTGGCCGCCTACGACGCCGGCGCCTCCTGGGGCGAGCGCATCCTGGGCCTCTCCGACGACTTCCGCGCCTGCGTGGAAGCCGGCGCCAAGGACTACGAGTGCCTCGAGCACGCCTCCAAGATCGACGTGCCCGGCATCTACTGGGCCTACGCCAACCAGGGCAAGTGGGCCGTGGGCATGGGCTTCGCCACCGTGCTCAAGCACAAGTCCAAGCTCCACGCCTTCATCTCCCGCGTCGCCGAGCTGGACAGCGAGTACTACTACGGCGCGGCCGGCCGCGGCCTGGGCGCCTACTACGCCAAGGCCCCCAGCTTCGCCGGTGGCGACCTCGATGTCGCCGCGGAGCACTTCGCCAAGAGCCTGGAGCTGGCTCCTGACTACGTCGGCACCAAGGTCGTGATGGCCGAATACTGGGCCGTCAAGAGCCAGGACCGCGAGGCCTTCGAGCGCCTGCTCGGCGAAGCCTTGGCCGTGGACGTCGCCGTCTACCCGGACATCGTCCCCATCCAGAAGCTCGAGCAGGCCAACGCCCAGAAGCTGCTGGACCAGGCCGACGACCTCTTCGAGTAGCCACTTCTCCCTCTCGCTCATCGCACGGGGGCCACGGCCCCCGCTCGCTCCTGAAGACCAGGTGATCCCATGCTCCGCTCCCTCCGCATCCCCCTCGCGCTGACGGCCCTGCTGGCCGCGGTGCTCTTCCTCCCCGCGCACAGCACGAAGGCCTCTGACGCCGAGTTCGTGTTGAAGTTCGTCACCGTCGCCCCGGACGGCACCCCCTGGGCCGAGCAGCTCAAGGACACCAAGAAGCGCATCGAGGCCGAGAGCAACGGCCGCATCAAGATGAAGCTGTTCCTGGGCGGCAGCCTGGGCGGCGAGGTCGAGACCGTGCGCGACCTGCGGCGGGGTCGCCTGCAGGGTTGGGGCGGGAGCACCGCCGCGGTCGCCGAAGGCGCCAGCATCCCCGCGCTGCAGGTCATGGAGCTCCCCTTCCTCTTCGAGAGCTTCGAAGAGGCCGATCACGTCCTGGACACCGTGGTCTCGTCGGATCTCCAGACCCAGCTCGAGGCCAAGGGCTTCGTGCTCGGCTACTGGCACGAGAACGGCTGGCGGAACTTCGCCACCAAGGGCAAGCCCATCCGCACCATGGCCGACCTGGCGGGCCTGAAGATGCGCTCCCAGGAGTCCCCCGTGCACCTGGGCATGTACCGCGCCCTGGGCGCGCAGGCCGAGTCCATCCCCGTGCCCGAGGTGCTCGGCGCCCTGCAGACCGGCATGGTCGACGGCTTCGACAACACCCCCCTCTTCTCCGCCGCCACCGGCTGGTACGAGGGCGTGCAGTACTACACCATCAGCCAGCACATCTACCAGCCTGGCGTGATCATCTACTCGAAGGCCTTCATGGACAGCCTCCCCGACGATCTGAAGAAGGTCGTCCTCGGCGATCCCCAGCAGGAGTCCGAGATCGGCCGCGCCGCGGTGCGCGCGATGCGCGAGGACCTGCTGAACAACTTCCGCGAGGCCGGGCTGACCGTGTACGAGATGACCGCCGCTGAGCGCGTCCCCTTCCAGCAGGCCACCCGCAAGGTCCACGAAGAGATGGCCGACACCGTCGGTCGTGACCTGCTCAACAAGGTCTACGCCGCCCAGAAGACCTACCGCGCCGGAAACTAGCCCATGAGCACCAGTGACGTCGGTGCGGCAGCCTCGGCCGCCGCCCACAGCGCCACCGATGTCCCCACGCTGCCGCCCTCGATCGGGCGGCAGCTGCTGGATGCGGTGGAGCGCTTCGAAGACGAGGACGTGGTGGCCCTGCGCTACCGCGATCCGGACGACGACGCCTGGGAGGGCTTCTCCTGGGCAGAGCTGCTCGAGAAGGTGCAGCACGTGGCCGCCGGTCTCATCGACCTCGGCATCGGCCGCGGCGACCGGGTGGCGATCCTCTCCAACAGCCGCTGGGAGTGGGCGGTCACCGACCTGGCCACCCTGAGCATCGGCGCGATCACCGTGCCCATCTACCAGTCCAACACCCCGGACGAGGTCTGGTACGTGCTGGACGACTCCGGTGCCGAGGTGGTCATCGCCGAGGACCGGGAGCAGATCGGCAAGCTGATGGAGATCCGCACCCGGCTCCCGGCCCTGCGGCACGCGGTCCTGCTCGACGGCAAGGTCAAGATCGAGGACTTCCTCGTCAGCTGGAAGCGCCTCGAGGAGCGGGGCGAGAAGCGCCTCACCGATCAGCCCGGCTGCATCGGCGAGCTGCTCGATCAGGTCCAGCACGACGACCCCGCCACCTTCGTCTACACCTCGGGCACCACCGGCCGCCCCAAGGGCGTGGTGCTCACCCAGCGCAACCTGGTCTTCGAGTCCGTGGCCCTGCGCTCGGTGCTCGACGCCGGCCCCCGGGACGAGACCCTGCTGTTCCTGCCCATGGCCCACATCTTCGCCCGCGTGGGCTACCTGGGCTTCCTGGAGCTGGGCTACACGGTCTGCTTCGCCGAGAGCATCGACCGGCTGATGGGCAACCTGCCCGAGATCAAGCCCACCTTCGTCTTCTCGGTGCCCCGCATCTACGAGAAGGTCTACGACAAGGTCGTCTCCGGCGTGCAGAAGGGCAGCCGCCTGAAGCGCTGGATCTTCGCCTACAGCATGGCCATCGGCCGCGCCGTGAGCCGCAGGAAGCAGGCCGGCAAGTGGATTCCACCCTGGGTGGACATCTGCCTGCAGGTGGCCGAGATGCTGGTCTTCAACAAGTTCCGCAACGCCTTCGGCGGCGAGGTCCGCTTCTTCATCTCCGGCGGCGCCCCCCTGCCCCGGGAGATCGCGGAGTTCTTCCACGCCGGCGGCATGACCATCCTCGAGGGCTACGGCCTGACCGAGACCACCGCCGCCAGCCACGTCAACCGCCTGGACGACTACCGCTTCGGCACCGTCGGTCCCCTGCTGCCCGGCGTGGAGTGCACCATCGCCTCCGACGGCGAGATCCTGCTGCGGGGTGCGAACGTCTTCGCCGGCTACCACCAGCGCCCCGAGGCCACCGCCGAGGCCCTGGTCGACGGCTGGTTCCACACCGGCGACATCGGTGAGATCGATGACGACGGCAAGCTGCGCATCACCGACCGCAAGAAGGACATCATCGTCACCTCGGCCGGCAAGAACATCGCGCCCCAGAACATCGAGAACCACATGAAGACCGACCCGTTCATCAGCCAGTTCGTGGTGTACGGGGACAAGCGCAACTACCTGGTGGCCCTGGTGACCCTGGATCCCGATCAGGCCCGGGAGTACGCCGAGCACAAGGACCTCGAGGAAGAGGGCCTCGACGTGGAGGACCACGCCGCGGTCTGCGCCCACCCGGTCATCCAGGCCAAGCTGCGGCGCATCATCGAGGACAAGAACAAGGCCCTGGCCTCCTACGAGACCATCAAGAAGTTCGTGATCGTCGATCAGGAGTTCGAGATCGGTGAGGAGCTGACCCCCACGCTGAAGGTCCGGCGCAAGGTGGTCACCGAGAAGTACTGGGACCAGCTGGACGGTCTCTATGCTTGAGCTGAAGAACAAGACCGAGGCCGCCCCCCAGCGCAGCCTCTCTCCCCTCTCCGCGGCGCTCCTGCTGATCCGCGAGAAGGTCTACGCCCCCTTCCTCTGGCTGTGGATCGCCTTCTGGAACCTGGTTGGCGTGACCATCCAGGGCATCGTCTTCGTCATCGTGATGGTGGTGAGCTTCGCCCTGGTGGTGATCCGACAGGCCTGGCGCATCTTCGACTGGGCCTGGCTGTGGGTCGAGAAGACCTTCCTGGTCGTGGGCATGTTGACCATGACCGTGCTGGTCTTCATCGTCGCCCTGGACCGCTGGTTCGAGTTCATCGACCTGCAGTGGTTCTGGGCCACCAAGCTGGCCATGTTCATCATGATCTGGGTCGGCTTCGTGGGCGCCAGCTATGCGGCCAAGAAGCGCGAGCACCTCACCATCGACGTGGCCGGGCGCATCCTGTCGCCCTCGAGCGCGGCGGTGGCCCGCTTCTTCACCCACATCATCGCCGCGGTCTTCTGCTTCGTCCTGGCCAAGTTCGCCTGGGACCTGGTGATGGAGTCCAAGGAGTTCGGCGATCGCGAGGGCGTGCTCCCCATCCCGACCTGGATGATTCAGATCATCATGCCCATCACCCTGGTGGTCATGGGCGGTCGCTTCATCGAGGCCATCGGGCGCAAGTCCAAGGAGGACGAGGAGCTCGAGGACGAAGGCAGGCGCCCCCAGCCCATCGCCCTGCCCTGGCGGCAGGCGGCCAAGGGCGGGTTCAAGGACCTGCTCATCGCGGGCATCTTCCCCGGCCTGCTCATCGCCGGCGGCCTGGTGTGGTGGCTCGGAGACAGCCCTGGCTGGCTGATCCTGATCTGCGCCCTGGTGCTGCTCATCATGGGCACGCCCCTGTTCGTGCTCATCGGCATCTCGGTGTTCATGTGCCTGGGCTTCGTGGGCGACGGCTTCTTCATCAACATCCCCGTCGACATGTTCGACGCGGTCAAGAAGGAAGTCCTGCTGGCCATCCCGTTCTTCATCCTGGCGGGCGGCGTGATGACCGCCGGCTCCATCGCGGATCGCCTCATCGGCTTCGCGCGACGGGCCACCTCGTGGATGCCGGGCGGACTGCTGGTCACCACCATCATCGCCTGTCTGCTCTTCGCCGCCATCTCCGGCTCGGCCCCGGTCACCGTGATCGCCATCGGCACCATCATGTACCCGGCCCTGGTCAAGGAGAAGTACGGCGAGGACCTCTCCCTCGGCCTGGTCACCACCGCGGGCACCCTGGGCATCCTGATCCCGCCCTCGATCCCCATGATCGTCTACGCCATCATGGCGCCGGTCGGCGGCAAGGCGCTGTCCATCCGCGAGCTGTTCATCGCCGGCGTGATCCCCGGCCTGCTGGTGGCCCTGATCCTGGCCGCCTACTGCATCTTCACGATGGACAAGGAGCGCTTCTACGACCGCTACGTGCCCGAGGAGTCGTTGGGCACAGCGATGAAGGGCGGCCTGCCGAGCATCGCGCTGATCGGCATCGTCTTCGGCGGCATCTACGCCGGCTGGTTCACCGTGACCGAGGCCGCGGCGGTGGCCGTGCTCTTCGCCCTGGCGGTGGAGTTCGGCATCTACCGGGAGATGAAGATCAAGGAGGTCCCCAAGGTCTTCCTGGACTCGGCCTGGATGCTGGGCGCGATCTTCATGCTCATCGTGCTGTCCATCGCGTTCAACAAGTTCCTCACCGAGGAACAGATCCCCATGGCGGCCGCGGAGTGGCTGCAGGGGTCCGTGGAGACCAAGGTCGGCTTCCTGCTGCTCACCAACGTCTTCCTGATCCTGCTGGGCTGCTTGATGGACATCATGTCCGCGACCCTGATCGTGGCCCCCCTGCTGGCGCCCATCGCCGCCAGCTACGGCGTGGACCCGATCCACTTCGGCCTGATCTTCATCGTGAACCTCAGCATCGGCTACATCACGCCGCCCATCGGGCTGAACCTGTTCGTGGCGTCATCGGTCTTCGAGAGACCGGTCACACAGGTCATCAAGGCCAGCTGGCCATACGCGGTGATCATGCTGATCGCCCTGGCCCTGGTGACCTACGTGCCGTGGCTGAGCCTGGCGCTGTTGAATCGATAGCGGCGGGGGCCATCCTTCGGTAGGATGGCCCCATGCCCTGGCCCTACGAGACCGTCGTCGCCCTGGAACAACCAGGCATCTACGAGAGCCACTACCTCAAGGCCAACAGCCCCGATGGGGACCTGGGGTTCTGGATCAAGCACACCCTGTTCCGCCCCGTGGATGGCGACGCCTGCGCCGAGCTGTGGTTCGTCTGGTTCGAGCGGGGCGCCCGCCCGCGGGTGTGCCGAGCGGACGTGCCCTGGGATCGCCTGAGCCTGGGCGACGGCCCCCGCCTCGACGCGGGCCTGGCACGGCTGGCGCCGGACCGGGCCGAGGGCGAGCTGGGCGGCGTGCGCTGGGCGCTGACCCTCCACGGCGGTGGACCGCCGCTGCGGCACCTGGGCTGGGATCGGCTCTACACCATGGGCTTCCCCAAGAAGAAGATCCTCACGCCCGTGCCCGGTCAACGCTTCGACGGCACGATCACCGTCGGCGGTCGCCAGATCGAGCTGCGGAGCTGGGTGGGCCTCCGGGGCCACAACTGGGGCACGGAGCACGCCCACAGCTACGCCTACGGCAACTGCAACCTCTGGGACGACGGCGTGGAGCGGTCCATGGACGGCTTCACCGCCCGCATCAAGCTGGCCGGCCGCCCCTCCCCCCCCCTCTCATCCCTCTGTGTCCGCGCCCCCGAGGGCGATCGGGAGCTCACCCGCCCCTGGCACTGGCCGCGCCACGGCGACTTCGGCGCCAGCTCCTGGCACCTGCGGCGCCCCCACACCCACCTGGTCATGCACTGCGCCCCCCGGGACCTGGTGGGGCTGCGCTACAACCAGCCTCGCGGCGGGGAGCAGTACTGCTACAACACCAAGTTCGCCCAGGTCTCCCTTAGGCTGGGCGACCAGCTGGTCCAGTCCCGCTGCGGCGAGCTCGAGACCTTCTTCCCGAAGCCCCTCGAGGCCATCCCCCTGCACCCGCCCAGCTCGTGGACGGCGCGCGACGGGGTGTACGACAGCGGGGCTACTGCTCGTCGACCTTGATGGGGATCCGGGGCAGCACCGGCTGGAGCTCCTCGACCAGGGTCCAGGTGCAGCGGCCCTCGTGACAGCCGCAGGTGTCCTTGGCGGCGAAGCAGGGCAGGATCTCGCAGGTGGTCATGATCTCGCTCTTCTTGGCCGCGGCCACGCAGACCTCCTGGGAGCACCCGGCGGTCCCGCAGTCGGCGTCCGTGCTGCACTCGCCGTCCTCTTCGGGACCCTCGAGCCGGTCCTTGCACTGGTCGTAGAGCATCTGCGGGGTGGGGGTGTCCACCGGGAGCTCGGGGGGCTCCGCCCCCGGGGCGTCGGCCACGGCAGGCACGGCGTCCTCGGTGGCCTCGGCCACCGGCTCCTGAGCCTGCTCCACGGCCTGCTCGACAGCGGTGACCGGGCTGGTGCCGAGGTCGGCCTCGAGGGCGGCCTCCTGGTGGGCGGTGCAAGCGGACAGCGCGCCGAACAGCAGCGCGACGAGGAAGGTGCGGGTCATCGTGGGCTCCAGAGAGCGGGTGAAGTCAGAGGCCGCGGGCCCGGTTGTAGCCGTCGCGGAAGGCGCCGTTGTTGGGCAGCAGCTCGCAGGCCTTGCCCCAGCAGTCCAGCGCCGCCTTGGAGTCGCCCTTGAGGATGGCCATCTCGCCCTTCTTGGCGAGGATCTCGGCGGAGGCCTGGATCATGTCCTTCTCGATGAGCTCCTGCCGCAGGGTGCGGCGCTGGCGCTCGTCGGAGAGGCGCGCATAGGCCTTGTCCACGGCCTCGAGGATGGTCTTGACCTGTTCGGCCAGATCGTCGGGTAGCCGCTCGTAGTCGCGGCCGCCGAACTCGGCGTGGATGCGCTTCTGGGCGGTGTCGATCTCGGGCTGCAGGCAGATCCAGTGCACCTCGAGGATGTCGAAGAGGCTGCCCTTGCGGAGCTGCTTGACCTTCTGCTTGATGCGATGCCCCACACGCGCGATGTAGCGCTCGATGGTCTCTTGCTTGCGGAAGTCCAGGAAGCCCATCTCGTTGAGCGCCCAGACCACGGCCGAGGTGTCGGTGCGGCTGAGGTTCGAGACCGAGAACAGCTCCCGCAGGCGCCAGGAGTTGCCGGCCATGATCTCGAGGAACTGGCGCTCCGAGCCCTTGAAGTTGATCTCGGCGGCCGCGTCGGCGACGCCCTCGGCGAAGTAGACGTAGCGGTCCATGTTGGGCCGGTGGGCTTCTGCGATCTGCTCCATGGAGAGCTGGCGGCTGTAGTTGAGCAGCGCGCGGAACAGGATGGAGGGCACGTTGAGCGGCGGGGTGATGAAGCGCTCGGGGAGGCCCTCGAGGGGGAAGAACGCCCACACACCCTCGGTGATGCGCATGATCTTCTGCAGGTGCAGCTCCACCTGCTTCTGCAGGGCCATGACCAGCTGCGGGAAGTTGAGAGCGCCCAGCTGGATCAGGGCCTCGCCCTGGCGGATGCTCTGCTGCTCCATGATGACCAGGCTCTGCTTGAGCTGAGACTTGTCGACCTTGCCGGCCCGATACAGCAGCACACCCAGGACCGAGCGCTGGTCGATGGGCTCGAGGCGGAAGCCCACCGGGCCGCCGCGCTCCCAGAAGCCGAAGCGACGCACGCCGTCCTCACTGAACACGACCAGCATCCCGGTGACCTTGTGCAGGGCCATCTGGACCATGCCGTCACGCAGGGAGCGATCGCCCAGGCCGCCCTCCATGGCGGGCTCGAGCTGGGAGACATCGGGGATGACGAAGCCGCGCTCGCCGGGGCGCACGGTGGTGACCGTCTTGGGCTCGTTGCCGACGGCACCCTCGGCCGTGGCGGGGCGCTCGGCCAGCTCGCGGCGCAGCTGCCGGAGCTCTTCCTGGGCCTGCTGCTGGGCGGCGGTCACCGCCTGCTGCACGGCGTGCTCCATGGCGGCGCGGGGCACGTGCTGGCCGGACTCGATCAGGTAGCGAGTGATCTCGTCCACGACGGTCATCAGGGAGTCGATGCCCTTCTGCACCTCGTCGGGCATGGTCGGGATCTTGAGGTAGGTGGAGCCGTCGGCGCCGCGGCTGACGACCTGGCAGGGGATGGGGCCCAGGCGACCCACGATGGGCATCACCAGGTCGACCCGCAGGTTGGCCGCCGCCTCTTCGCCGCCGAGATCATCGGAGGTCAGGGCCAGGGCCCCGCCGCGGATCTCGCGCTGCCACACGTTGAGGAACTCGGTGACGCTCTCGAAGCGCCGCGTTGCCTGCCGTACCGCCATTGCATTCGCCTCCGACAGGAGAGGATAACGGATCCAAGGCCCGAAATGGCACCAGCACCTCAGGCCGTGATACTCGGGCTTCCCCTCGCAACCATCCCAGAGTGATTCCCGTGGCTACCTACGACACCTCCGACTTCCGCAACGGCCTCAAGGTCGAGATCGACGGCGACCCCTACGCCATCACCTGGTTCCAGTTCGTCAAGCCGGGCAAGGGCAACGCGTTCACCCGCACCAAGCTCAAGAACATGCTCTCCGGCAACGTCATCGAGCGCACGTACCGCACGGGCGAGAAGCTCACGGCCGCCGAGGTCGAAGAGCAGACCATGCAGTACCTCTACAACGACGGCGAGATGTACTACTTCATGAACACCGAGACCTACGAGCAGCTCGGTCTCCAGGCCGTCTCCATGGCCGACGAGGTCAAGTACCTGACCGAGAACCTCGAGATCACGGTGCTGTTCTTCAAGGGCCGCCCCGTCAGCATCACGCTGCCGAACTTCATCGAGTCCGAGATCGTCTACTGCGAGCCCGGCGTGCGCGGCAACACCGCCACCGGCGCGGTCAAGCCCGCCGAGCTGGCCTGCGGCGCCACGGTGAACGTGCCCCTGTTCATCGAGCAGGGCGAAGTGATCAGGGTCGACACCCGCACCGGCGACTACGTCTCCCGCGTCACGCAGTAGCCGCGGCCGAGACGCCCGGGTCGAGCCCCGCGGGCGCAAGCCCGCGCTGGCCATGATCCGCGCCC
>CAYZVO010000171.1:0-20598 GCA_964481655.1 uncultured Enterobacterales bacterium | reverse complement strand
GGCCCTGGTCGTCTTCGGATGCAAGAAGGCCCCGCCCGAGACGGGCGCCGTGTCCGTCGGACCGGTGGCGCCCATCGAGGCCCCCGCCGCCCAGGCCCCGGTCCCCGACCAGGTCAAGCAGATGGCTGCCAACTTCTCCAAGGTCTTCTTCGAGTTCGACGCGGCCACGCTCACCAGCTCCGCGCAGCAGGCCCTGTCGGCCAACGTCTCCATCATGACCGACAACAACGACCTCAAGGTCGAGATCCAGGGCCACGCCGACGAGCGCGGCACCACCGACTACAACCTCTCCCTGGGCCAGAAGCGCGCCGAGTCGGTCAAGAAGTACATGGTCGCCCAGGGTGTGTCCCCCACCCGCCTCGGCACCATCTCCTACGGCGAGGAGCGCCCGGTCGACGGCAGCGCCACCGAGGTCGCGTGGTCCAAGAACCGGCGGGCCGAGTTCCGGATCACCTGGGGCCAGGGCAGCGTGACGGGCACCACCGAGTAGTCGCCCGCGCTACGCCGCTCCGAAACGATCCGCCGCCGGGGAGGCCCCGGCGATGCGGCGCACGCCCCGCTCCGGGCTGACCGACAGGCGTCGGAGGATGCGCCAGGTCTGCACGGCGTCGGTGAGCCCGGCGGCGGCCGTGATCTCCCCGGCGGTGCGGGGTTCGTCGCTCAAGCCAGCGACGATGGCGCGCTGAGCGTCGAGGACCTGCGCGGCGGCCTTCTTGCCCGCCTCGACCCCCGGCTGGTGGTAGGCGTTGATGCCCACCAGCTCCGCGTAGACTCCCACCGCTCGCTCGAACAGGGCGATGAGCGCCCCGAGGCTGCGGGGCTCGAGGGCCTCGAGGCTGATGGTCAGGCAGCCCTTGCCGTCCTGGGTGAGGGCCGCGCGGGTCCCGGCGAGGAAGCCCGCGAGGGCGTCGCCAGCCGTGAAGCCATCCTCGAGCACCGGATCGGCACCGCCGGGGCGCAGGACCTCGACGAAGCTGCAGAAGAAGGTGTCCGGTCCGTCCCGCAGCTGCTGCACGAAGGCGTGCTGGTCGGTGCTGCCCTTGTTGCCGTAGACCACCAGGCCCTGGCGCACCTCGCGGCCCTCGCGATCCAGGCGCTTGCCGATGGACTCCATCACCAGCTGCTGGAGGTAGCGCGCCAGGCTGCGCAGGCGATCGGCGTAGGGCAGCACCACCATGGCGCGCTCCCGATCGCCCTGGGCCGCATGCCAGCTCGCCGCGAGCTGCACGGCGGGGTTGACGTCCACCGGGCCCCGGCAGGCCAGGTCCATGGCGGCGGCGCCGGCCAGCAGCGCGGCGGCGTCGATGCCGAGCAAGGCCGCGGGCAGCAGGCCCACCGGCCCCATCACGCTGGTGCGTCCTCCGACCCAATCCCACAGGGGGAGCTCGCCGGCCCAACCCTCGGCCTGGGCCAGCTGTGACAGGCGGGAGCCACGGCCCGTGATGGCGACCGCCCGGGGGGCGAAGTCCACCCCGGCCTGCTCGAAGGCCTGGCGGACCCGGAGCAGGGCGTTGCGGGTCTCGACGGTCCCGCCGGACTTGCTCACGACCAGCACCACCGCCTGCGCCGGGTCCACGGCCCGCAGGTGATCCTCGAAACCGGCCGGGTCGGTGTTGTCCAGCACGTGGTAGTCGCGCAGCGCGACCGCCCCGGGCCGGGCCCCCGCGGCCAGCGCCTCGGCCAGCAGCTCAGGCCCCAGGGCCGAACCGCCGATGCCCAGGTGCAGGACATAGCGGGGCTGGAAGCGCTCCAGGAGATCGGCGGCCAGCTGCTCACAGCCCCGCTGAGCCGCGCTGATGGCCTCCCGCTGCTCGGCGGTGGGGGCGAGATCCGCGGCACGGAGCCAGTAGTGGCCCACCTGCCGCTGCTCGTCGGGGTTGGCGACCGCGCCAGCCTCCAGCCGGGCCATCGCCTCGAGAGCAGCCTCCATGGCCTGCTGGCTGGCGGTCGGGGCGAAGTGCACGCCGGAGAGGTCGAGGCTGATGCCCGTGCCTTCGGGGCACAGCAGCGAACGGTCGAAGTGGGTCCAGGCGGTCATCGGCGGCTCCCATGGGGTGTTTCGTCGGGCGGCCTCCCCGCGGGGGCGCCGGGCTCCCCCCGGCCCCCCCCCCCCCCCCCACGCCAGTCGGGAGCGCTACGCCAGAAGCTCGAGGAAGGGCACGATCTCCACCGGCTCGAAGCCGGCGTCGCCCGCGTCCTCGACCTCACCGTGGTAGCGGTAGACCCAGCCAGGGAGCAGCTCGCCCACCGCATTCCGGCAGCGATCCACCAACTCCTTGGACGCGCCCAGGTCCCGCAGCCCGGGGTCCTCCGCCAGCCGCCGCAGGGCACCCTCCGGGGTGTCGCCGAGGGCGTGGCGCTCGCCGTCGAGGCACACGATCTCCCAGCTCTGATCCGGGTTGACCCACAGCACGTTGCCGAACGCGAACACGCCCACGATCCAGCCTTCACCGAAGCGGGCCTTGACCCGCGCTTCTCCGTTGAGGGTCATCAGGTCCATGTTCTTGCGCCGCAGCCCCAGCAGGAGCAGCCAGCCGTAACCGAAGCGACCGCCGTTCTGGACCTCGAGCAGCGCCGCGATGGACGATGGCAGGTAGGTGATGCCCGCGATGCCCGGCGCGGTGAAGTCCAGCCAGGTGGTGATGCCCAGCGAGGCGATGACCGACTCGACCGGGCTGACCCGGACGAGGTCGTCCTCGTCGTAGGAGGGTGCGTCCCCGACCTCGATGCCGCGATGGCTGGGGCGGGAGACCGACGGGTAGGAGACCACGGCGTGGCTGGGGACCGAGATGGGGGCGTCGTCGGGCAGCGGGCCGCGGTCCCGTGAGGGGGGGGGGGTCATGGCCGGGACGGCGTGGAGCTCGAGCCGATCGTCTTCGGCGGGCGCACGGGCATCCACCGTCTCGCCTTCGGCGACCCGGACCTGCTCGGAGCGATCTCCGCCGCCCGCACCGCGGAGGCCGTAGGTGCCGGACGGGAGGATGGCGTCGGTGTCTTCGTCACCGAACTCGTCCGAAGAGGGATGCTCGCGATCCAGGCCCACCGGGGGGCTCTCGTCCACCGATCGGGGCGGGGGCGGCTCGGGGTGCCGCTCGCCGACCCGATCGTCCCGGCGGTGCGCAGCGCTGGCGACAGGCGCCCCCCGGTCTCTGCGGTGCTCGCCGCTGAGCCGCGCCATCGCAGCCTCGCGCCGGTGTTGGGCGCTGGGGATGGATGACGCGAGATCGCTGCTCGCGGCCTCGTCGTCGTCCCGAGGGCGCGCAGGCGGCAGGCCCTCGAGGGGCTCGTCACGGCCGCCGCGGACCATCAGCACCACGAGCCCGGCGAGGAGCAGCAGCCCCACGGCCAGCAGCAGCGTGGTGAGGGTCGAGCTGCCGTCCCGGGCGCTCTGCGCTGGCTCGGCGTCCTGGGGAGGCGGGGCCTCGGCGTCCGCCGGCTCGGGCTCGTCGGCGGGCTCCACCGGCGTGGTCACCTGCGGCACGACGTCGCTGACGTCGGGCAGGGTGACCTTGTCGATGCCCTCGAGCACCTCGAGGGGGATGACGTCGGCGTTCAGCGACACGCACTCCGAGCGGGTGTAGCGCACGCGCTCGCTGACCGAGAGCAGCGCATCGAGGCGGATCTCGGCCGACTGCTGCTCCAGGATGAGCCGGACGCCACAGCGGCGCACCAGGCGCACGCCCTTGCCGCTGCCGCCCTGCTCATCGGACCAGGCGTAGTCCAACACCACCGCGGGCTCCCGCGAGGCGGTGCGCACGATGCGGCCGTTCTTGCTGGTGATGCTCCGGCCTTCGGCCTCGAGCTCGGCGGTGAGCCAGACGAGCTCATCGTCCACGTCTCCCGCGCCCAGGGGTTGCACGGTCTCGTCGGGCTGGACCTCGACGTCCACGTCCTGACCATCGATGGTCACGCGCGTGCCCCAGGGATGCTCCTCGGCCTGCCAGCTCGAGGGGAAGTCCAAGGCGCAGTTGGGACACTCGGCCGCCTGCGCCGGTGAGGCGACGACGGCGTGCAAGAGGGCGGCAGCCAGTGTGCTGAGGATCGGCATGTCGCGCGGCGTCTCCGTTTCCCATCGAGGCCGGCAGGTGCTGTACCGGCGTTCATGCAAGTATGCCGGAAACTCGCTGCCAGGTCACGCGCCCCCGGGGCCCGTCGAGGATATCGGCACCCCATGCGCATCCCCAACCAGCTTCCCGCCCGCGAGATCGCCGCCACCTGCCCGCCGGGGCTCGAGGCCGTGGTCCTGCGCGAGCTGTCCGATCTCGGCTGGCCCAAGCCGCGGCAGACCACCGGCATCATCACCTGTGTGGGTGGTTCGGAGGCCCTGTTCCGCGCATGCCTCGGCTGCCGCACGGCCACGGATCTCAGAGTGAGGGTGGGCCGGCTGAAGGCCACCAGCCTCGAGGGCCTGGCACAGGGCCTCGCGAAGCTGCAGTGGCCCCTGTTCGTGCACCCAGGCCAGCAGGTCACCGTGCGGGTGTCCAGCCGCGCCTCGCGGCTCAAGCGCAAGGACGCGGTGGCGCGCAAGGCCGTGCTGGCCATCCGCGACGCCGTGCGGGGGCCGCGGATCGACCACCGCCCCGGCCGCCACCGCAACCTGCCACCGTTGATCGTCCACCTCCGCATCGAGGAGTCCAAGGTCGAGGCGTCGGTGGACCCGGTGGGCGAGTCCCTCTGGAAGCGGGGCTACCGCAGCCGCGGTGGCGCCGCCCCCCTGCGGGAGAACCTGGCCGCCGCGGCGCTGTTGGCCATGGGGTGGCGAGTTCCCCAGCCCCTGGTCGACCCCTTCTGCGGCAGCGGCACGCTGCTGATCGAGGGCGCGGCGATGGCCGCCGGGCGCGCTCCGGGCGCCAAACGCCGCTTCGCCATGGAGCAGTGGCCCTGCCATGCCACCCGGCTCTGGCGACAGATCCGCGGGGGGGCCCAGGGCGGCCGGGGTGGCGCGCGGCCGGTCATCCTCGGCGCCGACGCCGACGCCGCGGTGCTCGGGATCGCCGAGGACAACGCGCGCCGCGCCGGCGTGGCGGCGTCCCTGCGCTGGGCCCACCAGCGGGTGGACGCCCTCCAGCCTCCAGCTCCCGGGCCGGGCCTGGTGCTGAGCAATCCCCCCTGGGGCCAGCGCCTGGGGGATCGAGTCCGCGGCGTCTACCGCGCCCTGGGGCAGCGCCTGTTGGCGGACTTCCCAGGCTGGCAGCTGGGCCTGCTGTGTCCGGACCGTCGCCTGATCAAGGCGGTGGGTTTCCCGCTGCAGCCCCAGCTGGACTTCGCCCACGCAGGCGCGAGGCTCATCCTGTGGGGCGGGACGGTTCCAGGGCCCGGCGCACCGCCCCACCGATGAGCCCGGCGAGCTCTCCCACGCGCCCGAACATGGGCGGGAGCCCCAACACCACGGACGGCAGCGTACCCACCAACCACACCAGCGCGGCGTAGGCCAGCGCCGCGGGTTCGCTCACCCCGAACAGGCCCAAGGCGATCACGGCCGACGCCGCGGTCCCCGCCCCGAGGCTCGGAGGCAGGACGATGGAGGCCACCGCGCTCAACGCCAGCACGGCGCCCGCCGCGGTCCAGGCGCTGGCCACGGGGAGCCCCAGGGCGTGGATCAGCAGCGCGTAGGACGCCAGGAACAGCCCCACGTCCAGCATGGCGAGGCCGATGTTGGAGGCCAGGGCCCCCGCACGGCCCAGGTTCCCTGCGCTGTGCTCCAGGACCAGATCGATGGAGGGGCGCAGGCGATCCAGGACGCCGCCGGCCCGGGGCTCGGGCTCGCGCCGGCCGCCCAGCAGTCGGCCGAGGGCCCCCAGGCCGATGACCAGGACCACGCCCCCCATGGTGACCAGCGAGACCGTCGATACCGCGCGCTGTGCGGCCTGTTCCCCGAGCACCTGCTCCCACTGCACCAGGCCGGCGGAGAAGAACACCAGCAGGAAGACCCCCAGCGCCGCCGCCTCGAGCAGGGCCACCAGGCCCACCGCGGCCACGGCCACCGGCCCCGGCACCCGCTGCTCCCGGGTGAGCAGCATCATGGCCAGCAGATCACCGGCGCGCACCGGCAGCAGCATGTTCACCAGCCCACTCAGGAAGCCGATGCCCATCACCGCGCCGAGGGTGCAGTCGTGGCCGCGGCGCAGCAGCCACCAGGTGCGCAGCTCGTGGAGGCAGAGCGCGGCGACCTTGACCACCAGCGCCGCGAGCAGCCAGAGCCAGGCCACGCCCCCCAGCGCCTCCCCCACCGCGTGGGGGCGGGCCTCGCGGATGAGCAGGACGAGGATCGCGGCGGACACCACGACCTGAAGGGCGACCGCCCCGATGCGGGACCAGCGGCCCCGGACGGGCTCGGCTACCGGCTCTGCCCGCACTCGACCGTCAGGTGGAAGGGCGCCTCCAGCCCAGCCTTGCCCTCGACCACGATCATGTAGGAGGCAGGGTTGTTGACCGTCTCGACGTGGACGATGCCGTCGCCCTCGTCGTCGTCGGCCTCGCACTCCGAGATGGTGTGGCTCGCGGTGGGGCACTTGCCGTCGTAGGGCCAGCGGAAGGCGAACAGGTCGAGATCACCGCAGTCGGTGTCCATGAAGATGTTGGCGCCGGTGTTGGGCCCCAGCTCGAGCAGGTAGACCCGCTCGTTGCCGTGGTAGCCGTTGTGGCTGGGCACGCAGTACTTGGCCACGTAGAACTCGTCCTCGAAGTTCGCCCGGCCGCCGGTGGTGTTGCCCTTGATGGAGTCACCGCATTCGATGGTCTTGGTCATGCAGCCATCGCGGGGTCCCCTGCCCTTCTTCATGTCGCAGTCGACGTCCTGACGATCGGTCTGCCGCTCGATCCGCTTGGCCTTGTGCAGGATGTTCCGCAGGCCGGGGATCTGATCGCAGCCGGACAGCAGCAGGATGGGGAGAGCGAGGGTGAGCGCGCGCAAGGGAACCTCCAGCCTCGAAGGGAGGAAGACCCTATGATGTCCGGTCCGGGGTGGCGAGGGGCAGGCGACCGGTCTGCTCGTGCAGTCCCCGGATCCAGGCGAGCTCCTGCGGTTCCACCCAGGGGGCGCGCCACATCCAGTTGCCGTAGACGGTGCCGGGCACGTTGACCCGAGCGCGGTCGTCGAGGTTGAGCACGTCCTGCAGCGGCAGCACCACGTGGGCGGCCGGTGACTCGAGGGCCATGCGCACCATGCCTCGGGCGGGGCTGTCCTCGCGGCCGCGGCGCATCAGATCGAAGTGGTGACGCACCCAGTCCGGAGCCGCCTCGTACCAGCCGCGGGCGGTCTGGTTGTCGTGGGTCCCCGTGCAGGCGATGCAGTTGGGACCGGGGAAGTGGCAGGGGTGGTGGGGATTGGACGAATCGCCGTCGAAGCCGAACTGCAGCACCTTGGTGCCGGGGAAGCCCAGCCCGTCGCGGAGCTGCCGCGTCTCCTCGTCGATGAAGCCCAGGTCCTCGACCACCACCGGGAGCTGCTCCGGGCCGACCGTCCGCCCGAGCATCTCGCTGTACTCGGCGGCCAGGGCGTCGAAGAGCGCCCGGCCGGGGCCCGGGGTCCACCAGCCCTCGCGGGGCGACTGGTCGAAGGGGAAGGAGAAGTAGGCCGAGAAGCCCCGGAAATGGTCGATGCGGACCTCGTCCACCAGGTCCATGATGCGACGGAAGCGCTGGCGCCACCAGGCGTGCTCGGTGGCCGCGGAGTGGTCCCAGTCGAACACCGGGTTGTCCCAGCGCTGACCGTCGGCGGTGAAGGCATCGGGGGGGGCGCCCGCCACGATCTCGGCGCCGCCGTCGGCCGCCAGCTGGAACAAGGGGCGGTGGGCCCAGCAGTCGGCGCTGTCCCCGGCGACGTACAGGGGGATGTCACCCATGATGCGCAGGCCCCGGGCGCGGAGCTGGGCGCGCAGAGCCTCCCACTGCCGCTGCACGAGCAGCTGCAGAGCCGCGGCGCGGTGGAAGCCGGCGCGGAAGCGCACGGGGATGTCGGCCAGGGACTCGGCGCGGCGGTCCCGGAGCTCCTCGGGCCAGGCGTGCCAGCCCTGGTTCAGCTCGTGCTTGACCGCCCACCAGGCGGCGAAGTCGGTGGCCCACCAGCCCTGGTCCGCCAGCCAGGCGTCGAGCTGCGCGGAGCTGACCGCCTCGGCGGCCCGGTCCAGCCAGGGGTCCTTCCAGGCACGCAGCGCCTGCCAGGGCACCCGATCGGGCTCGTCGGAGACGGGCATCGAGCGCTGAGCCTCGGCCCAGTCGGCGGCACTGAGCACGCCGTCGTCGGCCAGGGCCTGCAGCCCGATGTACATGGGCTCCACGGCGAAGGCCGAGGTGCCCGAGTACGGGCACTCGTTGGCGCCGTCGGGGGGCACCGGCAGGATCTGCCAGAAGGAGAACCCACCCTGCACGAGCTGATCGAGGAACCGCCAGGTGTCGGGCCCGGCGATGGTCCCCACGGGCTCGCTGCCAGGGAGGGAGAACAGAGGAAGGAGGAGGCCGCTGCGTCGCATGGCCGCCCGTATATTGTGTGCGCGCCGCGGCCGCAGCCTAGTGACTCACTTTCTGGTGTCGTCCAGGCTGGCGCTGCGCGCCGCCGTCCGCGAGCGCTGCACGAGGTCTCGCAGGGAGGCCCCTTCGATGGCCGAGAACAGCAAGCCCAGCCCGATGGTGAAGCCCAGCTGACCGGCGTGGATCAAGACCGCGACCGTGGCCGACAGGGAGGGGCTGGTGCCCAGCAGGCGCAGGGCCGCGGAGCAGCCGGCTTCGTGGGAGCCCACGAAGCCCGGGGTCGGCACCGCCGTGAACGCCGCCAGGGTCAGGGACCAGATGACCATGGCCTCGCCGAAGCCGAGGCTCAGGCCCGGCAGGCCGAGCAGCACCATCCAGAGCCCGGCGATGGTCAGGGCCCAGATGACCGCGGTCATCACGACCACGGCGACGGCCTTGGCCGGCGTACGGCCGAGCCCCACCAGCCCCCGGCCGAAGTGGCGCAGGAAGGAGCCGATGCGCTCGCCGAAGGGGGCGTTGACCACGCCGATGACCCGCTGGACCAGGGCGATGATGGGCTCCCCCACCACGACCACGGCGCCGATGAAGAGCAGGCCCGCGGCGCTCACGCCGCCGGCCATGGTCTGGCCCGCGGCCACCAGGTCCACCCCGGCGACCTCGACGCCGCCGGGGGGGATCTCCACGACCACGCCCACCAGCAGCAGCATCACCAGCAGGCTGACCATGTCCAGCAGGCGCTCGACGAAGATGGCGGCCATGGAGCTGCCGAAGGGGACGTCGTGCTTCTCCATGAACAGGTAGGGCCGCACCAGCTCACCGAGGCGCAGGGGCACCACGTTGATGGCCAGGAAGCCGATGCTGTTGACCGACAGCAGCGGCATCAGCCCCAGCTTGGTGCCCATCAGGATCTGAAGCCGGTAGCAGCGCACGATGTGGCCCGTGAAGTACAGCGCCGCCATGGGCAGCACGGCCCACCAGCGGAAGCTGACCAGGGCGTCCCGCACCACATCGGGCTCGATGCCCCACAGCACCCAGCCGAGGCAGAGCACGGTGGCCACCAGCACGGCGGCGATCTTGAGGGCACGGCTCACGAGGGCTCCAACGGATGGTGGACCCTAGCTATCCCGTGCGGGGGCGCGCCGACGATGTACCGCGGGGCACAGCGCCACCGGTACGATCGGCGGCCCCACAGGCTGCTACGTCAGTCCGTCGGGATGATGTCCAGGTCGGGCTCGATAGGAGCTTCGCCATCTTCGGCGAGAATTTCGATACAGGTCTCCACGCCGTCGTCGCAAGCGATGCAGTGGATGCCCCAGTCCTCCATGAAGTCACAATAGTACAGCTCGTCGTCGCCGAAGGCCTCCGAGAGGTACCGGGTGTCGGCGACCCCTGCGACCGTCATGCCACCGATGGAGCTGCCGTCAGACGCGAACGTACCCTCGAGGGAGAACCCCTTGATAGGAAGCTCCGCACCCTCGTACTCCAGCGAGAGCTCGTCGAGCTGCGAACTGAAATACGGCGCGGTGGTGAAGTCGGCCGGATCGAACCACCAGAAGCGGCCATCATCCAGCATCTTATAGGTCCCATCCGAACGCTTCTTTCCCTCCGCTACGAAGAACGTGATGGTGGCGTCGTCCGCCTGGGCCACACCCACGAGCAACGGCGCGACGCCGAACATGGTCAGCAGCAGCTCGAAGTTCTCTGGCTCTGTGAAGGTGACCTCCGACAGATCGAGCACGTACGTGTTGTGTTCGAGGGCCGCCGCCTCGGCCTCGAGGGCGGTACCATAGGCGCTGGTGCTGAACGCCACCTCCGTGGTGGCATCACATACATCCACAGTCATCAAATAGGCAGAGGACGCGTCCAGCGGGATGTCCGCTGCGACCACCGCGAGGAAATCGCTGGACTGCCAGCTGACGGAAGCCCCAACCTCGTCGCCCCCCTCATCGGTCAGGCTGATGCTGGCCAGGCCGGCCGAAGCCTCCGAAAACAGGACCTCGAGTTCGTCTCGGTAGTACCAGCCCGTGGCGTCGTCCTCTGGGGACGTCTCCACCACGACGGCGGTACAGTCCGTATCGGCGTCTGTGTCTGCGTCGGTATCCGTGTCTGTGTCTGCGTCGGTGTCCGTGTCGGTGTCACCCTCAGGCGGGACGCTGTCTTCCGGATCCTCGTTGCACTTGCAAGCACCGAGGCACAGAGCGAGCACGATGAACATAGAGCTGCGGGTCATGTCTCCTCCTTCAGGGTCAGTCCGCGTCGTTCTGGATGCTGATGGTGTACCAGTGGAACGGGCTGCCACGCCCGCTGCCGCTGGTGGTCGGGTTCTTGATTACCAGGTACCAATCGGTCGCTCCTTCGGACTGGATCTCGATTCGAGGATCCATGTCGTACTCCGCCGAGTCCGACCAAGAGGTCGCGAGCCAATCGACGTCGTCCATGTCGGCACCAGCGATGTCCGCGTCGTAGAGTGTGATCCGCGACGCCAATGGGCTCCCGCTGGTGTAGGCCTCCACGTTGACGTCCCAGCTGATCTTTTCGCCTATGTCGGGGACAGGGATGTGGAACCAATCGTAGTCGTCAGGCTCGGAGATGACACCGAAAACCACCTCGCCGGCCTCCACCGTCTGGGCCCGCTCGGCAAGGTTGTTGTCTTCGATCTCGTCGACGGTCCACTCCACGGGTGCCTTGTCCTCGGACGCCAGCACCTCCCACTCATGATCGTCTCCGTACTGGTTTGACCGCTCGCTCAAGAACAGGTGGTACTCGCTGTCCCCCAGTGCAGGGAACACGATCCACGGATCCTCCCAGTACATGGTCGAAGAGAGCAGGGTGTTCGTGAAGCTCTCGAGGGCGTTGACGGTAAGCGTCACGTCTGCGGCGCTGCCCATGCTCGCCGCGTCGACCGCGACACGGATCCACTGGGCGTCCCCAGCTGGGAAAACCAGCCACTCACCGTCGTCTTCGACGGTGAATCCACCGCAGGCACGCTGCTCGAGCTCAAACGCGTTCGCCTGGTCCATGCCGTCGTTGGGCTCGTTCTCCGGCACGTCGCAGGGGGGCGGTGGCGCGGTGTCTACGGGCGTAGTGGTGTCGGCGGTGTCCCCGGTATCGGAGTCGGTGTCACCGATCACGGGATCGTCGGGGTTGTCAGGGAGCTCGGGCTCCACGCAGCCGATGCAGGCCTTGCAGCCCACGAGGGTGGCGGCGATGAGCCAGGGGGTGAGGCTCTGCACGGGTCATCCTCCAGGATTGCCCTGCAGGGTAACGCAGGCGAACTGCACTCGCTCGATCGCCGCAGGGCAGCGACAAGAAGGGGCATGGCGGCCCCCGGGTTCGGCGAGTATGCTCTCCCGAGATGGAGAACCCCGGAGGAGACCATGAAGCTCAGGCACCCGCTGATCCTCGCGCCCCTCGCCCTGTTCCTCGGCTGCCCCAGCCCGGACACCGAGATCCACGCCCTCGAGCCCGTGCTCGTCGTCGCCCCGGACGCCGTGGACTTCGGCGAGGTGGTAGTGGACTACGAGCACGCCGCCGCCATCGAGATCATCAACTCCGGCAAGGCCACCCTGGACGTGGAGTCCATCGCCTGGCTCGACGGCACCGTCACCCAGCTGAGCGTCGACGCCGAGGCCCTCGAGATCGAGCGCGACGACCGGGCGACCTTGACCGTCACCTGCCTGCCCACCACCTACGACACCTACGCGGACACCATCCGGATGGTGAGCAACGACCCAGACCACCCGGAGCTGGACATCCCGGTCAGCTGCACTGGTGTGCACGCTCCGACTCCAGACATCCAGCTCGACCCAGCCACTGTGGACTTCGGCACCGTCGAGGTCGGCGAGGCCGGCTACCCCCAGACCGTGCTGCTGTCGAACATGGGCGACGGCGACCTCTACATCGCCTCCACTATGCAGACCGGTTCAGGCGATTTCTCCCTGTCCTACGACCCGGAGGGCACCACCATCACCCCCGGCAGCAGCCTGCCGCTGGTCATCGACTACAGCCCCACCGTAGCCACCGGCGACTGGGGCGTGCTCTCCATCGTCAGCAACGACCCGGACGAGACCGCCGTGGACCTGCTGATGTTCGGCAACTGCGAAGAAGGGGACTGCGAATACGAGTACCCGGTTGCGATCATCGAAGGCCCGGAACAAAGCGAGCCCCTCGAGACATTCACCCTCGACGGCTCCGCCTCCTACGACCCCCGCGGCCAGGAACTCGAGTACACCTGGAATCTCACCGGATGGCCGACTGGATCTGGCGGACACATCTCCAGCAGCGTCGATGACTGGACGGAGCTCTATGTCGATCTGGCCGGCGACTACGAGGTGCAGCTCGTCGTGAAGAACGAAGACGGCGTACCCTCTGCCCCCGCGGAACACAAGATCAGCGTGCTGCCGTCCGACAAGATCCACGTGGAGATGTTCTGGGACTCAGGCAACTCCGATCTCGACCTGCACCTGGCCCAGGAAGGCACCCCGATTTTCCTCAAGCCCAGCGACTGCAACTACTGCAACGTCAACCCCGACTGGGGGGTCGAGGACGTCGGCTCCGACGATCCCTCCCTCGACCTCGACGACGTCACCGGGTACGGACCCGAAAACATCAACCTCGAGGCTCCCGCTGACGGTGGCTACGACATGCACGTACACTACTTCCGCGACAACGGCGCGGGGGCGGTGGTCGCTACGGTCCGCGTCTACCTGGATGGGGCGGTGGCCTATGAAGTGTCCCAAGTGATGGAGTACGACGAGCGCTGGTTCGTGGGCACCGTCCTGTGGCCCGATGCGGTCGTAGCAGAGAACGAAGGCGAGGCCATCAGCCAGGGGGGCCGGCGCAGCTGCTACACCGAGTCCGCGGACGACACCGGCGATGCGAGATGAGCTCTCCCTGGGGCGGTTCGACGGGACAAAACACCTATCTGCCTCGTAGACACTCCAGCACCAACGGATTGCTCGCATCGGTGGCGTCGCTGGACCAGGTGCCATCCAGCACCCAGTCACAGAGGCGCTCATGGAGCTCCGGCTCGCGTGAGTCACCCTGTCCGGCCAGGTTCTCGAGCTCATCGGGATCACGCAGCAGATCGTAGAGCTCGTGCTCCTGAGTCGGGTAGTGGCCACCGAGCGTCTGGAATGGCTGGCAGTCCGAATAGGTCGTATCACCGCTGTAGACGTATTTGTGGTCCTGCCAGACGATGCCCGCTGTCTCCGTGTCCCGCTCGAAGAAGATCGGCTCGTCGAGTTCGGGCCCACCATCGATGACATCGACGAGCGAGCGTCCGATCTGCTGTCCTTCCCACTCGAAAGCGCCCGCCAGTTCCACCAGGGTCGGAGCCACATCGACGCCACTCACCCATCCTTCGTGCCACGAGCCGAGGTCCGTCCTCCCCGGCGCGCGGAATGAGTAGACCACGTTGATGACGCTATTGTAGAACGAGCAGCCATGAAAGAGATAGCCGTTGTGGTCGTACAGCTCTTCCCCGTGGTCGAAACCCAGCACTACAATCGCGTCATCATAACGGCCGAGTTCCTGCAGCTTGTCGAGCACACGGCCCACTCGGCCGTCCGTGTCCCGCAGCTGGCTCGCGTAGACCGCCTCCAGGTACCGCCGATCCTCATCGCTGTATGAACGGCCGTTGGCGACGAGGTCGTAGAGCATACTCTCGCTGGCGGCGACGAGGGTGCCATCGTACTGATCAGGGTGGAACTCGTCGTACCAACCGTCGACCTTTTCGAACGGAGTGTGGGGTTCGGTCAGGTGGAGCCAGAGGAACATCCTCTCCTTCGAGCCCAGCTGATCCAATTCATCGAGCAACATCTCTTCGAGGTCCACGTCCCGCTGGCGGCGTGAGTTGGCGGAATACTCCCGGGCACTGGTGCAAGCCCTGACCTGAGTGCCCGCATCCATCAGCTGGCACTGGTTCGACGAGAAACCCAGGGTCTTGAAACCTGCGGACGCGAAACGCTCCGGAAGGGTCTGCATTTCGGTCGTGACGTTGCACTTCCGCACCCTGTTGTCTCGTGGATAGGCGCCCGTGAGCATCGACGCGAGCGCGGGACCGGTCAAGCCGCGCGTGGTCGCTGTGTGCGGGAACACCGCCGACTCCGCATGGAGACCTTCGATGCGAGGGATGGTGTCCCAGCCTTCATCCCCACCCCAGAACAACCGAGCGCTGACGGCGTCGAGAGTGATGACCACGACATTGTCGGAGCCGGGGCGATCGGCACAACCTGCGAGCAGCGCAAACCCCAGGAGAGGGGTCGCCAACGCCGGTGGCACCACAATAGGCGTACGGAACACGAATGACCTCCATCGAGTGGCCGGGTGGGGCCATACAATAGCGCGAGCCTTCCCCGTGCACAGCAGAGAATCGACGCGAGGCGGAGCCCGCGGACCAAGCGATTGCTCCACCCCTCCCGCAACGGTAAGTACCCGGCTCCCCCGGACCCGCCGACTCGAGGCTGGTCGTACACCGGAGTTCTCCATGTTCCGCACAACCCTGGCCCTGTGCCTCCTCGGGCTCGGCCTCAGCGCTTGCCAGCCCCAGACCGCCGCGACCACCCCCGGCGAGTTCCCCAGCAGCAACCCCGAGTCCATCGCCACCGTCAACGGCAACAAGCTCTCCGCGGACATGCTGGACACCGTGGTGCGCAGCCTCCCGCCCCAGGTCAAGGCCCAGCTCGAGGCCATGGGCGACCAGTCCCCGCTGGTGGAGTCCCTGGTGGCCAGCGAGCTGCTCTACCAGAAGGCCATCGAGGCCAAGGTCCACGAGCAGCCCACCGTGCAGCAGGACATGGCCATGGCCGTCCGCACCGCCCTGGCCGAGGCGATGGTCCGCGAGATCGTGGCCGAGCGCCTCACCGACCAGCGCATCCAGCAGTGGTACGACGACCACCAGGTCCAGTACGCCCAAGCCGAGTTCGAGCTGGCCCACATCATGTTCACCGACATGGCCGAGGCCGAGCGGGTCAAGGCCGAGCTGGACGCCGGTGGCGACTTCGGCGAGCTGGCCAAGACCAACAGCAAGGACGGCATGACCGCGGCCAAGGGTGGCCTCATCGGCTGGCTCGAGCCCAAGATGCTGGCGCCCCCCATCCGCGCCGACCTCCAGGCCGCCGCCAAGGGCGACCGTGTGGGTCCCGTGGCCATGGGCCAGACCATCCACATCTTCGAGGTCCGGGACCGCCGCGACAAGAAGCCGCTGGACGAGGTGAAGGAGCAGATCACCACCGAGCTCGAGCAGACCATCCGCCAGGAGTACCTGGAGGAGCTGCGTGAGGCCGCCGTGGTCGTCGAGACCTACAAGCAGCCCGCCGCCGAGCAGGTCGCGCCCGACGCCCCGCCGCCGGCCCCCGCGGACGCCCCCGCCCCGGCTCCCGCCGATCTCGAGAAGGGCGCCGCTGGATGAGCGAGCGGCGGCCACGGCTGCTGGTCTTGGGAGCCTCGTCGGGCATCGGCGCAGGCTGCGCCCGCGTGTTCGCCCGCCAGGGCTACGACATCGTCGGCGTCCACCTGGATCGGCGCCCGGCCATGCCCCGGGTCCAGGCCCTCGTGGCCGAGCTCGAGGACGCCGGCGCCGCGGTTCGCTTCTTCAATGGCAACGCCGCTGACGCGGACCAACGCGCCGCGGTGATCCAGGCCCTGCAGGGCGAGCTGGCCCCCGGGGGCATCGACGTGCTGCTGCACTCGCTGGCTTTCGGGAGCCTGGGGCCCTTCGCGCCCCCCGACGGCGCCAAGCCGCTCCGAGCCCGCCAGCTGACCATGACCTTCGAGGTCATGGCCGCCAGCCTGGCCTGGTGGGTCCGGGATCTGGTGGCCGCTGGCCTGCTGGGCCGGGAGCCCGCCAGCCCGAGCCCCACGCCGAGCCTCGACGCGCCGCCGCGAAGCGGAGGCCGCGTCTTCGCCATGACCTCCGCGGGCACCCACCGGGCCTGGCCCGGCTACGGCCCGGTCAGTGTCGCCAAGGCCGGCCTCGATGCCATCGTGCGCCAGCTGGCCCTCGAGCTGGCCCCGCGGGGTGTGACCGTCAACTCCATCATGGCCGGCGTCACCCTCACCCCGGCCCTGCAGGTCATCCCCGGACACGAGGCCATGGTCGCCCACGCTCGGACCCACAACCCCTCCGGGCGCCTCACCACGCCGGAAGACGTGGGCCACTGCCTGCACGAGCTGTCTCGGGCTGGCACCCACTGGATGACGGGCAACTGCATCCGGGTGGACGGGGGCGAGGACAGCTGCGCATGAGCGCGCTGCTGATCGCCGCGCTGCTGCTGGGCTGTCCGGCCCAGCCGCCGGACGACACCGGCCCCATCGACAGCGACGCCGACACCGACGCCGACGCCGACACCGACACCGACACCGACGCCGACGCCGACGCCGACGCCGACGCCGACGCGGACGCCGACGCCGACACCGACGTCACCGGCCCATGCCCCGACGACGAGCAGCTCATCCGCGAGCTCATCGCCAGCGACGCCCCCACCAGCAACCAGCTGGACAGCGTGCTCGCGACCGTGGCCGCGGGCTGCGGCTGGCCCCTCGAGACCGCCACCGGCGGCTACCTGTTCGCCTGCGACTGCGGCTCTGGGAGCTGGTCGGTGGCGGGCGACTTCGACGACTGGGCGGGGCAACCCATGGCGTCCCACGGCGCCCTGGACTGGGTGGAGCTGGACATCCCCTCCCCCACCGACGCCGGGTACAAGCTGACCGACGGCGCGAGCTGGGAGGCCGACCCCTACGCCCGCCGCTACCTGTACGACAGCAACGGCGAGCTGTCCCTGGTGCGCGCCCAGCAGGCCCACCTCGAGCGCTGGCCGGCCTTTGACAGCGGCGCGCTGCAGGATCGCACGGTGCGGGTCTGGGTGCCCGCCGCGGGCGCCTTCGACCGCGTGCTGTTCGCCCACGACGGCCAGAACCTCTTCGATCCGCTGGCCATGTGGGGTGGCTGGCACCTGCAAGACGCCCTGCCCGACGGCATCCTGGTGGTCGCCAACGACAACACCAGCGACCGGATGGAGGAGTACACCCACGTCCGGGACACCATCCACGGCAGCTGGTACGGCGGCGACGGCGACGCCTACGCCGACTTCGTCCACCAGACCCTGCGCCCCTGGGCCGCCGAGACCTACGGCGAGGCCTCCCTGCACGGGCTGCTCGGGTCCTCCCTGGGCGGGCTCATCAGCCTGCACATCGCCCACCGCTACCCGGGGGAGTACGACTTCGCCGCGAGCATGTCGGGCACCCTGGGCTGGGGCAGCATCGGGGCCACCAACGAGACCATGATCGAGCGCTACGCCGCCGCAGGGCTCCAGTCCACGGTGATCTACCTGGACTCCGGGGGTCAGGGCACCTGCTTCGACAGCGACGGTGACGGCATCGAAGACGACGATCCCAGCTCCAGCGACAACTACTGCGAGACCATGCAGATGTCCGACACCCTCGCGGGCCTCGGCTACACCTACGAGCAGGATCTCTGGCACTGGTGGGAGCCGGGCGCGCAGCACAACGAGATGGCCTGGGCCGAGCGGGTCGAGCTCCCCCTGACCGTCTTCGCCTCCCTGGACTAAGCCCGCTGCGGTGTGAAGCTTGGCCTCCCAGGAGGTGCCATGGCCCGGCTGGCCATCATCGGAGACGTACACGGCGCGATGGACACGCTGGAGCTGATCCTGCCCCAGATCCGCAACGCTGAGCCCGACGCCATCCTGATGGTGGGTGACCTCGGGGCCGAGCGCGACCTGCGGGGTACCGCCATCGCGGTCCTGGATCGCGTCAGCGAGCTCGAGCTGCCCATCCTGTTCGTGCCCGGCAACCACGACCTGCCGAACCTCTCCGATCGGGCCCTGGCCCGCAACGTCGACGACAAGGTCATCGAGGTCGCGGGCCTGCGGGTCTGGGGCATCGGCGGCTCGGGGCCCAACCAGTGGGGCTTCCCCTACGAGTGGAGCGAGGACATGCTGCGGCACCGCCCGCGGCAGCGCGCCGACCTCCTGCTGGCCCACTGCCCGCCCATCGGCGCCACGGTCGACAAGACCACCCAGGGAAAGCAGGCCGGCTCCGCCGCCATGCGCGAGCTGCTCTCCGAGGGCCGCTTCGAGCTGCTGGTCTGCGGCCACATCCACGAGGCGCCCTACGCCGAGCTGGTGGACGGCGTGCCCTGCGCCAACGCCGGCGCGCTGGGGGTGCCCTTCGGCGCACCCCAGTTCCTGGTCGTCGACTGGCTGCCCGAGACCATCCAGGTGCGCCACGTCGTGCTGCCGTACATCCTGCAGCCCGAGACCGCGCCGTGGTGCCGCGGGCTCGAGTGGGGGCCGGATCCCGGGGAGCGTCGGTGGTCCTTCCAGCGGCCCCGACAGCAGTCCTAGACTGCAAGAGAACTGACAGAACAGACAGGCTGCGCTCATGGTATCCTTCCGGCGTTTCCCGGAGGTCTCCATGCACGCTCGCGCGCTCCCTATGTCGATCGCGGCCATCATCCTCTGCCTGCCCGCCACGGGCCTGGCGGCCAGCTACACCGTCGATAAGACCGGGGCCGGTGACTACACGTCCATCCAGGCCGCCATCAACGCAGCGGCCGCGGGGGACACCATCACCGTCAACGCTGCCACCTACTACGAGTCGGTGGACTTCGGGGGCAAGGACCTGACCCTGGTCTCGGCCTCGGGTGCGGCGTCGACCATCATCGAGTCCACCTGGAGCAGCGACCCGGCCATCACCTTCGACGACGGTGAGACCGCCTCCGCCGTGGTGGACGGCTTCACCATCACGTCGAGCAGCGCCGGCGGTGGCCTGAGCATCACCAGCGCCAGCCCGACCATCCAGAACAGCACCATCTCGAACAACGGCACCGGCTACAGCGGCAGCGGCATGGGCGCCTACATCGACGGCGGCAACCCGACCTTCACCGCGGTCACCTTCCAGGACAACCAGGCCAAGTACGGTGGCGACGTCTACCTGACCAACTCCGCCGCCCCCACCTTCGACACCTGCCTGTTCACCGGCTCCCTGGCCCGCTACGGCGGCTCCATCTACACCACCGGAGCCTACCCGGAGATCTACGACTCCGAGTTCACCGACCTGTACGCCTACTACTACGCGGCGGTGATCTACTCCTCGCAGTCCAATGTGGTGATCGACGGCTCCTCGATCCACGACAACTACAGCCGGGCCGGCAACGGCGGCGCCATCTACGCGACCACCTACTCGAGCTTCACCATCACCGACACCTCGTTCACCACCAACTGGGTGAGCAATTGGACCTCGGCCTACTACGGCGGCGTGCTCTACGCCTACGACGAGACCGACATCGACATCAGCGACTGCGACTTCGAGGACAACTACAACTACTACGGTGGCGTGCTGGCCCAGCGGGGCGGCACCATGACCGTCACCGACTCCACCTTCACCGCCAACCTCGGCTACCAGGGCGGCGCCATCTACGGCCGGGAGAACACCCTCACCACCGAAGGCCTGACCTTCGACACCAACGAGGCGAACTCCTACGGCGGCGCCATCTACCTGTACGACGAGGTGATCTGGACCGACACCGGCTCCACCTACGTGGACAACTGGACCGACGGCAGCGACGGCGGCGCCATCTACGCCAACAGCAACGTCTCGGTCACCGTCAGCGGCGCCACCTTCGACGGCAACATCGCCGACCGCTACGGCGGCGCCATGCGGCTGAACAACGTGGACAACACCGCCACCTTCTCCGACGTGGAGTTCAGCGACAACATGGCCGGCAACTACGGCGGCGCCGGCTACTTCTCGTCCTCCCGCGATGTGTCGTTCACCGACTGCAGCTTCGACAGCAACGCCGCCCTGAACGGTCGCGGAGGCGCGGTCTGGTGGCAGTACGAGAGCTCCTACACCTACGACCTGGTCGTGAGCGGCACCAGCTTCGAGTCCAACTCCGCCACCCAGCACGGCGGCGCCCTGTACGTGCACGCGCCGGACACCCTGACCATCAGCGAGTGCAGCTTCACCCGCAACGCCGCGGCCAGCTCCGGCGGCAGCTACGACGGCGGCGCCCTGTACCTCAACGGCACCGACTACCTCGAGGTGGACAACACCCCCATAATCGTCGGCCCGGATCTGGCACGGCGCTTGCTGTCGGCATCGTAGGGG
>CAYZVO010000170.1:0-20635 GCA_964481655.1 uncultured Enterobacterales bacterium | reverse complement strand
CCCCCCCCGGTCCGCCCCGGCCCCCCGGGGGGGGGTGGGGGGGGGGGTGGGCCGGGGGGGGGCCCCCCCGGGGGCCCCCCTTGGGGGGGGGGGGGGGGGGGGGGGGGCCACGCCGCGATCCTCACCACCACCGAGGCCGGCGACGATGTCTGGGGCGACGTGGTGCTGTGGCAGGCGGGGGAGTCCAGCGCCACCCAGCTGGGCCGGCTCTCCGGCATCTGGCGGGCCGACTGCGGCACCCGCCTGCGCTCCACCGGCGATCGCCTCTTCCTGGCGTCGGGGGTGCCGGATCCGGACGGGCGCGCCTACCTCTCCAGCAGCGGCACCGGCAGCGGGCTGGTGAGCCAGCTGCAGGCCAGCGCCCGGAGCCACAGCGGTGGTGAGGGCCGGCGGGGCTTCCCGGACCTCTACCTGGACGGGGGCGGCCGCGCGCACATGAGCTACGGCGCCCTCGAGCAGGCCTTCTACACCCGCTACGACAGCGGCGGGGATCCAGCTCTGAGCAGCGACGCGCTGGTGGCCTCGGGCCTGGGTGAGTGGCACCTGTCCGCAGGGCTGTCGGCCATCGCCGCCTCGGACGACGGTCAGGACGTGCTGGTGGTGGCCCTGCGCTCCGACGGCAGCCAGGCCGCCGAGGACAGCGATCTGCTCTGGACCCTGTCCACCGATGGCGGCGCCAGCTGGAGCGCGGCCGAGGATCTCGGGGCGGACACCAGCGGCGGTGAGGGCCGCATGACCCCGCGCATCGCCTGGCTCGACGGCCGCTTCCTGATGCTCTACGCCGAGAACTCGAGCGGCGATCTCGCCCTCGCCACCTTGGACATGCCGTCGGACCCCGACGACAGCGACGGGCCCGATGACAGCGGACTCCCTACCGGCGACACCGATGGGATCCCCGATCACCAGGAGACCGGGGACAACCGGCCTGAGAGGCCGGATCGGGGCGGCGACGGTGGGCTGTGCAGCTGCGCATCGGGGGCGACGGGCTCAGCCCTGCTGTGGCCGGGGCTGATGGGCCTGCTGGGGCTGTGGAGGCGGCGCGGGCGTCAGTGACAGTTGCTGTACGGGACCCAGTCGAGCCCGGGCAGCTCGACGGTGAAGTACCCGCCGTGGATGCGCTCGAACCCGCGGTGCTCGAAGCAGCCCTCGTCGAGCCTGCGCTCGAGCGCGGCCACGCTCGCGTCGAAGGCGCGCTCCTGGATCACCTGGCGCTGTGCCCCGGGCAGCTCGAAGTGATGCACCCCCTCGCTCGAGCCCGTGTACCGAAAGCCGCCGTGCCAGTCGTCCACGAACAGCTGCACGGAGCGTGGGGTCTCGTCGGAGACGATCTCCAGGCCGTCGCTGGGGGTCCTGCGGATGGAGTCGATCTCCAGCTGGTCGTCCCGCGCAGCCCTCATCAGCCAGCCAGCGTCCCGCATGACCGCGGAGGCGACGGCGTCGTCGAGCTCGGGCTCGAACATCAGGTGCATGCCCCCCTGTAGATCGATGCCCAGGGGGATGGGCTCGGGCGCTCCCCACGGCGCAGCCACCACCGGCGCGAAGGTCGGGACCAGGGCCCAGATCGACGCCAGCAGCGCGGCTGTGATGATGAGGATGCGGATCTTCATGGGGGGAGGGTAGTCGCGCGCTGTGTGTGGGCAAGCCCCCCGTGACCCCCGGATGACCCGGGCGGCGCCTGTGGCGCTGGATACGGCATCCTCCCACGCACACGGAGGCCCCATGACCACCCCCGCCCCTTCCGCCGACGGCCGCTGGTTCTGCGAGAGCTGCGGAGCCCGCTACGAGGGCCCCGGCGACTGTGCTTCCTGCCCCGACGAGCCCCTGCTGGACCTGCACGACGAGGACACGCGCATCGCCATCGAGGAGATGGACTCATCCCGGCGTCGCAAGCGCCACGGGATCCTGGGCCTGGTGGCCCTGGCCGTGTGCTTCCCCCTGGTGCTGCTGGTGGGCATCATCTCCACCAAGCTCGGGGTGCTGGCCTGGATCGGCGCCACCACGGTGGTCACGGGCGTGCTGTGGAAGCTGTTCCCGACGAAGGATCGCCTGCCCGCGGGCTTCGAGCCGACCTTCGGGTGAGCCCCAGCGCCAGCCGCTTCACCCAGAACAGCCCCTGGACCCCGCGGGCGAAGGCCACCGTGGCGAAGCCGTGGGCCAGGGCGGCCTCGAAGGGGGGCTGGGCGCGGGTGTAGTAGGTCCAGCAGAAGCGGGTGGTGCCCCAGTACTCGAGGAACACCCCCAGGCCGGCCCCCGCGATGAACAGCAGCAGATCCCGCTTGGGGCGGGCCCCGATGATGGCCACCAGGATCATCAGCGCCACCACCACCTGGCTTGCTGGCACGTGGATGCGGATCCACAGGAACTTGGTCATGATCGCCACGAAGCCCGGGATCACGAGCCAGTACGCGGGTGATGCGCGCTCCATGAAGGGCAGGGCGCGCTTCAGCAGGGTGTAGATGCGCACGATGGCCAGCGCCGAGATGGGCCAGGCGGGCAGGATCCACAGGGGTGGGCGCTCTTTGGTGTAGTAGACCCACAGCACGCTCTCGGTGCCCCACCACTCGATGATGCCGCCGCCGATGAGGCCCACGAAGAGCAGGGGCAGGTCGTTCTTCGGGTCCACCCGCCAGGACAGCAGCGCCGCCATCACGGCCCAGATGCCCAGCAGCAGCCAGTCCATGGGCTCGTCCCACTCGATCAGGTGGTTGTAGACGACGCCCACGACGGCGATGGTCAGGCCCATCAGCACCAGCGCGATGATCGTGCGCCGGTCGTAGCCGGCCCACACCCAGCGGAGGAAGCTCGGCCTGGCGTTCGGGTCGATCACAGCACCTGGATCCGTTGCGGCGCGGTGGCGCTGCCCACGCTGGCGTCACCGCAGCCGCTGACCGTGACGTAGTAGAGGAGCGCGGGGCGGTGCTCGCCGGTGACCTCGAGGCTCCAGCCGTGGATCGCGCCGGCGGCGCTGATGTCCTCGGAGTTCCACCCTTCGGAGGCCTCCGCGCGCCAGTGGACGATGACCGCGCAGCCCTCGACGCCGGTTCGCACCGTGGCCTGCATCGGCTGGTAGCGTAGGGCCCGACGAGGGACATCGAGGCTCAGCTCGAGGGGCGCGGGTGGTGGCTGGTCGCCGGCAGCAGGCGCGGTGACCTGCTCCGTCGCGGGTGGGATGTCGGGGCTGGGAGGCTCGGGCCCTGCGTCGGCCACGGGCGTGGCTGGCTGCTCCGTCGCTGGCGCGATGTCGGGGCTGGGGGCGGCGGTCTCCACATCGGCGGCCGGCGTGGCTGGCTGCTCCGTCGCTGGCGCGATGTCGGGGCTGGGGGGCCGGGGCGCGGTCTCCGGGGAGGGTGGTGTGTGCTCGGGGCCGCCGTGCATGTGGTACCAGGCGATCCCCCCGCCCACCGCGCCGATGACAAAGCCGCCCAGCAGCACCCACAGGACGGCCTTGCGCTCTGAGGTCTTGGCCGCGGGGGGCGCTGGGTCGGGCCGGGGCTGCTGGGCCGAGGCCTCGGAGATCTCGATCTCCGTGGTGCCCTCGTCCTCGAGCTCCTCGGTCTCGAGGTCCACCGGCTCCAGCGCGCCGGGGCGGTCGGGGCTGGGATCTGTGGTCCTGGGGGCCATCGCGGGTCCTATCGATCGCCGTCGCAGCCGTCGGGGACATCGGCGGCCAGGCCGTCGGCGTCTGCGATCCCCTCGACAAACCAGCACATGCGCTGCAGATCCGCGTCGGCCATCGCCTCGCCGTCGGCGACCCGGAGTGTGCCCTGGGCGTCGACCAGGGGGCCCACGAAGGGGCGCCTGGCGTAGCCGGGCTTGGCCAGCCGGGCCTGCTGCTCCTCGACCTCGAGCCGGTACTCGGCGGAGACCTCCTCGCTGATCTCGGCCAGGTGGAGGACGCTCTCGTCGCGGTCCTCGGTCATCTGCTCCCAGTCGGAGAGTTCGGGGTGCCACCTGAACCGCATCATCTGGTCTAGCAGCTCGGCGTAGTACGGGCCCCAGTTCCAGTAGGGGGCGGTCAGGCAGCTCGGGCCGATCAGCGCGCAGGTGTCCCCGCTTCCGTAGCCGATCGACCAGACGGGCAGGCCCTGATCGGACAGCTGCTGCACCGCGTCGAGGGCGGCGCTGCTGTCGCTCATGGAGACGATCACGTCGGCCCCGGCTCCCACCAGCTCGTCCACGAGCTGAGGCTCCACCTGGCTGTCGGACCAGGCCTCGAGCCACTCGACGCGGATGGAGACCTCGGGGTTCTCCGCCTGGGCGCCCAGGGCCAGGGCGTTGAGCTGCCGCACCGCCTCGGGGGTGGCCATCGTGGCCACCACGCCGATGTGGTCCGCGCCGCTCTGCGCGGTCACGTGACCTGCCACCATGCCCGCGAGGTACCAGGCCTGGTACATGCGGCCGGCGTAGCCCCCCAGGTTGTCGCTCGAGACGAAGGCACCGTATGCCAGGAAGTTGACCTGGGGCTCGCCGGTCGCGGCGTCCTGGGTGGCGGCGAGCAGGTCGGGGCTGGTGGCGATGATGACGCTGTCGCCCGCGGCGACGAAGTCATCCAGCACCCCGGGTGCGTCCTCGACGCCCACATCCGTCTCGAAGTGGGTGGTGACGCTGGGGAAGTGCTCTTCGAGATAGCGCCGGCCGTCGTCGTGGGCCCGGGTCCACACGTGATCCTCCACCGTGCCCCGGTACAGGAAGCCCACGCTGGGATCGATCATGTCGGCGCGGGGCCAGGGCTCCAGCCAGCAGGCGGACAGAGAGATGGCCAGGAGGCAAGCAGCGCGCATCAGAATTCCACGCGGGCGTCGATGCCCAGGGCCTGCTGAGGGCCCACCCAGGGTGCGGTGGAGACGGCTTGGTCGCGGCGCGCCGACGAGACCGCCCCCACCACCAGCCCGGTCAGGGCCACGGCTCCACCGCCAGCGGCGCCGTACACCGCCAGGTGGTTGTAGAGCAGCGCCCGCTCGTACTTCTCCTGCTTGCCCCGATTGATGTAGTGCTGGCCCCATTCGTAGCTGAGGTAGGCGGCCACGGTCGCGCCCGCGCTGATGGTCAGCCCACTGCCGAGCATGGTCCAGCCCAGCCCCGCGGCTCCACCGCGGGTGGCGGGAGCGACGCTGGGGACCACGGGGGTGGGAGGCGCGACGGGAGCGGGCTCCACTGCGGGGCCGGCCGTCTCGCTCAGCTCGGGCTCTTCGGGCTCCTCGCTCAGCTCGGGCCCTTCGGTCGGCTCGGGCTCTTCGGGCCCGTCGGCCACCGCGGGCTCTTCGGGTCCGTCGGCTACCACGGGCTCATCGGGGGCTTGTCTCGCTGCGTGCTCGGCCTGGGCGAGCAGGCTGTCCAGCTCGACAAGGATGCCTCGGTCCTCCGGCTGCATGCAGGCGACGAAGCGCCCGTGGCTGGCCTGGGCCTGCTCCAGATCCCCCAGCGCGGCGTGGCAGCGGAAGAGGTACTCCTCGAGCAGGCAGCTCTCCGGCGCCTCCGCCCGGGCCTGCTCCAGCAGGGAGAGCGCAAGGGCAGGCTGACCGTCAGCGAGGGCCTCGGAGACGGCGAAGATGTAGTTCTCCACCCTGGGGCTCAGCGTGTCCGCGGCGCGCACCGCCGGGGAGAGCGCGAGGCCGACCAGCAGGGCCAGAGGAAGCGAGAGACGGTGGGGGGACATCGAACACTCCTGGCTGTGTCCGTGGGAAGGCTCGGTGGCTCGCTCACTATCCGCGCCCGGCCGCCTCGCGCCAACCCGCCTGTACTCGACCGGGGGACAGGCAGCCCCGGATCATCGGCGGCGACGCCTCACCAGCCCGAGCACGCACACCGTCCACCACGCCCCGAGGGCGCTGCGTCCCGCCGCGCAGCCGCAGCGCCCCGGCTCGTCCTCATCGGTGCCGGGTCCGGGGGGTTCGAGCTCGAAGTCCACCGTGGCCGGCGTGGGGTCTTCGTTCAGCCAGGCGTCCCGGGCCTTGACCTCGACGCTGTGGGCGCCGGGGCGGAGGTCCTCGATGGTCAGCTCGGTCTCGGTGGTCCAGCTCGACCAGCCGCCGTCGTCCACCTGGCTGGCGAAGGCCAGGGCGGTGCTCACGTCGTCGTTGCCGGACCAGGCGATGCGGGCGCCGCCGGTGGTGGTCTCGAGGACCCAGGCCTGGGTGTCCGGGGGCGTGAGGTCCACCGCCGGGTCGTCCTCGTCGTAGAGGCTGGCGCGGATGATGACCCCGCCGGAGCGCCAGAGGGTCTCGTCCAGGCGCAGGTAGGTGCCGAAGAGGTGGTACTGGGTGGCGAACAGGGCCACGCCCTGGACCTGCTCGGCCACCCACTCGGCGACCCAGCCCTCGAGGAAGTCGATCAGGTGCTCCTCGGCGTCTTCGGCGTCGGAGAGCAGGTGATCGGCGTCGAGATCCGTGATGGCGAGGTCCAGATCGTGCAGGGACATGGTCAGCGACGCCAGCACCGGGTCCACGCCCATGGAGACCTCGGCCTGCAGATCCGCGGTGGCGGCCAGCAGCACGGCCTCCTGGCCCGCCAGCCGGCCGGTGATCTCGAGCTCGAGGCCCTGGAAGGTGATGTCGGCGCCGGCGGGCTCGATGACCATGACCGGCGGCTCGCCGATGTTCGCGCTGGCGGCCAGCTCGCCCACAGAGGGGTCGAAGAGCTCCTCGACCGCCTCGTAGACGTAGTCCATGCGGTCGGGGTCGAAGCAGAAGAAGCCGTCGGCCTGCAGCTGGCGCAGCAGGGCGTTGAGCTGCCACTCGGTCAGCCCCACGGCCATGGTGGAGCCGCCGCTGTCGGACAGATCGAGCTCGGGCTCCCGGCCCGCCGGGGCCTGCTCGGGGCCGGGATCGCAGCTGGCGGTGCCCAGCCAGCCGGCTTCGAGGTCGGCGCCCACCAGGATGGCCTCGCTGATGACCCCGGCGTCGGCCAGGGTCGCCGCGACGCTGTAGTCGTCGTAGCTGCCGCTCAACATCTCGGCGTCGAAGGTGGAGGCCACCAGCTCCGGGATCATGGTGCGGGCGGTCTCCGACAGGGTCTCGAAGATGGTGTCCTCGTAGAAGTAGAGCACCAGATCGTCGGGGAACCAGTCGATGTCCATGTCGAGATCGCCGGTGACCTGGGGGTCTCCGAGCACCTCGATGATCAGCTCGCCGTCGTCCACCCGGGGCTGCAGGCTGGCCTCGAAGACCGGGTCCTCGACGGTGATGTACAGCAGGTCGGACTCGAACTCCACGCAGGCGTCGAAGTAGTCCTCGTCCAGGGAGTAGACCTCCATGTCCTCGCCGTGGATGGTGCCGAACTCCACCCGCACGTCCAGGTAGTGCTCCCGCAGGGTGACGGTGACGGTCTCCACGGAGACATCGAGGGAGAAGTCGCGGATGCCCACCTCGTCCCAGCAGGAGTACTCGCCGCCGAGCTGTTCCTCCTCGATGGTGTGGGTCTCGCCCTCGAACCAGCCGGTCGCCAGCTCGATGCCCGGTGGGTAGAGCGCCACCTGCGCGCCGCCGGTCACCGGCAGGGCCGGGGAGACGGAGCACAGGGCGAGGGCGAGCAGGGCGAGGGACATGGCGCGTCGAGCTTACCGTCTCGAGGTGGTGGTGGGCCACAGGGAACACTGTGAATCGCGGAGCAGCCACCAGGCCCGGGATAGGGTGCACGCTGGAGGCACCATGACCCTGTTCCCCCTCGTGATGATCCCGATGGCCCTCGCCGGCCCCGTAGCAGAGCGCCTCGAGTCCGGCCGCAGCCTGGTCTGGGCCGGCATCGACACCCGCGCCCTCGAGCTGTACGTGCCCGAGGGATTCGACGATCCCGCACAGAGGATCTTCTGGGGGCCGGGCGGCGGGCTCGACGACCACATCGGTACGTTCGACAGCCCGGAGGCGGCCTGGAAGCAGCTGTGCAGGGACTGGAACACCATGTTCGTCAACGAGCGGGTGCCCATCCTCGAGAAGAACCTCGAGGTCCGGGTCTCCGTGGACGTTCCCGACGTCTGTGGTGCGGTGCAGCGACCGCCCTCCGCGTGGTTCATGCCCGAGTTCGAGGCCGCCGATCACCCCGCCAGCTTCGGCCGCGACGAGCTCGATGTGGCGGTGAAGAGCTGGCCCGTCACCGAGGCCGATGGGCTGGCCCTGATGGTGGTGGCCGAGCGCTACGCCAAGGCAGAGGATGCGGGCTGCGTGTGGCCGGTGTTCTTCGACCTGGCCAGCCGTGAGATCCTGCACGCCGAGCGGAGCTGCGTGGCGCCCCGTGGCATCAGCTTCCGCAACTACTGGCTCAACCCGGTGGTCGACACCGTCAAGGCCAGCACCAAGGCCGCGAGCAAGGGGCAGCTCTAGGCCTGGGGTCCTTCCCCGGGATCTCGGTTCAGAGCTCCAGCTGCACCGTCGCCCCCACCCGGAACATCCGGAACCAGTACTCGCCCTCGGCCGAGGGCAGGGCGGGGCCCTCGTCCTCGCTGTTGTCCCAGGCGTAGACCGAGTCGGTGACGGTGCGGTTGCGGTAGTGGATCCAGTCCCCGGCCACGCTCACGGTGGCGCGCTCGTAGGGTTGCCAGCTGGCCACCAGGCGGCCGTCCACGGTGGCGTAGTCGAAGTTGCCGGGCGCCAGGTACTCGGTGGCCATGGCGGGCTGTGCCAGCCACACCCCGGTGAGCAGGCGCCAGTCCGGGGCCACGGGGAAGCGGGCCGCGGCGGCGAGGGTGAGCATGTCGCCCAGGCCGTAGACGCCTTCGGACTCGAGGGTCCCCAGCAGCGAGGGATCGTCCAGGCCGTAGCTGGACAGCAGCGCGGCCACGATGGGGTCGTCGCTGACGATGGTGACGTCATCGGCCTGCTGGTGTACCGACTCCATGCTGCTCCAGCCGATCCAGCCTCCCTCGAGGTCCAGCTCGGCGGGGCCGATGGGGATGGCGGTGGCCACGAAGGCTTCGGGCGGGAAGGCGAAGGTGCCGGTGAGGTCCCCTTCCAGCGCCATGTTCAGGTCGTTGCTGGGGACGATCTCCACGGGCCCGCGGATGGTGGTGCGGGTGGGGGAGCGGTAGCCGCCGGCGAAGGCCAGGCCGGAGTCCAGCTCGACCCGGGCGCCCACGGCCCAGCCGTAGGCCCAGCCTTTGGCGCTCTCCACGGTGCGGGTGCCCTCGAGCAGCGGGTCGCCGGTGGGGGCGAGCTGCTCCCCCAGGATGCTGTTGATCATGGCGCCGGAGTCGATGGCCACGATGGAGCGGTAGTGGGTCTGCCCTCCGCGGGCTGCGGCCCCGACCGTGAGCCAGGGCGCGACCTGCCAGGCGATGGACAGGTCCAGCTCCATCATGATCAGCCGGCCCACGACGGTGTGGAAGCGCTGGGGCCCCACCGCCTCGGAGCTGCCCGATCGGGCGTAGGGCAGGCCGCCGCAGATGCCCAGGCCCACGGGGCCGAAGGGCACCGCCGCGGCGACGTAGGGCAGCAGGTCGTGGCTCTGCCCCGGCACGGGCTCGCGGCCCTCGAGCTGGTAGCCGTAGCGGTAGCGGATGTAGCCGGCGTCGATCAGGGCCTCGGCGCGCTCCGGATGGGCGGCCGCCGGGTTGAGCACCAGGCCCAGGGCGCCGTCCTGGCTGGGGCTGGACAGCCCACCGCCATAGCTGGGCAGGCCCAGGCCCGAGGGGGAGTGGGCCTGGACGGTGGGGGCGAGCAGGGCGCCCAGCAGGATGGTGGAGAAGACGGTCAGCGCCTACTCCAGCGCGCCGGAGCCGGCCCAGGCCCAGGAGCAGGGCAGCTCGGGGAAGGTGTGCTTCTCGGTGTCGCCCACGATGAAGCTGCAGGCGTCCGGCGAGAGCTCCTCCTTCACCGACAGCGTGGCGTCCATGCGGTAGTCGAAGGCCCCGTCGGCGGTCATGGTGCCGTCGAAGACCGCCTCGATGAGCAGCACGCAGGTGCCGTACTCGAAGTCGATGGAGCCGGTCAGCTCGATGCCGTCGCCGTCGGTCAGGCCCTCCAGGGTCATCTCGGCGGGGGTGCCCGGCTCGCTGATCACCTCGAGGCACATGCCCGTGCGGGTGATCTGCATGGGGATGGTCTCGTCCACGTGCACGTGCATGCCGTTGCCCGCGGCGTTCTCGCAGCCCAGGGAGAGGGCCTCCTCGGTGAGGACCGCGTAGCTGCCCGTGCTGAGGTCGAAGCCCCCGGGCTCGGTCTCGCAGTCCCCGACGATGGCGTCGGTGTCGGCGGGCGGTGCGGTGTCGTCCGCCTCCTTGTCGCCGCAGGCGAGCAGGGGGAGCAGCAGCAGAGGGAGAGCGGTGCGGTGCATGGTGGACTCCGCGGGTGGGTGGCGGTCCTATGCTACTCGATCTCGATCCCCTCGCGCGCGGTGCCCCCGTCCGTCGGCTCACCGCAGGTACACCTCCATCACGTTCACGCCCTCGTAGGCGCCGGCGCCGCCGTAGCTGCGCTGGGCGTCGCCGGACGGGCAGACGTCGTAGACCCGGTTGCCGTGTTCGTCGCGGGTGGTGTCCAGGTACTCGGCCATGGGGTGGGGATCATCGTCCCAGGCGCTGCCCTTGTAGGTGGGGCAGGTCTTGCAGCACAGCCCGTAGAACCAGGGGACGCCCAGGTTGTGCCCGCCGGTGCACCAGGTGTAGTCGCCCATGTCGGTGGCGGAGAGGGTGGTCTCGCTGATGATCTCCACGGGCGAGAGCAGCCGGGTGAGGCTCGCGCCGTCGGCGTCCACGGTGAGGGTCCCCCGGGTGCCGATGTAGGCCAGCGGGTCGCAGTCGGCGCCCGAGTCGGCGTCCCGCGGATGGTGGACCGCGAGGATCTCCCCGTCCTCCATCAGGGCCTCCCAGGCGCGGCCCTCGAGCCGATAGGCCCAGCCGACCCCGGGGTCGCCCACGGTGTCGCCGTACCAGGTGGCGTAGTCGGTGAGGAGCTGGCCGCTGTCGTCCCAGTCCCACACGGTGCGCTGGACCATGGTCCAGCCACCCCCGTCGGTGTTCATGTCGCAGTGGACGTCCTGGGTGGGGATGTCGCCGTCGAGGCCGTCGGGATCGATGAGGTACAGGCCATCGCCCCCGCTCAGGCCTGCGTCCAGCCAGTCCTGGCAGTGCGCGGCGGGGGTCTCGGTCTCGACGCCGTCGCAGTTGCTGTCCCCGCTGCCCAGGAACTCGCCCAGGCTGGGATTCGCCAGGGGGTTCTCGTCGTCGCAGTCGCCAGCGTAGCGCTCTTCCACCCAGCCGTCGTCGGGGTCGCAGGTCGCCCACTCCACGCGCTCGTCGCCCCAGCCGTCGCCGTCGGAGTCCAGGATCCAGGTGTCGGGGTCTCCATCGACGATCCGATCGCAGTCGTTGTCGATGTAGTCGCAGCCGTCCCGAACGCCGGGGTTGATGCCGTCGTCCTCGTCGTCGCAGTCGCCCGGCCTCGGAGACCAGCCCGGTGCGCCGTAGCAGTACCAGCCGGGATTCTCCGCGCTGCCCCAGCCGTCGCCGTCGCCGTCGCTGTAGCCGGCCTTGCTGCCCGGGGTGCCCTCGTCCACGCCTCCGTCCGTGTCGCGGTCGCAGTCGTTGTCCACGCCGTCGCAGATCTCGGTCGCGTCGGGGTGCACGCTGGGGTCATCGTCGTCGCAGTCCCGGCTGTTGTCGGAGTAGCCCTCGAGGACGGTGCAGGCCTTGGTGTCCGTCCAGGAGTACCCGAACCCGTCGCCGTCGGCGTCTTCGTATAGACGGAACGCGTCGGTGGGGACGCCTTCGTCCGCCTCGCCATCGCAGTCGTTGTCGAGCCCGTCGCAGATCTCCCAGCGGTCGGGGTAGATGTCGGCGTTGCTGTCGTCGCAGTCGCCGTCTCGATCCACCCAGCCGTCCGTCCCGGCGCAGACCAGGCCCGGGGTGTGTGCGTCACCCCAGCCATCTCCATCCGCGTCGCGCCACAGCCAGGTGCCGTCCAGCGGGTCCTCATCCACGCGCCCGTTGCAGTTGTTGTCGATGCCGTCGCAGGTCTCGCTGGCGTCGGGATGCAGCTGGCTGTCGCCGTCGTCGCAGTCCCGGCCTCGGCGAGGGCAGGCCAGGGCGTCGTTCCAGCCGTCCTCGTCCAGGTCGAAGCCCTCGTCGATCTCATCGTCGCAGTCGTCGTCGATGCCGTTGCAGGTCTCGAGGAACTGCGGGCTCCGCAGGGGGTCGCGGTCGTCGCAGTCGATGCCGGAGCCGGCCCCGTCTCCGTCCTGGTCGCGGATGTCCCCTGAGCCGTCGAAGCCGCAGCCCAGGCGGGGCTCGTCCACAGGGCCGAACAGCGCGCCGAGCAGGCCGAGCCACGCGAGACGAGGAGACATGGGGACCCCCGGTGCAGCCCCGTGGGTCATCGCGGGGGCGCGCCGTTGCACCCCCTGGGTGGGTGCGAGCGCGGGCTTGGATCCCTACTCGATCTCGATCCCTTCCCGCGCGGCCTGCAGGCGGGTGGCGTGCCAGCCCATGGTGCTGCCGTCGGGCTTGTCGAGGCGGTAGTCGAACATGTCGGCCTCGCTGACCTGCACGGTCATGCCGTACTTCAGGTCGGGGATCTCGATGGGCTCGTTGATGAGCAGGCCCTCGAAGATCCCGCGCTCCCAGCTGCGGACCTCGACCCACATCCACTCGTTGCCGCCGCTGGTGGTGGGGAAGGGGCCCTTGACCAGCAGGGCGCCGGCCTCTCCGAGCTTGCCCTGGAGCTGGTCGCGCATGGCGAACAGCTCCTGGCGGGAGCGCTCGGAGGCGGCCAGCAGCTCGTCGTCGTGCTCCATGGTTGTGACGCCGTCGTCGCCGCTGCCGAACATGCCCTCGAGCAGCGCGATCTGGGCCTGGTGGTAGGCGTCGCCCGATCCGGGGAAGCTGATCTCCCACTGGCGGTTCTCGGCGTCGCCTTCGCGGGGCTTCGCGACCGTCAGCGTCAGGGTGGCCTCGCCGCTGCCCTCGATGACGTGGGCCTGGGCGGCTTCGCGCAGCCCCTGGTTCTTCAGGGCGGCCAGATCGACGTTCAGGGCGCCGTCGGGGCCCACGGTGGCGCCCTCGAGCATGGCCTGGGCCGTGGCGTTGATCAGGGTCCCCATGACCGCGGAGTCGTTGCGGATCACCGCCGGGATGCTGAGGTCGGGCAGGCCGAGCTTGGCCATGCCCAGGGTCACCAGGCGGACCGCGCCCTGGTCCTCGTACATGTGCATGGTCATGTGCTTGTCCACCGGAGGCGTGCCGTCCTGCCACTCGGTGAGGCGCAGCTCGTTCCAGGCCTCGACGGACATGGCCTGCCGGGTGTCGTCGTCCCAGGGGATGCCGCCGGTGGCCTCGGCGAGATCACCCCACAGGTCCATCACGGTCAGCAGCGGGCTCTGGCCACGTTCGCCCACTGGGAGGACCCAGGCGGTGGTGAAGACCCGATCGGCGCTGGGCAGCGCGGCCATCTGGGCCTCGGACAGGCCGATGGAGAAGTAGGGGACCGCCTCGGCGGGCGGGGGCGGGTACTGGTCGATGGGCGGCGCGATGACGTGGACGCGGGCGCCTTCGATGTCCGTCAGCTCGCCATCGACCCGAGGCAGGGTCGGCAGGCGCTCGCTGAGCAGCCGCGTGAAGACCGGCTCGGGCTCGAAGGAGGTCCCGGGCAGCCCGTACAGGGCCAGGTAGACCTCGGCCGTCTCGGCGAAGGGCGAGCCCTGGGGGGCGTGCCGGGCGTGGTCGGCCAGCACCACCTCGGTGGTCTCCGGTGCGGTGGTGGTGTCGCTGGTACAGCCCAGCAGCAGGGCGCAGCCGAACGCGGCGAGGACGGTGGCTCGCATGGGGACTCCTGGGTGTGGGGCGCTCAGAGCTTGTGGTGGAAGCGCTCTTCGTTGTCCAGCAGCAGCTCGACCAGATCCGGGTCGAGGGTCGGGCCGGCCAGGTTGCGCAGCAGCTCGATGGCTTCGTCGTGGCTGCGCATGTTCCGGAATGGGCGGGGCTGGGTGAGGGCCACGTAGATGGAGACCACCGACGCGATGCGGGCCTCGATGGGGATGTCCGGGGCGGAGATGCCCTTGGGGTAGCCCCCGCCGTCCATGCGCTCGTGGTGGCAGGCGGCCACCCGCGCGGCGAGCTGGAAGTCGGGGTGGTCCACGGTGGCGAGCAGCTCTTCGCCGACGATGGTGTGCTGCTGGAGCACCTCGCGCTCAGCGCGGTTGAGGGGGCCGTCGCGGGAGAGCAATTCGTGGGGCATGCCCATCATGCCCAGGTCGCACAGCGCGGTGGCGCGGCCGATGGCTCGGGCTTGGTCGGCGTCGAGGCCGGCGAGGGTGGCCAGCTCCATGCCCAGCTGGCGCAGCCGGGCCGGGCTCTTGAAGAACCCGCAGTACGCGAGGGAGCTCTCGACGACTCCCTCCAGCATGTCGAAGACCTGGTTCGCGTCACAGCCGCTCATGTCCACGCTCCATGGATCGAGTCATGGCGATAATCGGCTCGGACCGGACGCGCGAGGGGGGTGGACTCCGGAGCGTACTCAGCTGGCCCAGCTCCCCCGGTGGGCGACCCCCGGCCGCGCCCCGAAGCGAGCGGCGCAGGCCTCGGCGATGTCGTGCTCATCGGGGCTCAGGGCGCGGCGCTCGGCGAGGACCTCGAGCTGGTCCAGCAGCTGCACGCCCCGGGCGCGGGCCCCGGCGTCGTCGCCACCCTCGGCCAGGTAGCCGGCCTCGTCGATGGCGTCGGCCACGTGCCACAGAGCCTGGACCCGGCCCCGCAGGCGCATCACCAGACCCGCGCTGGCCAGCGGGTGACCCTCGAGCTGGTCGAGGTGGGTGGACGCGGTGCCGGCGGCCTCCATCGCCTGGGAGGGGGCGGCCTGGTCCATGCGCCGCCAGCCCAGCTCCATGCGCTCGCACAGGGCCCAGCAGGCCCCCAGCAGGTCGTAGCAGCGGAGCACGGCCTCCCTGGGCAGGGTGCCGTCGAGCTCGGCCATCCGCACGCTCTCGGCCAGCAGCCAGGCGCGGTCCCGGGCCCGGCCGAAGTCGACCCCGTCGCACAGGGCCATGATGAGCGTGCCGACGGCGTCCCGGATCTCGGGCTCGCCGCGCGCCGCCCGCATGGTGCTCCGGCTCCGGGGCTTCGGGGCGGTGGTGCTCGTCTGTACGCTGGCTGCCTGCATCGGTCGCTCCGCGCTGCGGTCCCCCCAGCCCATCGCAAGACTCGGGCCAGGCAGCGCGGCACGGTTGTAAGCGGGTTTTCGCGCCGTTCCGCCCGGTCTCGACCCCTGTGGGGTGCGCCTGGCCTCCCCAGGCGGGACGCGCGTGTCCCAGGATCAGAGCTGGCTGCGGGCGGCCATGGCCTTCTGCGCCAGGGGGCGGTCATCGTCCCGGTGCCGGGGCGCGCTGGTGGCGTGCACGTCCTGCCCGCGCAGATCCTCGAGCACCAGGTACAGGCAGGGCACCAGCAGCAGGATGATGAAGGTCGCGAAGAGGATGCCGAAGCCCAGGCTGATGGCCATGGGGACCAGGAAGCGCGCCTGCACCGAGGTCTCGAAGATCATCGGCGCCAGCCCGAAGAAGGTGGTCAGGCTGGTGAGGATGATGGGCCGCAGGCGGCGCATGCCGCCGTAGGTGGCCGCGTCGAAGGCGCTGACGCCTTCGGCCCGCTTCTTGTTGACCGCGTCGATGAGCACCAGCGAGTCGTTCACCACCACGCCGGACAGGGCGATGATGCCGAAGAGGCTGATGAGGCTCAGGGGGTAGCCCAGCAGCAGGTGGCCCAGCACCGCCCCGACGAAGCCGAAGGGGATGGCCGACATGATGATCGCCGGCTGGACGTAGCTGCGGAAGGGGATGGCCAGCAGGGCGTAGATGACGAACAGCGCCACCAGGTAGTTCTTGCCCAGGCTCCCGAAGGCCTCCTGCTGGGATCGCTGCTGGCCCACGAACTGGGCGTCCAGCCCGGGATGGCGCTTGACCAGCTCGGGCAGGACGTCTTCTTCGAGGTCCGTGCGCACCGCGCGGGAGGACTTGACCGCTGCGGTGAGCTCGGCGCTGACGTTGACGATGCGGCGCCCATCTTCGCGCAGGATGCTGGTGGGGGCTCGGTTGCGCTCGATGTCGGCCACGGCGCCCAGGGGCACGAAGCCGCCACGGGGTGTGCGGATGCGCAGGGCCTCGAGATCATGCTCCGACTGCCGCTGGTGTTCCGGTAGCCGCACCATCACCTTCAGCTCGTTGCGACCCCGCAGCTCCCGGATGGCCTCGGCCCCGAAGAAGGCCGAGCGCAGCTGGCGGCCGAGCTCCTGCGGGGTGATGCCCAGGCTCTCGGCTCGTGCCAGGGGGTCGTAGTCGAGGCGGGTCTTGCCGGCAGCGAAGCCGTTCTCCACGTTGTACAGCTCGCGATAGCCCTCGAGGGACTCGGCCAATTCGGCCGCGGCCCGCTCGAGCACCGCGGTGTCTGCGTGGGACAGCTGCACGTCCACCGCGGCCCCGGCGCCCGGCCCGGATGAGGACTCGAAGATGATCGCGTCGGTCATGGGCAGGCTGGGGGTCAGCTCGGCCCACAAGGTGGAGAACTCACCGGAGGTGAACTCCCGCTGGTCGGTGGGTACCAGGGCCTGCTCGATGGTGACCAGGTGGCTGCCGATCTCCTTTGGGCCCATGCGCAGGACCGGGCCCTCGCCCACCAGGGTGTACAGCCCACGGCTGTGCTCGGGTCCTCCCAGCTGGTTCATGGCGGCCACCGCCGCCTGCTCCAGCGCACGCTGAACCACGAGGGTGTCGTCCAGCGGGGCGCCGTAGGGCAGGCGCGCCTCCACCTTCACCACGTCGCCCTCGAGCTTCGGGAAGAAGTTGAAGGGCACCATGCCGCTGGCCACCAGGCCCACGGAGACGAAGAAGATGGCGACGCCCACCGAGATGGACAGGTAGCGACGGCGCATCACGGCATGCAGGGCCGGGCGGTAGCGATCGGCGGTGAAGCGCTCGAGGGCGCCGCCCACCCTTGCGCTCAGCGCGTCGATGCGCCTGGCGATGGGGTTGTCCATCTCGCCCCCGCTGTGCCCCAGGTGGGCCGGCAGGATGAAGAAGCTCTCGACCAGCGAGAACCCCAGCACCGCCACCACGACGAAGGGGAAGAACGAGAAGACCTTGCCCATGGTGCCCGGCACGAAGAACAGGGGCATGAACGCCGCGCACGAGGTGAGGATGGCGAAGGTGACCGGCATGGCCATCTCGCGGGCGCCGACGATGGCCGCGTCGATGGGGGCCATGCCCTCCTGCATCCGGTTGTAGATGTTCTCGCCCACCACGATGGCGTCGTCGACCACCATCCCCAGGGTCACGATGAACGCGAACAGGGTGATCATGTTCAGGCTCAGATCCGCCCCGGGCATGAGCAGGAAGCCACCCATGAAGCTGATGGGTAGGCCCAGCGAGACCCAGAACGCCAGCCGCAGGCGCAGCAGCAGGGTCAGGATGATGACCACCAGGGTCAGGCCGATGGCGCCGTTCTTGAGCAGCAGGGAGATGCGGTCGGTGAGCTTCTCGGAGTCGTCGTCCCAGGTGTCCACCTGGACGTGGGGTGGCAGCTCGGCCTCGAGCTCGGCACGGTAGTCGTGCACGGCCTCGGCCACCGCCGACGGGGTCTCTTTGCCCACGCGGTAGGCCACCACGCGCACGGCGCGCTTGCCGTTGTAGTAGCTCTCCTGATCGGTGTCGGCGTAGCCGTCGCGGATCTCGGCCACGTCCCCAACCGACAGGTTCGCCCCATCGGCGGTGGTGCGCAGCGGGATCGCGGCGAAGTCCTCGGCCGTCAGGGCCCGATCGGCCACCCGCACCAGCACCTCGCCCTGGGCGGTCTTCACGCCCCCGCCGGGCAGCTCGAGGGAGCCGGCTTTCACGATGCGGGCCACCTCGTCCAGGGTGAGCCCCAGGGACTCGAGGCGCTCTCGCGGGATCTCGATGGCCAGCTCGAGGGGCGGCACGCCCTGCAGCTCCACCTGGGTGATCTCCGGGCGGGCGAGCAGGGAGCTGCGAGCCTGTTCTGCGATGCCATGCAACTGGGCGAGATCCAGGTCGGCCGAGATGACCAGCGAGACGACGGTGGAGCGGCGGGTGGCCAGGCTGACCACCGGCTCCTCGGCCTCGAGGGGGAACACCGTGATGCGGTTGACGGCGTTCTCCACATCGCCCAGCACCTTGTTGGGCTCGGCGTCCAGCAGCAGCTCCACCGAGACCATGCCCGTGCCTTCGCCGGAGGTGCTGTTGACCCGCTTGACGCCGTCGAGGCCGCGCACCGCCTCCTCGACCGGGCGGACGATGCTCTGCTCCACGTCGTCGGGGGTGGCGCCGGGGTAGGGCACCGAGATGGTGACCATGTCGAGGTCGAACTCCGGGAAGACCTCCTGCTTGACCTGCAGCGCCCCCACCAGGCCGCCCACCAGGATCACGAACATCAGCAGGTTCGCGGCCACCGGGTTGCGGGCCATCCAGGCGATGGGGCCCGTGCGGGTGTCGAGCTGGCTCATGGCGAGGCGACCTCGTCGGCGGGCTCGGCGTCGGCCACGGGGGCGTCCGCGTCGTCGTCAGCGTCGGGCTCTTCGCAGATGGAGCAGGTGTGGTCCTCGTGGATGGTCACGGCGACGCCCTCGGCCGCCAGGGCCGGGGGCTCCGGCACCAGGTGGTCGTCGGGCTCGAAGCCGCCCTGGACGAAGACCTCGTCCCGGGTGCGCCAGGCCACGTCGAGCTGCCGCAGCGCGAGCTCGTTGTCCGCGGTCACGACCCAGGCGCTGCCGTCGGGGCGCACCGCGCTGCGGGGCACGGCGGCGATGGCGGGCATGGGCGCGCCCTGCAGCTCCACCTCGACCCAGGCGCCGGGCAGCAGGGGCAGGCCCTCGGGGCCGGCGGCGAGCGGGTCGTCCACCAGCACCAGCAGCCGCGCCGTGCGGGCCTGGGGATCGAGCTGGGCGGCCAGCCCGGCCACCCAGCCCAGGTGGCTCACGGTGGAGCCGTCCTCGAGGCGCTGGATGACCGCGGCGGCGGAGCCCTGCTCGGCGTTGAGGCCCGGCACCTGCAGCAGCGATACGTCGGCCAGGGGCAGGGAGAGGTTCACCCGCACCCGGTCCGTGCCCACCAGGGTGGTGATGGGAGCGCCGGGGGCCACGACCTGGCCCAGATCCACCTGCTCGTCGAGCACGGTGGCGTTGAAGGGGGCCCGGATGACGGTGCGCTTCAGGTTCAGCTCGGCCCGCTCGAGGCCGGCGCGGGCGGAGGCCAGGCCGGCCTGGGCCGACGCGAGCTGGGGTCCGCGCAGGGCCAGGCTCGCCTGGTCGGCGGGACGGTCGGAGCCCAGCAGGGCCCACTCCTGGCGGGCGGTCTCGGCGCGGCCTTCCTCGAGGGCCAGGTTCAGCTCGGCCTGCTTGACCAGGGCCGCCTGCTGCTCGATGGCCAGCTCGTAGTCCCTGGCGTCGAGCCAGAGCATGGGCTCGCCCGCCGCGAAGCGGCCGCCGGGGCGCAGGGCCTCGGCCTGGCGGATCACCCTGCCGCTGACCTCGGGGACCAGCCCGATGCGCTGGTCGGGTTCGACCACGCCGCTGGCCTGGATGAGGGGCTGGGTCGGGCCGGCCTCGATGTCCAGCATGGCCACGTGGGGGGTGGGGCGATCGGGATCGCCCTTCTTGGTCTTGGGGCGGAGCAGGAACATGCCCACGGCCACAGCGGCGCCCAACAGGACGACCAGCAGGGGGACGGCGACGCGACGGACGCTCATGGGGTCACCTCGGCGGCGGCGGTCCAGCGACCACCCAGCGCTTCGTGGAGGGAGATGCGGGCGTCCAGCAGGGAGCGCTGCGCGCTCAGGTGCGCGATGCGCGCTTGCTGGTCCGCCTGGAGTGCGGTGAGGAGCTGCGGGTAGGCGATGAGGCCCTCGAGGTAGTACTCGCGGCTCTGGGAGAAGGCGGTGGCGGCGGCGTCCACCTGACGCGCGGTGGCCTCGACCTGCAGCTGGGTCTCGCGCTCGACGACCAGCGCGCCCTCGACCTCCTGCACGGCGGCCAGGGCCGCCTTGGACAGGGCGCTCGAGGCCGCGGTCTGGGCCGCGCGGCTGGCCTGCAGGCCCGTGTGGGCCCCCCGGGCCTGCCACAGGGGCACCGACACCGAGCCCGCGACGGTCCAGGTGTCGATCTCCTTGGTCTCATCCGTGACGAAGTACTGGCGGCCGCCCTGGGCGCTGATGCCCACGGTGGGCAGGAAGCCCCGCAGGGCCGCCCGGGCGTCGGCGTCGCTGGCCTCGTAGCGGGCCATGGCGGCGCGCAGGTCGGGGCGGTTCTCCACCAGGTCGGCGGGCACGCCGGTGGAGGGCGTGGCGGGGACGGCTGGCAGGGCCGAGGGCAGGGCCGGGAGCCGGTCGAGCTCGGGCTGGCCCAGCAGCACCAGCATGGCGCGCTCGAGCTGGAAGCGGGCGGCGCGCACCGCGGGCAGCTGGGCCTCGGTGGCGGCCAGCTGCTGGCGCTGCTGCAACACGTCGAGGCCGCTGACCTCGCCGGCCTCGTAGCGGGCCTCGGTGCGGGCCAGCAGCGCGGCCACCAGCTCGCGCTGATCCTCGAGCAGGACCAGCTGGGCCTGGGTGGCGATCAGGTCGTACCAGGTGCTGGCGATGGCGGTGCCCACGGCCAGGGCCGCGGCGTCCCGATCGCCCTCGGCGGCCGCGGCGTCGAAGCGACCGGCCCGCCAG
>CAYZVO010000169.1:6094-20682 GCA_964481655.1 uncultured Enterobacterales bacterium | reverse complement strand
CCCTGCGCGCGTTACTGCTGCTTCGCGTGGGCAACGGCCCCGGGGGGGGCGGCCTCGCGGTGAATTTTCTGGGGGGGGGTGGTGGCGACCTCGAGGTGGCGGATGGTGCTCGCCTTGTCGAACTGCTCGGGCTGGTGGACGGGGTCGCCCAGGAACTCCCACTGGGCCGCGACGCCGTGGTTGACGTCGGACAGGCCGTAGTTGCTCACCGCGTCGCTCACGCCGGCCACCACGACGATGGCGTCGAACATGTCGGTGGCCGCCAGGATGTGGCCGCCCATGGTGCCGCCGTAGGAGATGCCGCCGACCACCAGGCGCTCGCCGTCGGCGATGCCTCGGTCCACCAGGGCCTGGACGCCGGAGAGGTTGTCCGCCAGGTCCACATGTCCCAGTTCGCCGCGGTTGGCCTGGTAGAAGTCGCGGCCGTAGCCGGTGGAGCCCCGGAAGTTGGGCTCGAGCACCGCCCAGCCGTTGGCGGCGAAGAAGCTCGCCCAGCGGCGCCAGGACAGGGTGACGCAGGAGTCCGGGCCGCCGTGGGGCCACAGCATGAGCGGGTAGGGGGCCTGTCCGCTGGTGGGCAGGGTGAGGATGCCCTCGATCTCGGTGCCGTCGTCGGACTGCCAGCTCACCACGCTGACCTCACCGATGGGGAGGCGCTCCGACAGCTCGGGGTTGGCGTCGGTGATCCTGGTGAGCCCGCCGGGCCTCCTGGCCTTGCCGACCCACAGGTCGCCGGGGTTGGTGCGGGTGCTGACCCGGCCGACCCAGCGCCCCGCCGCGCTGTGCAGGTACCCGATCCGGGCGAGCTCGTCGGTGAGCTGGGTGCGACCGCGGCCGTCGGCGCCGACGCGGTACACCTGGCCGGTGGCCCCGAGCACAGAGACGAACAGCAGGGTCGTGTCGTCGGCCCAGGTGAAGCCACCGAGGGTGTCGCGCGCGGGGTCGCTCACGGTGGTCGCGGCGCCGCTGACCGGGTCCACCACGACCAGGGCGTTGGCCATGGAGAGGGTCTCATCGTAGGTCTGGAAGGCCAGGCGGGTGCCCGCCGGGTTCCAGGCCAGGCCGTCCACCGAGTGCCCGTCGAAGTCCTCGCCGGGCCAGGTCCAGATCACCCCGGAGCCGAGCTCGAGCACCTCGAGCTGCGACTGGAGCATGGTGTGGTAGATGCCCGGCCCCGCGGCGCTGTGCAGGGCCAGCGTGCCGTCGTCCGAGAAGGCGAAGTCGGCCACGTGGCGGCTGCAGTCCGTCAGCCAGGTCCAGGGCTCTTCGGCGGCGGGGTCGAAGAGGCCCAGGCGGCTGTTGCGGCCGGTGTGGTCGTAGCTGTAGGCCTCGACCCCGGCGTCCTCGGCCGCCTGCTCCTGCTCCGTGGGCTCGCAGGCCGCGACCACGGCCAGGCGCCGGCTGTCGGCCATCCACTCGAAGCGCTGGACCCCTCCATCCAGCGCGGTCAGGGCGCGGGCTTCACCGCCGTCGGCGGGCATCGCGAAGACCTGGTTGCCTCCGTCGAGGCGGTTCGACAGGAAGGCGAGGCGCTCCCCGTCGGGGGACCAGCGGGGGTGGGATGCGTTGGCGGCTTCGGTGCTCCAGGCCCGGTCCCGGCCACCGTCGGCGTCCGCCAGCCACAGCTCGTAGCGCTTGCTGCCCGCCTCCCAGTCCGCCACGCGCTTGACGTAGGCCACCGCGCGGCCGTCGGGGGAGAGGCGCGGCGAAGACAGGTAGGTGGGGTCCCAGATGTGTTGCGGGTGGACCCGCCCGGCCCAGAAGTCGGGGGGCTCGTCCTCCGGCGCGGCCAGCCGCCCACACAGGGTCTCGCACCAAGCCTGCTCGGCGCCTTCGTCGAGGCATGCATCGACACAGGGGGCCTCGCTGGCGAGGGACGCGGCGGTCATCAGGGCGAGCAGAGACAAGGAGGACATGGCGGTCTCGTGGGCGAGGGGAGGGAAGCGGGGATAACCTCAGGCGCGGCCATGCTCCCCCGCGTCCTCCCCGCTCTGCTGCTGTTGTTCGTCCTGCTGCTGCCCGCCGCGGCGCGGGCGTCCGACCCCGTCGTGGCCGTGAGCGGTGGCATCGAGGTGGCGGTGTTCGACCAGCCCGGGGCCCTGCGGGCCGAGGCGGTCGCGGGCTGGCTGGCCCAGGAGCTCGCGGCGCTGCTGCCGGAGCAGACCACGGGTCGGCTCGAGGTGGAGCGCCGCAGCATGGAGCGGCTGTACGCCATCCAGGACGGCCGCCTGCTGCTCCACCCTCGCCTGCCTTCATCCTCCAGGGACGAGCAGCTCCAGGTCCTGGCGTTGGCGAGCTACCTGCTGCTGCAGGGCGACGTCGAGTCCCAGCTGGCCTGGGACGGCGCCCTCGGCGCGGTGGGCCCCATGCGCCCCACCGGCTGGGCTCCCCGCTGGTGGCCCCGCTGCTGCCGTGGCCTGGACAGCATGGCGCCCCCTGGGAGCAGCCCGAGCCCGACGATCCCCCCGTGCACCCCGGGACCTGGACGATCCAGCCCCTGCAGCTTCCGCCGCCGACCTCCAAGGCCTTCGGCCGCGCGGACCTCTACGGTGGCTTCCCGATGCCGCTGCTGGAGAGCTGGCCACCGGTCATCGGCACCTTCGCCCTCTACGCCCCCATCGAGCGCTCGGAGATCGTCATCGGGCTCGAGGCCATGCCCCACGGGCTGGTCGAGGCCCGGGCGGGGTTCGGCTACGCCCACATGCGGCGGGGCCTGCTGCGCATCAACGGCGGGCCATTCGTGGCCTGGAACCCGGGCGCCAAGTGGGAAAAACTCCAGCTGGACGGCGTCGACTACGTCGGCACCCGTGAGACCGGGCTGTGGGTCGATGGCGAGCTGGGGGGCTTCCGCGGGCTGCTGCGGGTGATCCCGGACTGGCAGCCCGGCGTGGACGCCTGGTTCGGCTGGGAGCGGCGGCTGCAGCTCGCTGAGGGTTGGTACCTGCTGCCCTTCGGCCGCGCGCGCTACGTCTCGGACAGCCTGCCCCAGCGCGTGCTGTCCATGGGGGGACCCGCGGGGGTCCGTTGGATGGACATGGACGTCTTCCTCACCCGTCGGACCGTCACCGGGCGCATGGAGGTCGAGCACGTGATCTCCACCGGGCGCCTGCCGGGTCCGTCCTGGCTCCGGCCCCGGGCGGTGCTGGTCCGAGCGGGCGCCGACTGCGGCTACGCCCCCGAGCACGAATTCGTGGGTGGCTGGTCCGCCGCCATGGGGCTGGCGCTGCACCCCCTGGCGGAGATCAAGGGCGTCGGCTGGCTCACGGTCGCCGCACCCACCGACCTGAGCGAGTTCACCTGGATCGTCTGGCTCTCGACCTGGCTGCCACAGCCTTAGGTGTAGGGCAGGTTGCTCATCAGCTCGATGGTGCGCTGGGTGACCACGTTGCGGGCTCGGCGGGCCTGGTAGCTGAGCAGGAAGGGGGGCCAGAGGAAGTGCACCAGCTGGAGCACCTGGGCGGTCTGGGCCTTGATGGCGGGGGTGTCGCTCGGGATCACGAACAGGGGGAAGAGCACCGCGGCCGCGGCGATGGCGGTGGCCCCCAGGCAGAGCATGACGGCGGTGGCGGTCTTCAGGCCTTGGCCGAGGGTGCGCGGGTCGAGGCTGTACTCCACGCGGCACCCGTCCATGCGCTCGTCGATGTGGCAGACCAGCAGCGCCGTGGCGGTGCTGTAGCCGCCGCCTTTGCGGCTGCTGACAGACGGGCGCAGCTCGGCGCGGACGATGTGGCGGTCCGCCTCCAGGATCCGGCCGATCACCGGCCCCGAGCTGCTGGCCAGCAGCCGGGCGATGCGGCGCGAGCTCTCGTCGGGCCCCGCGTCCAGGTCCACGCTGCCGCGCTCGATGGGGTCCGAGGCGTCCGAGAAGGTGGTCATCCAGGAGCGCCAGCCCCAGGCGTTGACCCCCATGGCCACGAGCATGGCGAGGCCCCAGGCGGCGAAGATGGCGGCGGTGGTCATGGGGATGTCTCCGTCTGCGGTCCGCTGGCTGCCAAAGTCTGTTGGTCGGGCTCCATGCTACCGCTTCGATCGATTAAAGGGGGGCGCCTCAGACGCAACTCCGAACAGCCTACGGTACGCCATGTCCTCCCAGACCTTCCCCAAGCTCCTGCCCACCGTCGAACTCGAAGCCGACGTCCTCGCCTACTGGAAGCGCGAGAACGTCTTCGAGAAGGGGCTCGAGCTGTCCAAGGATCGCCCGCAGTACACCTTCTACGAGGGCCCTCCGACCGCCAACGGCACCCCCCACAACGGCCACGTGCTCACCCGCGTGATCAAGGATCTGGTCCCCCGCTACTTCACCATGCGCGGCTACCACGTGCCCCGCAAGGGTGGCTGGGACACCCACGGCCTGCCCGTCGAGGTCGAGGTCGAGAAGAGGCTGGACATCCACGGCAAGGAGGCCATCGAGGCCTACGGGCTCGAGCGCTTCAACCGCAAGTGCATGGAGTCGGTCTTCACCTACGTCAAGGAGTGGGAGCAGCTCACCGAGCGGATCGGCTTCTGGGTGGATCTGGACGAGGCCTACGTCACCTTCCACCGCTACTACGTCGAGTCCGTCTGGTGGGCCCTGAGCACCCTCTTCGAGAAGGGCCTGCTCTACCAGGGCCACAAGGTCGTCTGGTGGTGGCCCCAGGGCGGCACCGCCCTGTCCGCTGCCGAGGTCGGCCTGGGCTACAAGACCGTCAAGGACCCCTCCATCACCGCCCGGTTCCGGGTCGTGGGCCAGCCGGGCGTGTCGCTGATGGCCTGGACCACCACCCCTTGGACCCTCCCCAGCAACGTCGCGCTGGCGGTCAAGCCCGGCGCCACCTACGCCTACGTGCAGGTGGGCGACGAGCAGCTCATCGTGGCCGAGAGCCTGGTGGACCACCCGGATCTGGCCGAGGCCCTCGAGGGCGGCGAGGTCGTCAAGACCGTGTCGGCCGAGGAACTCGTCGGGCTCGAGTACGAGCCGCTGTACAGCTTCGCCAAGCCCGAAGGCGGCAAGGCCTACGTGGTCATCCCCGCCGACTACGTCACCCTGGGCACCGGCACCGGCGTCGTGCACCAGGCGCCGGCGTTCGGCGAAGAGGACTACGCCACCGGCCAGAAGCAGGGCCTGGGCTTCCTGTGTCTGGTGGGCCCCGACGGCAAGTTCATCGAGGGCACCGACTTCCTCGAGGGTCGCTTCTGCAAGGACTGCGACACCGACATCATCAAGGACCTGCACGCCCGCGGCCTGCTGGCCACGGCCAAGAAGGTCGAGCACGAGTACCCCTTCTGCTGGCGCGCCGACTCGGACCCGCTGATCCAGTACGCCCGCCCGGCCTGGTTCATCAAGACCACGGCGCTCAACGCCGAAGCCCTGGCCAACAACAAGGCCGTCAACTGGCTGCCCGAGCACATCAAGGAAGGCCGCTTCGGTGACTTCCTGCGCAACAACGTGGACTGGGCCCTCTCCCGCGAGCGCTTCTGGGGCACCCCCCTGAACATCTGGGTCTGCCCGGACTGCGAGCACAAGATCGCGCCGCCCTCGAGCGACGCCGTCAAGGCGCTGAACCCGGACGCCTTCGACGAGTCCATCGACGTCAACCTGCAGATCCACAAGCCCTGGGTCGACGACATCACCCTGCCCTGCGCGAAGTGCGGCGGCACCATGGACCGGGTCCCCGAGGTCATCGACTGCTGGTTCGACGCCGGCTGCATGCCCTTCGCCCAGCACGGCTTCCCCCACAAGGGGCGCGAGGAGTTCGCGGCCAGCTTCCCGGCGGACTTCATCTCCGAGGCCGTGGACCAGACCCGCGGCTGGTTCTACGCCCTGCTGATGATCTCCACGCTGCTCTTCGACGAGGAGACCTGCGACGAGTACGGGCTCGAGCATCGCCCGTTCCCGCACCCCTACCGCTCCTGCATCGTGCTGGGTCACGTCTGCGACCCCGAGGGCAAGAAGGAGTCCAAGTCCAAGGGCAACTACGTGCCCCCCGACCTGGTCATCCTGGGCCGCACCAAGCTCTACATCCTGGCCGACGAGTCCCTGAAGCCCGGCCAGCTCGGCATGATGGACTCCCAGGTCCGCAGCCTGGACCTCGAGAAGGGCGCCAAGATCGAGCTGTCCTCCACGGAAGAGGGCGACCGCCGCGGCTACACGGTGGTGAAGGCTCGTGTCAAGGCCAAGGAGACCGTGCACCTGCACCCCGAGGACATCGCGGCCCTGGGCCTCGACGACCAGGTCTGGATCCATGCGCCCTTCGATCCCCCGGGCGCCGACGCCTTCCGCTGGCTGTTCTACGCGGCCTCCCCGGCCTGGACCAACACCCGCCTGTCCCTGCGCGCGGTGCGCGACGGCCAGCGGGAGTTCCTGATCCGGCTGCGCAACGTGCACCAGTTCTTCTCCATCTACGCCGACATCGCCGGCTTCGACCCCTCGGTGCCCGCGCCCCGGGCGGCGGGTGAGCGCGCCCTGCTGGACCGCTGGATCCTGCACGAGCTCGATCAGCTCGTGAGCCGGGTGCAGGGCTTCATGGACGACCTGCTCATCTACGACGCGGCCCGGGCCATCCAGGACTTCGTCGACGGCCTGTCCAACTGGTACGTGCGCCGCAGCCGCGCCCGCTTCTGGGGCGAAGGCGATGACACCCAGGACGCCCTGTACACCCTCTACGAGGTGCTCGAGGAGCTCACCCGGGTGATCGCGCCCTTCGTGCCGTTCCTGGCCGAAGGCCTCTACCGCTCCCTGGTCCTGGCCCCCGGGCTCGACGCCCCGGACTCGGTGCATCACTGCGCGTTCCCCGCGCGCCGTCCCGAGCGTCAGGCTCCCGAGCTGGCCGAAGACATGGCCCTCATCCGTGAGCTGGCCAGCCTCGGCCTCGCGGCCCGGGCCAAGGTCGGCGTCCGCGTCCGGCAGCCCCTCGGGGCGGCCGAGGTGGTGCTCGCCGACACCGCCCGCGCGGATCGCCTGCGCCCGCTGGTGGGCCTCATCGAGGCCGAGCTCAACGTGCGCGAGGTGCGCTTCACCGAGGACCCGGAGCGCTTCGTCACCTTCCGCGTCAAGCCCAACTTCCGCGTGCTCGGCAAGCGCCTGGGCAAGGACATGAAGGCCTGCGCCAAGACCCTGGGCTCCATGCCCGGCTCCGAGGTGCGGCGGCAGGTGCTCGCCGGCGGTCTCGAGCTCGAGCTGCCCGGCGGCACGGTCACCCTCACCGAGGACGATGTCCTGGTCGAGGTCCAGGCCCGCGGTGCCTTCCAGGCCGCCGGCTCCCGCCTGGCCCTGGTGGCCTTGAGCACCGAGCTGGACGACGACCTTCGCGAGGAAGGCATGAGCCGCGAGGTGGTCAGCCGCATCCAGGGCCTGCGCAAGGAGCTGGATCTGCACTTCACCGACCGCATCCGCGTGGGCCTGGGCGGCGATCCGGCGCTCATCGCCGCGGTGCGCCGCTTCTGGGACTACGTGGCCCGGGAGACCCTGGCCCTCGAGCTGATCGACGCTCCCGCCTCCGCGCAGGTCCTGGACGTAGACGGGCTGGAGCTTCGGCTCTGGGCCGAGAAGGCCGTGGGGTAGACTGCCGGGCATGGCCCGCAAGCGCCGCTCCTACAGCAACCTGATCCCCGAGCCCATCACTCGGATCCTGGCCCTGCACGGCCCGGTGCAGGTCGCGGTGGGCATCGGTGAGACCCGGGTCACGGTCAAGGCCCACTCGGTACCCTTCGACGACCTGATCCTGCTGTTCATGCCCCGCAGCTCCCCCCTGCGGGCGGCCCTCGATCGCAACCCCGAGGTGGAGCTTGCGGCCCAGGGTGGGGACACCAACTACTCGGTCCGGATGCACGGCCGCGCCGTGGTGGCCGGGCCCGCCAGCGGGCACGCGCGCCGCATGGAGATCGTCCCCTGGCTCCCCGAGGGCACCACCCTGCAGCGCTTCCTGGCCGTGGAGCTGGTCCCGGAACGCATCGAGTACGCCTACGACGAGGGCGACGAGCGCCGCTACTTCCAGGGCACCACCCAGGCCGCCGAGATCCCCAAGCGGCTCACCCGCTGGCTCTTCCTCTGCTTCCAGGGCATCGTGCCGGCGTTGGCCATCGCGTTCGTGGTGCTGTGGGCCTATGTCGGCTGGTGGGGGCAGTGGTTCACCCTCCGCCCGCTGGCGTTGCTGGTGTCGCTGGTGGCCTGCTTCGGCTTCATGGCCGGCGGTCGCCTGCTCTACCGCATCGCGGCCCACCGCCGCTGGCAGCGGGGTGGAGCGGCTCGACACTTCGGCAGCTTCCTGTCCGAGGGGCTGCTCCCGGTCCGCGCGGCCAACGTGCTGGCCTGGACCTGCATGGGCGTGGCCGCGGCGGCGCTCATCATGTGCGGGGTCGCCTGGGGAGGGGAGCTCATCGGCGTGACCCTCGCGGCCACACAGCTGTGGTTCCTCTTGCCTCTGTGGGTCATCCGCTTCATGGGGGAGATGAAGGACCGCCCCGCTTGACACACCCTCGCGGCGGGGTGAAGCTGGATGGGTCTATCGTCTTCGAGAGCCACATTGGCCATCGATCCGCTGCGTCTGCGCAAGACGCTCGCCTTCCTCCTCCGCCATCGCCCTGACGTGGGTCGGCTCGAAGCCGACTCCGAGGGTTGGTACGACCAGCGGGCGGTGTCGAAGGCCGTCAGCCGCTTGATGCGGAGCAAGGTCGGGACCGACGAGCTGGTCTCGGTGGTCGGGAACGATCCCCGCCGGTCCTTCGAGGTGGATGGCAGCCGCATCCGCGCGACCCGCGGAGGCGGCCCCCGGCGTCGCCGCCGGGCGCGGGTGCCCGCCATCCTGTTCCTCCCCGCCACCCGCGCTCAGCGCCAGGCCGCCAAGGGCCAGGACGTCTTCCCGCTGGACGGCCGGCGCGTGTTCCGCATGCACGCCCGCCCACAGGACGCCTGGATCGCCGCCCACCGCCGCAGCGGCGGTGAGCCTGCGGTGGTCTACGTCGAGGCGGCCCGGGCCCTGCGCGCGGGCACCAACTTCAAGCGCGTGGGCAGCGGGCAGTACGTGGCCCAGAAGCTCCCCACCCGCTTCCTGCTGAACCTCAAGCCGAGGTTCGACGTGCAGGCCTCGGCCGGGGGGTTCCTCGTGCGGCGCTCCCGCGGCGGTCGCCTCGAGGTCGGGCTGGTGCGGGTCCGTCGCCGCAGCGGCGTGACCTGGGAGGTCGCCAAGGGCAAGTCGGAGCTCGGGGAGACCCCGGCGGAGACCGCCATCCGCGAGCTGCAAGAGGAGATGGGGATCGACACACCCCTCGAGATCGTCGAGGACCTCGGCGCGAGCCACTACGGCTTCTCCACCCCCGCGGGCGAGCCCCGCCTCAAGCTGCTGCACCTGTTCATCATGCGCCCCCTCGAGCCCCTGCCCGGCTTCTCGCCCGCCCGCCCCGAAGGCATCGAGCAGGTCGCGTTCTTCGATCCGGACGCCGCCGTCAGGGTCGTCTCCCACGGCAGCCTGCGCGAGCCTGTGCGCCGGCTGCGGCGCTGGATGCGCAGCCACCAGGGCTCCCCAGCGCTGGCCGATTGGCCGGTCCCCGATGGGCCGGTGGCCTCACCGGACGAGCGCGTCGTCGAGCGTGACGACGCCGGGTCCCCCCGCTCCGAAGGGAGCGAGGAGTAGTCAAGGAGGGCGCCTTGCAGCGCTGCGACTTCCTGGTCATCGGCGCCGGCCTGGCCGGCCTGACCTTCGCCCTCGAGGCCGCCGAGCACGGCACGGTCGCCCTGCTGACCAAGACCGGTCTGTGCGAGTCCAACACCCGCTACGCCCAGGGCGGCATCGCGGCGGTCCAGCGGGAGCCCGACAGCGTCGACGCCCACGCCGAGGACACCATGAAGGCCGGCGGTGGCCTGTGCAAGCGCGAGGTGGTGGACCAGGTCGTGCGCGAGGGCCCCGAGCGGGTGCGGGAGCTGGTGGAGCGCGGCGTCGCCTTCAGCACCGACGATCAGGGGAACGAGGTGCTCGGGCGCGAGGGCGGCCACAGCCACCGCCGCGTGCTCCACGTCCAGGACCGCACGGGCGCCGCCTTCGTCGACGTGCTGACCGAGGCCGTCCGCGCGCACCCCGACATCCACGTGATGGAGCACGTGATGGCGGTGGACCTGGTGACCTCTTCGTGGCTGGCCCGGCGCAGGGGTACCATCCCGAGCTACCCGGATCGGGTGGTCGGGGCCTACCTGCTCGACGTGCTCTCGGGCCGCATGGGCCGCATCTCGGCCAAGGTGGTCGCGGTCTGCACCGGCGGCGCCGGCAAGGTCTACCTCTACACCTCGAACCCCGACATCGCCTCGGGCGACGGTGTGGCCATGGGCTGGCGCGCGGGGGCGCGGGTGGCGAACATGGAGTTCATCCAGTTCCACCCCACCTGCCTCTACCACCCCAAGGCCAAGAACTTCCTGGTGACCGAGGCCATGCGAGGCGAGGGTGGCCGGCTGAGGGATCAGCGGGGCCGAACCTTCATGGACGAGGTGGACCCTCGCAAGGAGCTCGCCCCCCGCGACATCGTGGCGCGGGCCATCGACGCCGAGCTGAAGCGCACGGGCGACGAGTGCGCCTTCCTCGACATGACCCACCACGGCCGGGAGTTCCTCGAGCACCGCTTCCCCACGGTCTACGGGCGCTGCAGGGACCTGGGCATCGACATGGCCACCGAGGGCATCCCCGTGGTCCCCGCGGCCCACTACATCTGCGGCGGGCTGGCGGTGGACCTGCACGGCGAGACCAACGTCGCCAACCTCTTCGCCATCGGCGAGGCCTCCTGCTCGGGCCTGCACGGGGCCAACCGCCTGGCGTCCAACTCCTTGCTCGAGTGCTTGGTCTACGCCCACCGGGCGGTGCAGGTCGCGGCGCCGAGGCTGCGGGACATCCCGGCGGACGAGGTGCCGTCCTGGGATCCGGGCGACGCGGTGGACGCCGACGAGCAGGTGGTGATCAGCCACATGTGGGACGAGATCCGACGCTTCATGTGGAACTACGTCGGCATCGTGCGCACGGTCCGGCGCTTGAAGCGCGCCCGGCACCGCATCGAGCTGGTGCAAGAGGAGATCCGCAACTACTACTGGGACTTCCGCATGACCGGCGACCTGGTCGAGCTGCGCAACCTGGCGACCGTGGCGGGGCTGGTGGTCGAGAGCGCGCTGCGGCGCCGCGAGAGCCGCGGCCTGCACTACAACACCGACTTCCCGGGCACCAACGTGCGCTTCTTGCGGGACACCGTGCTGCAGCGTAGGGTGTAGGCGCCTCAGCCCGGAACGAGCCATGCCCCAGCTCATCGGCATCATCGTCATCGTCGTGGTCGTGGTGCTGGGCCTGTGGGTCATGACCGGAGGCGCCGAGCGAGCCGCCAGCGGCCAGGCCGCGGTGCTCTGGATGGTGCAGCTCGAGGCGGGCAAGGTGCTGCGCTTCGAGGGGGCCTTTCCGCCCGTGGGATGGCGCGAGCTGCACGACATCGCCATGGAGCGCGGCGTCACCGGCATCATCCGCTACCGGGGGCCGGCCGCCATCGAGTTCAGCGACGAGATCACGCCGGAGGACCGGCAGCGCTTCATGAACATCCTGGCCCGGGGCCCGGCGTCGGGCTGCATCCCCGGGCCCAAGGGCTGACGCTGCTAGGGTCCCGCCGGTCGGCGGACAGCGTCGCTACAGCAAGCGCTCGCTCGCTGGGCGGCCCGATCCCACCAGGGCCTCGAGCTCGGCTGCGGTCTTGGGGATGCCGGCGGTGAGCACGCGGTGGCCGGTGTCGGTGATGAGCACGTCGTCCTCGATGCGGATGCCGCCGAAGCCGTACCAGCCCCTGGCGCGCTCGAGGTCCACCATGCCGGCGAAGCGCCCGGTCAGCTCCGGGTGCTCCAGGATCGGCTGCACGATGTAGAAGCCGGGCTCCACGGTCACGTAGTGTCCCGGCTCCAGGTCGAGGTCGAGGCGCAGGAAGCGGGTGCCGAAGTCCTCGGAGCGGCTGCGGCCGGGGCCGTAGGCCACGGTGTCGCCGAGATCCTCGACGTCGTGGACGTCCAGGCCCAGCAGGTGTCCGACCCCGTGGGGGAAGAACAGCGCGTGGGCGCCAGCCTCGACGGCGGCGTCGGGGCTGCAGGTGAGCAGGCCCTCGTCGACCAGGAAGCGGGCGATGACGCGGGCAGCAGCGAAGTGCACTCCTCGATAGCGCACCCCGGGGCCACAGCGGGCGATGGCGGCCTGCTCGGCGGCGAGCACGGCCTCGTAGGCGGCACGCTGGCGTGGCGTGAAGCGCCCGGAGACGGGCCAGGTTCGGGTGACGTCGGCTGCGTAGCCCGCGGGCACCTCGGCGCCGCCGTCCATCAGCAACAGCTGCCCGGCCTCGAGGGTGTTGACCCGGTGGCGGTTGTGCAGCACCTCGCCGCGCACGGTCGAGATGGTGGGGAAGCTGGTGTGGCAGCCCTGCATGGCCAGCACGCCCTCGAACAGGGCGCCCATGCCGGCCTCGGTCTGTCCTGGTGCCGTGGCGCTCATGCAGGCGCGGAAGGTGCGCTCGGTGGCCGCGGCGGCGCGCTCGAGCTCGGCGATCTCCTCGGGGGCTTTGCGGTTGCGCAGTGCGCCGATGGCGCGGACCAGCGGGAGGGGGCCGGGTTGGCTGCACCACGCCAGCTGCTGGTCGGTGAGGCGCGCGGCCAGGTCGGTGGCCCGGGCGTCGGCCACCGCCAACGCCATGGCCGGGCGGGCGCGGGCGCAGGCGCCCTCGAGGGCGCTCATGGGCAGGACCGCGTCGACGCCGAGGCGCGCCTGGATGGCCTCGAGGGTCTCGACCCGGCCCTCCCACAACGCGCCGTCTGGGCTGGGGGCGGGCACGAACAGGGTGCAGTGCTCGCCCTCGAGCAGGGCGGCGGCGTGGGGGATGCGGCAGCCGGTGAGCCACAGGAAGGTGGAGTCCTGACGGAAGGGCAGCTCGTAGGCGGCGTTGCGTTGCCGCTCTCCGTTGCCCACCAACAGGATCGGGGCGTCGATGCGGGCCGCCAGCGCGGCGCGCCGGGCGCGGTGGTGCTCGGCGCCGATCACGCCGTGTCCTCCTCGTCCCCCGCGTCAGCCGAGAGCCAGGCGAGGATCTCGGCCATCACCTGCTCCTTCTCGGGCTCGTTGAGGACCTCGTGGAACAGCTCGGGGTAGCGAAGCTGCTCGGTGCAGCCGCCGTAGCTCCGGGTCAGGCGCCGCGCGGCGTCCGGGTCGCAGATCTGATCCGCGTCGCTGGTGACCATCAGCAGGGGAGGCTGCATCGACGCCGCCCACTTGTGGGCGCGCTCCATGGCCTCGCGCATCTCGGTGTACCAGCGCGGCGTGATGGTGGAGTACACCCGGGGGTCCTGCTCGTAGGCGCGGACGACCTCGGGGTCCCGGGAGATCTGCTGGGTGTCCAGCTCGTTGCTCAGGGACAGCCACGGCAGCAGCTTGCTCAGCACCCCCGCGAGCATGAGCTTGACGGCGGGAGCTTCGACGCGCACCCCCAGCAGGGGGTTGGTCAGCACCACGCCCTGGACGGGGTAGGGCAGGGGGTCGCGGATGCGGTCCAGGGTCACCAGGCCGCCCATGCTGTGGCCGAGCAGGACGCAGGGGCCGCCGACATGCTCGAGGGCGGCGGTGAGGTCCTCGCAGTACTGGCTCCAGCGGTCCACGTGACCCCGCTTTCCCTCGCTGTCGCCGTGGCCGCGCAGCTCGAGCCCGATCACGCGGTAGCCGGCGGCGCAGAAGGTCTCGGCGACGTGCTGGTAGCGGCCCATGTGCTCGGCGAGGCCGTGGGTGATGAGCAGGGTGTGCCCGTAGGACTCGGGCTCCCAGGTGGCGATGTGCAGCTGGGTCCCGTCTGCGCTGCGGATGGTCTGATGTGTGGCTTCCACTGTGGCTCCCAGGACGGATCAGTCCAGGTCGTCGAGATCGAAGAGGTCGAGGCCGGCGTCGTCCGGGGTGGTCGGCGCGGGCTCGGAGGGGGTGGCGATGGCATCTCGGATGGCCTTGCGGCTGTGCTCGCCGGTGTCTCTGGCTTCGCCGATGGCGGCGGAGGTGTTGAGCTGCATCTGCTGCTTGAAGACGTCGTTGGTCTTCTTGAAGAGGCGGTCACGGCGCGCGCGGCGTTCGTTCATGCGCTCGATGACCAGGTTGGTCGACGCGGTGGACGCCCCGGACATCTTCTTGGCGAACATGTCCTTCACGTACTCGTCGGGGTTGCGCTCCACGCGGCGTGACGATCCACCCTCGCGCTGGTCTTCCATCCAGACGTTCAGCAGCGCCCGGTCCTCGTCGGGGATCTCCAGGATCTTGGCGAAGTAGGTGGGCCAGTTGGCCACGGTCCCCTTGCGGCCTCCGGTGACGCGGAGCTTGCCCATCACCGTCTCTTCGTAGCCCTTCAGCTCCATGCGAAAGGCGATCTCCTCGCCCGCCGTGATGTTCGAGTTCACCTCGAAGGTGACCTCGTCGTTCGCCAGATCGTTGACGTAGCCGAAGGCGAGGCCGTCTTTGGTCTGCAGGGCGACCATGACCTTGCTGCCTGTGCCGCTCATGTGCACCTCCACCCCGAGGATACCACTCCTGAAGCGCTGCGGGCCCCCTCCGCAAAAGGGGCCCCCGGTTTAATGAGCACTA
>CAYZVO010000169.1:0-6084 GCA_964481655.1 uncultured Enterobacterales bacterium | reverse complement strand
CCCCCCCCCCCCCCCCCCACCCCCCCGCCGCCCGGGGGGGGGCCCGGTGGGGGGGGGGGCCCCCGCTGTTTCTGGAGCGGTCGGGCCTAGCCCTTCTGCTCGAGCTCGGCCTGCTTGGCCTCGTACTCGGCCTCTTCCGCGAGGAACCACTCGGCGCCCTTCTTGGCCAGCAGGAAGCAGACCACACCCAGGCCCAGGAACATCACGAAGCTGATGCCCTGTCCGATGATGCCCTCGTACCAGTGCGCGGCCTCGCTCTGCAGCAGGCCCTCGGCGTCCACGGTGAACTTCTCACCCACCGAGATGTACTGGATGGGTGCGCCGATGCCCGTCTGGCGGGCGATGGCGGTGAAGATGCCGAAGATCGCCGCGCCGGCCATCATGCCCGACGCGATGAGGATGCCCTGCTCGTTGCGGGCGTTGCGCACCTTCTCGCTGCCGCCGGTCTTGCCGACGATCCAGGCCACCACGGCGCCAGCGAGGACGGCGAGGTTGATGGAGATGGGCAGGTAGATACCCAGGGCGAAGGCGAGCATGGGAACGCTGGCCATCCACAGCACGACGGCGAGCACGCCGCCCAGGCCGTAGAGCAGCCAGGGCTGGCTGGCCGGGTCGTTGAGCAGGCCGGAGGAGACGGCGGCCATCATGTTGGCCTGGGGCGCGGGGAGCACCTTGGTGTTGGAGACCATCTGGCCGACGTCGTTCTCGACGAGGAAGTGGTAGCCGCTGTCCATGATGGGGATGACGAAGGCGACGACCAGGGAGGCCAGGGCGATGCCCGCGAACTTCCAGATCTCCTGGTTGCGCGGCGTGGAGCCGATCCAGTAGCCGATCTTGAAGTCGGTGATCAGCGCGCCGGCGGTGGACAGGGCGGTGCAGACCGCGCAGCCCACGATGAGGGAGATGAACATGCCGCCGGTGCCCTTGAGCCCGCCCGCGACCAGGGCGATGATGGTGAGCACCACGGTGATGAGGGTCATGCCGGAGACCGGGTTCACGCCGACGATGGCGATGGCCCGGGCCGCGACCGGGGTGAACAGGAACGACAGCGCGAAGCCGACGATGGCGCCGAGGCAGCCGTACCAGACGGACTCGCCCACGCCGTACACCGCGCCGGTGGCGGCGTCGGGGGTGGTCTTGGCGACGATGAAGAAGAGCACCGCGAAGAGGACGGCGGAGCCGAACTGGATCAGCAGGACGTTGCGGGGGTTCATGTCCAGCTGGGTGCGGGGCTCCTTGGCCTGGTCGGCGCCGCCCTTGAGGCCCTTGAAGCCCAGGCTGACCGAGGTGAGGATGATCTTGCCCATGCGGATGATGCCGATGAGGCCGGACACCGCGATGGCGCCGATGCCGATGGGCTTGACGAACGCGCCGAAGATGGCGTCGGAGTCCATGGTCGAGATGTCGTAGGTGGTGCCGGCGTAGGCGAACTCGGGCACCTGGGAGCCGAACACGAAGACCATGGGCACGAAGACCAGGTAGGCCAGCACGGAGCCCGCGGCGATGATGGCCGCGTAGCGGATGCCGATGATGTAGCCGAGGCCGAACAGGGCCGCGATGCCGTTGAGCGAGGCCTCGAGGCGGAAGGTCTCGGCCATCTTGGCGCCGAAGCCACCACCCAGGGTCTTGGTGGTCATCGCCGGGTTCCACAGGTGGAACGCTTCGACCAGGAAGTCGTAGGCGGCGCCGATGCCGAAGGCGGCGAAGAGCACCTTGCCCGCCGAGCCCGAGGTGGACTCACCGGAGACCAGGATCTCGTTGATGGCGGTGGCTTCCGGGAAGGGCAGCTCGCCGTGCAGGTCCTTCACGAAGTACTTGCGCAGCGGGATGATGAGCACCACGCCCAGGGTGCCGCCGATGAAGCAGCTCAGGAAGATGTGCCACCAGGCGACCTCGAGCTGGTTGATGTACAGCGCGGGGATGATGAAGGCGGCGCCAGCGGCGACCACACCGGCCGCCTGGCCGATGGACTGCACCATCACGTTCTCGAGGATGGTGCTCTTGCCGCTGCGCTTGATGCCTTCGCGGCCGAAGAAGATGGCCAGGATGGCGATCGGGATGGACGCCTCGATGGCGTTGCCCGCGCGCAGGGCCATGTAGATGCAGGCTGCCGAGAAGACCAGCACCATGATCATGCCGGTGACGACCGACCAGGTGGTGACCTCGGCCCGCTTGTCGCTGGCGGCGACGATGGGCTGGTACTCCTCGCCCGGGGCGAGTTTGGTGTAGGCGTTGGCCGGCAGCAGTTTGCTGGGCTTCTTGCTGGACGACATCTCCATGGGGGCAACTCCGTTGCAGGGATTCCTCTGGAGACATCCTGTAACAAACCTCACACCCCACTTCTCCCGTGAACGTGAACGAGTTCCGGGCCCGAGCCCGACCAACCCGCCGCAACCTGTCCCTCATCACCACCGCCTCCACCCAGCACCCCCCACCGCGTTAGCTCCCAAGCCAGCAAATCGCCGCTCTGGAGCCCCCATGCCCCTCACCCGCGACGCCGCCTACGCCCTCGTCCTGGACCGCCTCGGCCCCGGCAACACGCTGTCCCACTGCCTCGCCACCGAGGCCTGCATGCGCGCCCTCGCCGCGCGGCTGGGTGAGGACCCCGAGCTGTGGGGACTGGCGGGCCTGGTGCACGACTGCGACCTGGATGTCTGTGCCGATGATCCCGAGCGCCACGCCGTGTTGGGGGCGGAGGTCCTCCGGGACGCGGGCGCTGGGGAGGCTGTGGTCCACGCGGTGCTCGGCCACAACGACAAGGTGGAGCGCGTCAGCCTCATGGACAAGGCCCTGTGGGTGGTGGACCCCACCACCGGCATGATCACCGCCGCGGCCCTCATCCGCCCGTCCCGGAGCACCGCCGACCTGAAGGTCAAGAGCGTCAAGAAGCGCATGAAGGACAAGCGCTTCGCGGCCGCGGTGAACCGCGACCAGATCCGGGCCTGCGAGGCTCAGCTGGGCCTCGAGCTCACCGAGTTCCTGACGATCTGTCTGGGGGCCATGGACGGCGTCCGCGACGCCCTCGGCCTGGGCGGAGCGGCGCGCTGATGCCCGGCGCACGGCTCCCTGCGGCCCTCCTGGAGCGCCTCGATGGTGGCGGTCCACTGTGCATCGCCGCGCTGGGCGACTCCCTGACCCACGGCTGGATGGTGCAGCGGGGCTACTTCCCGCGGGCCTGCGACGCCCTCGAGCAACGCAGCCCCAGCTTGGACCTCCACCGCCTCGAGGCGGGGGTGCCCGGCGACACGGCCTTCGGCGGTCGCGGACGCCTGCCCGCCCTGCTCGAGGCCGAGCCCGAGATCGTGCTGGTGCAGTTCGGCCTGAACGACTGCTTCTGCGGTGAGCGGGTGGACGTCTACCAGCGCAACCTCGAGCGCATCGTCGCCGCCGTGCGCCATGGGGGGGCGATCCCGGTGCTGGTCACCTCCTGTCCCCTCGAGGACCCGGGGCCCATGCGGGTCGCGCGGCCGTTCTACGAGGCCATGCGGGAGGTCGCAGAGGCCGACAGCGTGGGGATCGCGGACACCACCGCCCACTGGCTGGCGGCGGAGGCCGAGGGGCAGACCCCGGACCGCCTGTGGCAGCCGGACGGCGTGCATCCGACGGACCGTGGCCATGCGCTGATGGCGCGCGGGCTGGTGGAGGCGCTGCTGGAGCGCGACGCCGAGGCCCGCTGAGCCCGAAGGGGGGGCTGTGGGTGCGGCCACACCGTGGCTAAGGCCCTGTGGTAATGGGCCGATGGGTCTGGTACGCTCGAACTACAACCGCAGACCCGGCGGATCGCTCAGGCCATGTCCAGAACGCTGTTCCTCTCCCTCTTCGTCACGGTCGGTCTCGCTCCAGCCACGGCGGCGTTCGCCGCTGAGACCAGCTGCCCGGAGCTCACCCTCGGATCGTCCCTCCGGGACGCCGCGACCCAGGCGGAGACCGCCTTCGGCGCGACCAAGGTCGATGAGTTCCAGGCCGCCATCGCCGAGATCGACGCCCTCATCCCCTGCCTGATGGAGCCGGTGGATCCCGAGCTCGCTGCGTTCGTGCACCGCATGCGCGGCCTCGGGGCGTTCATCGAGCGCGACCAGGACCGCGCCCGCGAAGCCTTCGCGGCCGCCCGCTCGCTGCAGCCCGACTACAGCTGGCCCGAGACCCTCATCCCCTGGGGCCACCCCTTGCTGGGGCTGTACAGCTCCCTCGAGATCGAGGAAGCCGAGTTCGAGACCGTGAAGACCCCCTCGGTGGGGTGGGTCTACCTCGACGGCCGGCCCAGCGAGCCCAGGCCCCTCGAGTGGCCCGCGATCCTCCAGGTCTCCGACGGCGACGGCGCCATCCAGCTGTCCGCCTACCTCTGGCCCGACCAGCCCATGCCGGACTACGGCCTCGACGAGCCGGTGGCCCTGGCCCCCGAGCCGGTCCCCACGACGGTGGAAGAGCCCGTGATCCCCAGCTCCGTCGCCGCCACGAGCACCACCGTGCGCACCGGCCCCCGCGGCTGGATGCTGGCGACGGCGGGGGGCGCGGTGGTCGCCTCGGGCGTGCTCTACGCCATGGCCGCCCGGTCCAGCGATCAGTACTGGGACCCGACGACTCCCTATGATGACCTCGACGCGGCCCGCGGCCGCACCAACGGCCTCGTGCTGGCGTCGGCGGGAGCTGCCGGCGTCGCGGTGGGGACCGGGGTGGCCGCCTTCCTCCATCTGCAGTGGTGAGCGCGCCCATGGCCGAAACCCCTCGCTATCGCCTCCTCGACCCCATCGGCCGCGGCCGCATCGGTGAGATCCATCTCGCTGAGGCCCTCGACGACGACGTCAAGCCTCGCCAGGTCGCCGTCGCGTTGATGGATCCGCGCATCACCGAGCACGCGCCGTCGTTCCAGGCACTGCAGGAGCAGGTCGAGATCCTCGAGCGCCTGCGCCACCCCTGCATCGCGCGCACCATCGAGCTGGGCTGGTTCATCGAAGGCTGGGGCCTGGTCATGGAGTACGCCCGGGGGCTCGATCTCGAGCTCTACCGCCTCGCCGGTGCCTTGCCCGTGCGGGTGGTCGCCGAGATCGTCGAGCAGGTCTCCAGCGCCCTGACCGCCGCCCTCGAGCTGCCGCTGCCCGGGGACGACCAACCCCTGGGGCTGGCCCACGGCGATCTGGTCCCGTCCCTCGTCCGCCTGGACGCCAAGGGTGTGATCAAGGTCTGCGCCTTCGGCCTCGCTGCCGCCGACGGGCCCGATCCGTCCTTCGCTGCGCCGGAGCAGCACGAGGGTGGGGGCGGCCCGGCCGCCGACGTCTACAGCCTCGGGCTGATCATGGCGCGCCTGGCCTCGGGCCGTGACTTCCAGCCACCGCCCCGCGACGCCAAGGCCCACCGGACCTTCGTGGCCGATGTGGTCGAAGCGGTGACCCACCAGGTTCGAGAGACCACCCCTGCGTCGGGGCATCAGGCCATCGAGCCGGTCATGTTGATGCTCGAGTCCATGTTGGACTTCGATCCGAAGCGCCGGCCCACCGCTCAGCGCGTGCAGATGGGCTGCCGGAGCATGCTCGGCGTCCTGCCGGGTCCCTGGCTGCAGGCCTGGGCCCAGGCCCGGGTGCCCGACTACTACAAGAAGGCCCTGGAGTTCGCGCGCACCCGCGACCCCGCGGCCGTCGTCCTGCCCGCCGACAGCGCACGCCCGGCCGAGCCCGAGCCCCCCGCCGTCGAGCCCGAGCGGCACCCGTTCTTCATGGACGGGCTCTTCGACGAGGACGACAGCGAGGTCTTCGAGGAAGAACCCCCCGTCGTGGGCCCCGCCGCCGTCGCCATCCCCAGCGAGCCCGAGGCGCCCAGCGAGGACCTCGAGGACGAGGACACCGCGAGCGAGCTGCTGGACGACGAGGAAGAGACCGACAGCGAGATCGAGGACGCCCAGGTCGAGGAACTCGACGACGAGGAGATCTCCACCGGCGGCTTCGAGGACCCCGTGGCGCCCCCGCCAGCTGAGCCGCTGCCGGAGCCGGAACCGGAGCCGGAGCCGGAGCCGGAGCCGGAGCCGGAGCCTGCACCCATCGAGGAACCGGAGCCCGAGCCCGTCGAAGAGCCGGAGCCTGAACCCATCGA
>CAYZVO010000168.1:16334-20775 GCA_964481655.1 uncultured Enterobacterales bacterium | reverse complement strand
TGTGGTTCTTCGGCGTGGCCCTGGACTTCTACGGCAACGACGACGACCAGTACTAAGACGGCTGGCCGCTGGACGAGGACTGCGACGACACCGACGCCGCGGTGAACCCCGACGCCGAGGAGATCTGGTACGACGGGGTGGACCAGGACTGCGACGGGGCCGACGACTACGACCAGGACGGCGACGGCTGGGCCCTGGACGATGACTGCGACGACGAGGACCCCGACAGCTACCCGGGCGCCGAGGGCCTGGACGACGACTGCAACCCCGTGGACACCGGAGACAGCGCGCCCCCCGAGGACAGCGCCGATCCGGACACCGCCACGCCGCCCGGGGTCTCCTACAAGGGCGGCGGCGGGTGCCAGGGTTGTGCGGGGACGGCGGGTCCCTTCGGGTTGGCGTGGCTGGCGCTGCTGGGCCTGGCGGTGAGGCGCCGCCGGGACAGTGGGCGGGGGTAGACCCCGCCCCTACACCGAGCGTGGCTACCAGCGCTCGTTCGAGTGCCGCTCGCCGTGGCAGCTGCCGTCGCAGCTGTTGCCGTTGTAGTTGATGCCGCCCTCGCTGATGGCCACGTCCACGTCTCCGTCGACGTGGCGGTCGGGGCCGACGATGTCGTCGCTGCGGTTCACGGTGTCCTCGTGGCACTCGTGGCAGTCGACGCCTTCCTCGCGGTGCTCGTCGTGCTCCCCGCCCAGGTTGTTGGTGCGGTGGCAGCCATCGCAGTCGTAGTGCTCGCCCGAGCTGGCGTGGCCCGTAGCCCGGCCGTTGCCGTGGCAGTACACGTCGCCGCAGGAGCCCGAGCCCGCGTAGCTGGCCGACGGTGACAGTCCGTCCACGAAGAACAGCTCGGCCACCGCCGGGCTGTCATCACCCAGGAAGAGGTGTCCGTCGCTGAGCACGTCGGTGGGGGTGCGGTGGCACTGCCCGCAGGACCAGTCGGGGTGCATGTCCGAGCTCCCGTGCTTCCCGTGCTCCGGGAAGGAGATGCCCGAGGCGCTGTCGTCGATGTCCACCGGCGGCGCGCCCGTGTTGTCATCCAGGCCCCCGTGGCACCAGATGCAGTCGCTGCGCCAGCCGTCGGGGTGGCAGCTGTCGCAGTCGACCCCCGAGCTCCCACCCAGCAGGTCGTCACCGTGGCACATCACGCACTCGGACTCCGAGAGCTTGGCCGCCAGGCCGTGGGCCTCGGCCTCGGCGAACCCATCCGGGTGGTAGTCGGTGTCGGTGTCGGTGTCGGTGTCCGCGTCGGTGTCGGTGTCCGCGTCGGCCTCGAGCCCGGTCTCGGCCTTCGGGGGCGTCGCCGGGAAGCAGGACGGGAGCAGGGCGAGGCTGGCGAGCGTCAACAGCGCTGACACGCCGAGTACACGAGCGCTCATGGTGTGGTCCTCCAGAAGATCGGAGGCACCATTGTCGGACCCCGCGGGCCCCAGGCGCAAGCCCGGAACAGCGATCCGGGTCAGCTCGCTTCGCGATCCGTCCAGCGACGGCCCGGGCGCCGTTCATCGGTGGACTCCGTATCCCCCCATCCACACCCTTCCCCCGTCTGGCCCTCGTGCTCCAGGCGATCGCGCATCCGTCGGCGCAGCTGCTGGGCCTGGACGAGGGCGTCGAGCATCGAGTCGACCTCGCGCCGATACAGCGTACCCACATCACCCCCGAGCTCGCCGATGTGGGCGACCCAGCGGGCTTCGTCGATCAGCTCCCCGAGTCGATGGCGACCTGGCTTCCTGCGTGCGGACATGAGGGACCTCGCGGGGCTGCGATGAAAGAGAAGTTGGGACCCCGTCGCGGCCGCAGGAGCGTTGGCACCCCTGGTAGTGTGGCTGGCGGAACCAGGGATGTCGGGAAGACCCGGGGTGGGCTCGCGACGAGGTCCTGTACCTATGCCGTGGACGCAGGCAGCTGGATGGATCCAGGAAAAACGCGCACCCCCGCTCAGGACAAATCTCGGATTCGTAGCAACAACGTGCGCCGGGAGCGCAAGCCCGAGGGCCGCATCTAACGATATCGCTGGTTCTACCGTTCTTCGGCCCGCAGCGAGCGATCTGGCACGGCGGTTGCAACTGTGTGGATCGTCCCCCCAAAGGAGCTCGGCCATGTCCCGCTGGATCCACGCCGTCCTGCTCGCCATCCTCACCTGCCTGCTGCTCGTCACCGACGTGGCGCGAGCCTCCGAGGGGGGTCCATCGTCCGTGGAGCTGCTGGGCTTCGACCCGGTGGACCGTCAGATCTTCGCCGCGATCCACTACGACGATCCCGACGCCTGGGGGCACCCAGCGCTGGGCTACTGGGCGCTGGACTCCGACGACCCCGGCCTGCTGGTGCTCGACCACAGCTTCGACGACGGCGCCCAGGCCGCCGCGGGCATCGAGGGCACCACCGCGCGCATGGACGCCCTGCGCGACCGCCTCGAGCCGCTGGTGCCCGTGGACCTGGTGGGCCTCGAGCTGCGGGAGCGCCAGCTGGCCGTCGACCGCTGCCACGGCGCCGTGGACCCCGGCCTGCTGGCCCCCTGCCGCGAGGTGCTGGTGCAGCTGCACTGGCTGGGCCAGGTCCAGGAGCTGCAGCTGACCACCTGGGGCATGTCCGATCTGGTCGGCGCCTGGGAGGTCGCGGAGACCGGTCACCGGGTGGTGCTCTACACCCACCTCGGCCACACCTGGGAGCTCGGCTACCAGCAGGAGGTCGCGGTGCTGTTCGAGCCCCAGCCGGGTGCCGAGGACGGCGCCTCCGCCGGACAGATCGAGCAGGTGGCACAGCGTGATGTGACGAAAATCCGTCACTACTGACGGAAATCCGTCATAATAGGAAACGTCGCGTTTCATCTTCACGGAAAACCGCCTTCGGAATGTAGCCCGCGAAGGGCCACTACACGGGGTGCGTGGTCGAGGTGGCGCGGCGGGCGGCCTTGGCACGGCGCTTGCCAGGAATCCTGGGTCCCCTCAGGATCACCATGCTCCTCGCACTGCTCATCCCCGCCCTCATCTCATCGAGCTGGGCACAGGAACAGGACGAGTCCGGCCACTCGGAGATCACGGTCCGCGGGACGCCCCTGACGGTCACCCGGGAGCTCGAGCTGCAGGCGGGCCTGCGCTACGGCGCCTACGACGGCTTGGCCCTGCCCTTCGGCGCCTCGTTCCTGCTCGACGCGGCCGACGGCCGCCGCGACACCGGCGCGATGGCCGACCTCACCCTCGGCGCCGATCCCCTCGGACCCGACGCCGCCCTGGCCTTGCGGGGCCTCGAGCTGTACCGCCGGGATCCCGAGCGCCCCCTCGAGGCCCGGGTGGGCCGGCTCAACATCGTGCGCGGGGGCCGCTTCCGCTTTGTGGACGGCGCCGATCTGGCCTACCACCCCACCCGCGACATCACCATCGCGGCCTGGGGCGGAGCCGGCTGGCACCCCGAGCGCGCCGGCTTCGCCACCGGCGGTGCGACCTGGGGCGCCGATCTCTCCCACCGCCCGGCCCACCCCCTGGGCGGCGCTCTGCGCTACGAGCACGTGGCGGCCGACGAAGGCGGCGGGGTGGAGCGCTTCGGTGGTGACGTCTCCCTGCACATGCCCGCGACCATGGGGCTCCGCGTCGTGGCCCGCGCGGACCTGGTCGCCAGCGACGAACCCCTGGAGCTGGCCTCCCTGGCCGCCGAGCTGCGCCCCCAACACCGCCTGCACCTGCGCCTCCACACCGGCAGCTCCAACCCGACCACGGACAGCCTGGGCCGCGGGGGCGCCATCGCCAGCCTCTTCCAGACCGGCCCCACCCTGTTCGCCGACGCCACCGCCCGGCTGTCCCTCGAAGGCAGCGTGATCAGCGCAGACCTGGGCGCCCTGGCCCTCGACGGCGAAGACGGCCGAGAGCCCGGCTGGCGCGCCGCCGTCTCCCGCAGCGCCCACGCCGGTGTGCCGGTCAAGCACGTGCTGAGGCTGTCGGGCATGGGCGGGCCCGGTGGTTCGGCCACCGCCCTGATGGGCGAGCTCGGGCGGGAGCTGGGCGCCCTCGATCTCAGCGTCCTCGCCGAGCAGGCCGTCTTCCGCTTTGCAGAGCAGGACTGGCGCACCATGACCGTCCTGGGCGGACGCGCCGCCACCATGGCGGGCGAGGCCTGGCGGCTGTCGGTGCTCGGCCAGGTCTCCATGGGCCAGGCCCCCGTCCCCGAGGCCGAGCTCTACCTGGTGGCCACCCAGCAGCTGACCCACGGCCGCCGGCGCTCGCCCAGCCACACCCGGGACCGCTTCCTGTCCCCCCACAGCCCGCCCCGCTGGGTCCAGGACGAGATCCGCCGCAGCCCGGGCACGGTGCCGGGGGCCGATCCCTACCCCTCCATCCCCATCCCTCCGGAGGCGGACGATGCGCCCTAGCGCCCTGCTGGCCATCACCTGCGCCGCGCTGCTGCTCCTGTTGGCCAGCACGGCGCGAAGATCGGAAGAGCCCACCTCTGC
>CAYZVO010000168.1:1701-16324 GCA_964481655.1 uncultured Enterobacterales bacterium | reverse complement strand
CGGTGCGGGCGATCTCCTGCGCGGGGGGGGGTGTCGTTTGGGTGTGATGCAGCCACGGCGAGGAGGCGAGCTCCCCCGCCGCCGCCTTCGCCGAGGCCGCCCAGGCGCCCCCGCCGGACCCCGACGATCCCTACCAGCGCTTCGTGCACAGCGACCACCGCAGCCGCTTCCTCGAGGCCCGCATCACCTGCCTGGCCTGCCACCCCATCGGCATGACCACCGGCACCGACGACTTCGAGGCGGTCAAGAAGGTGGATGAGACCGTGCTCGTGCCGGCGCGGGAGAGCTGCCACGACTGCCACACCGGCGCCATGCGCTTCCCCCGGGCCCCCAGCCGCTGCGACAGCTGCCACACCAACCTGGCCGAGCTGCTGCCCGAGGATCACGACCAGGGCTGGGCCGAGGACCACGGCGACGCCTCGCTGGTCCACGGCTCCAGCTGCGACCTGTGCCACCCGGTCAGCGACTGCACCACCTGCCACGCCCGCCGCGACGCCGGCCAGCACCGGGTGCACCCCGCCACCTTCCGGGCCACCCACGGCATCGAGGCCCGCCTGGACGCCTCCCGCTGCCAGCGCTGCCACCTGCAGAGCTCCTGCGAAGCCTGCCACAGCGGGGGGGGCCTGTGATTCGCGCCATCCCCATCGTCCTGCTGCTCCTGGTGGCCTGCGATGAACCCCAGATCGCCTGCGAAGACCTGCCCGACGTGATCCACAGCCCCGCCGGCCTGGAGCTTGTGCCCGCCGACGAGCACCCGGGCTGGGGTGAGGCCCGCTGCCTGTCCTGCCACAGCAGCGAGCGGATGCATGTGCGCAACTGCACCGGCATCCCCGAGGTGGACGTGGCCGCCATCCGCATCCTCGTGGACGAGCAGGGCGAGGACAGCTGCGCCGCCTGCCACGGCGACAACGGGGTGAGCCCATGACCCGCCACCTCGCACTGCTGCTGGCCTCCCTGCTGGTCGCCGGCCTGGCCCTGGCCCAGAGCGACGACCGCAGCCGGGGCAGCTCCCCCCTGGCCACCGAGCGCCGCAAGGTCATCACCAAGCCCGACGTGCCCGATCCCCACGGCGCGCCCGACCTCTGCCACGAGTGCCACGACACCCTGCCCTCGGGGGAGGTCGACCCCAGCTGGCCCACCATGGCCAGCTGCGAGCGCTGCCACCCGGACACCAACTTCCACATCGTGGGGGTGGAGCCCGAGGAGATCGAGTGCCCGCCGGAGCTGATGCTGCAGCAGGGTGAGCTGGCCTGCGTCACCTGCCACGACGAGCCGGCCTGCGACGGCCTGCCCAAGGACGCCCGGAAGCAGCACCACTTCCGCGACGGCCCCTACCGCAAGACCCTGGACCTCTGCTTCCGCTGCCACGACCGGGACGAGTACCAGCGCACCGACCCCCACCGGGACCTGCGCACCGCCGACGGCGAGCGCAACGACGCGGTCTGCATCTTCTGCCACCAGGGCGTGCCTGAGGACGAGGGCGACGACGAGGTCTCGACCCTGCGGGTCGATCCGGTGGAGCTGTGCAAGGGCTGCCACGCCCACCAGATCCACGTGGGCATCCCCAGCCACCTCAAGCTGCTCCCCGACGAGATGGCGCCGGTGGTCGAGCGCTACAACGCAGGCGTCGAGCACCCCATCCCCATCGGCCCCCGGGGCGAGGTCTTCTGCACCAGCTGCCACGATCCCCACCCGGGCCTCGAGCCGGTGAAGACCGACACCGCACCCGCCAAGCTCGAGCGCCTGCGCGGCGCCAACCGGGAGTTCAGGGACGACTACACCCTGCCCCGCCTGCGGGACGAGCTGGCCGCCATCCAGGACGCCGACGGCCGCACCCTGACCCTCGAAGACGGCCCCGCCGACAAGCAGGGCCTGCTGCGCGTGCCCGCCGAGGACGGCTCCCTGTGCCTGATCTGCCACGATCTCGAAGGCACAGGTCGATGAGGCTCCCGCTCACCGCTGCGGCGCTGCTGCTCGCACCCGGCTGCCTGGGGGACTGGATGTCCATCAGCTCCAGCGAGCCCGCCACCGGGCCGGACGTCATGGAGGTCAGCGGCCTCGAGGTGGTCCACGAGGGCCTGGTGGGACCCACCGACCTCGCCGCCGGCCCCGACGGCACCATCTACGCCCTGGACAGCCGCGCCGGGCTGCTGCACCAGCTCGGGAGCGACGGCGCCGTGCGGGAGCCCATCGAGATCGAGGGCGCCCCCGTGGGCATGGCGTGGGGCGACGGTCGCCTCTGGATCCCCCACAGTGACGCGCCGGTGCTCGAGGCCCTCGATCCCACCAGCGGCCAGCGGCAGCGCTACGCCATGCTCAACGCCCCCGCCGACGTCCGCTTCAGCGACGTGGTGGTGACCGAGCTGGGGCTGCTGGTGTTGTCCACCTTCGGCGGCCCCTGGTGGTTCGACCCGGGCAGCCAGGACTGGGCGCCCCTGCAGTACGAGCTCCCCATCGGCACCCCCTACCTCGGCGCCATCAGCGACGAGACCGTGGTGATCGCGGATGTCCAGCACGACCGGGCCCTGCTCTTCGAGCCGGGCTCCCCCGACTGGATCGAGCTGGGCAAGTGGGGGGTGTGGGAGGGCAGCTTCGTACACCCCACCGGCGTGGCCACCGACGATCGAGGCCGCATCTTCATCGCCGACGGCCTGCTCGGCGTGGTGCAGGTCTTCGACGACGAGGCCCGCTACCTGGGCACCCTGGGCCAGGGGGAGCAGCTGCTGGGCCTGGACCACCCCATGGGCCTGGCCTTCCACGACGAGCGCCTCTGGATCGCCGACGCCGGCACCGGCCGGGTGGTGAGCGTCGAGGTCGACACCCGCACCAGCCCCCTGTCCGGCTGGGAGATGTACGAGCGCAAGCTCCCGCGCATCTCGCTGATGACCGGCCGCTCGACCCCGCGCACGCGACTCGAGGAGGCCTGCTGGTCCTGCCACGACGGCTCGGTCCAGCTGCCCGCCCCCATCTGGAACAGCTCCCTGGAGCAGCACCCGGTCTCCATCGCGCCGGAGAAGGACATCCCCCAGCCCTTCATCCTGGACGCCGACGGTCGCATGTACTGCGGCACCTGCCACATCCCCCACCGCATGGACGAGCTCGACGACGACAGCGGCGATCTCGAGGTCTTCCTCCGCACCCCGCGCGCCCGCTCCGAGCTGTGCCTGAGCTGCCACCCGGACGTGGTGGCCGAGGTGCGACAGCTCGAGGGGCCCTCCACCGAGGACCAGCCCGGCCACGTCCTGGGTGAGGTGCCGGGCGACGTGGCCCGCAGCGGCGCGGGCGCCATCGCCCACGAGGTCGAGCGGGTGGAGTGCATGGACTGCCACAGCCCCCACGGCGCCGTGGGGGAGATGCTGTTGGACAGCGACGAGGCGTCCATGGGCGGCTGCCAGCGCTGCCACGAGGGCGTGGGCCCCGAGCACGCCGACCACATCCACCCCGTGGGCGAGGCCCTGGAGGACCGCTCCGCCACCGCCGCGCTGCGCGCTCGCGGCGTCTTCCTGGGCAGCGGCGGGGAGGTCACCTGCCTGACCTGCCACGACATCCACACCAGCGCCGAGGATCGCTGGCTCACCATGGCCCTCGAGAACCACGAGCGCTGCGTGTTGTGCCACGAAGACCAGGCCCGCCTCCAGGGCGGGGGCCACGATCTGCGCGACGGCCCCCAGGGGCATGTGGCCACCGCCTGCCTGGCCTGCCACGACCTCCACGAGGCCCTCGGCCCGGCCCTGCAGCGCCAGGGGGGCACCAAGGACGATCCCACCGGCTGTCTGGCCTGCCACCGCCGGGGCGGCGAGTCCGAGCTGGTCATCGACCCCCGAGCCAACCACCCCCTCTTCGAGGACAACCCGGCGCCCACCCGCCTGCCCAGCGTGGGCGCCAGGGGCAGCCAGGCCCTGGGTGTCGACGGCACCATGGGCTGCACCACCTGCCACGATCCCCACGCCAGCACCGCCGCGGGCAGCAACGACGCCATGCTGCGGACCCCCGGGGACGCCGCCGAGGGCTGCCTCGTCTGCCACGACGAGCTGCGCCCGGTGCAGGGCTCCGACCACGACCTGCGCGGGCTCGACAGCCGCTGGACGAGCCGCCGGGGCGACGCCATGGCCCGCGGGGGCTTCTGCCTGGCCTGCCACGGCATGCACGAAGACGGGGGCTGGCAGGGCCTGGTCAGCCCCGCCGGCGGCACCCCCGGGCTGGACGCCAGCACCGCCGCCTGCCTGGGCTGCCACGAGCGGGGCAACGCCGCGGGCGGCACCGAGGTCGAGGTCTTCGAGCACCCCGAGGAGCTGCTGCTGACCACCGCCAAGATGCCCTGGGACAACAGCGGCGAGCTGCCACTGTACGACGCCGCCGGCAACCGCACCGACGACAACGAGCTGGGCGCCATCACCTGCCTGACCTGCCACAACCCCCACGTCTGGAGCCCCAAGAAGGGCGACGCGGGCGGCCACGGCGAGGGCGACACCCAGTCCAGCTTCCTGCGGGACGGCTGGGAGGGCTTCTGCTCCGGCTGCCACGGCGAGGAGGCCCTCGAGGTCTACCGCTACTTCCACGACCCCGAGCGACGCGGGGAGATCCGGGAGCGGCACGAGCGCCGCGACTGGAACCTCTACGAGGAGGACGGCGGATGAAGCGCAAGCTGCTGTTCCTCGGCATCGTGGCCGCCGTCACCTTCGGCGTCGTGGCCGTGGTCGTGCTGTCGATCTTCTTCATGGCCGCGGTCATCCCCCACGGGGGGATCTTCTGATGGGCGCCCTGAGCCGCATCCTCGGCCTCCCCCGGCGCAGCTGGCGCTGGGCCGTGAGCTGGTTCGGGCTGGATCGCAGCCTGATCACCCCCACCCTGCTGGTCTTCGTCGTCTCCGGCAGCGTCGGGGGCGCGGTCGGCTACGAGAGCTACCACTACATGTGGATCGCGCCGGAGTTCTGCAACGCCTGCCACATCCACGACTACGCGCTCACCGACTGGCGTCACAGCATCCACGGCGACGTGGTGACCTGCCACGACTGCCACATGGTCCCCTTGATGCACTACACCAAGACGCTGCTGCACTCCGTCTACCAGCGGCCCAGCTTCCCCGAGGACCTGCACGAGCTGCCGCGCATCCCCAGCCAGAGCTGCGAGAGCTGCCACCTCTCCTCCGCCATGGACATGCACGACCTGTCGTCGCCCATGCCCGCGTCCATCTTCGAGCGCATCGTGCGCATCGACGAGTCCCCCGCCCATCGGCTGCACATGCTGGCCACCACCCGCGACCCGGGTGAGGCCAAGGGTGGCCTGGGCGGGGCCCCGGAGCACCCCAGGCGGCTGGCCCAGCAGGGCCCCAGCGCCCACGAGGCCGGCTTCGGGCCCGGCGTGATCGAGTGCATCGACTGCCACGGCAGCGAGGCGAACAGGTACCACAACTTCTTCGCCCGGGACGACAACTGCATCGCCTGCCACGAAGACCTCACCATCCGCGGCGAGCACCTGCGCCAGTTCGACTGTCGCCACTGCCACTTCCAGGACTTCCTGCCCCCCAGCAGCGTCGCCCGGACCGAGCCGACGAAGAGCGAACCCCAGCGCATCGAGGACCCGCTGCTGCGATGAACGCCACCACACCACGCCTGCTCGCCATCTTCGCCGCCGTGCTGCTCGGCTGCAACACGCTCGCCCCCGAGCCCAACCCCGCGGGCCTGGCCTACAGCTTCCCTCACCCCGAAGGCTTCGAGGCCGGCGCCCTGCACGGCGCCCCATGGATCGACAGCCCCGAAGGCTGCGCCCAGTGCCACCGCTCGAGCGAGCGCATCCGCATGGTGGACTCCTGTCGGACCTGCCACCCCGACTACCCCCACCCCGAGGGCTTCGGCGAGGGCGCCGCCCACGGCGGGGCCGGCTCCGACGACGGCTTCCGCTGCGCCGCCTGCCACGGCACCGGCGAGGCGCGCCCGGCGGACCAGGATGACGCCGCCTGCCGGGACTGCCACCGGGACTACCCCCACCGGGTGACCTTCCGGGAGCCGGGGATCCACGGGCCCCTGGCCCAGGCGGATCCAGGCAGCTGCGCCCGCTGCCACGGCGCGGACTGGCAGGGCTCGACCTTCGCCGACGCCTGCTTCGACTGCCACGCCCTCTACCCCCACAGCACCGGCCGCCTGGCCCAGGACACGGGCATCGCGCTGGACGCCTGGGGCCTGCCCCGCAACCACGGCGCCGCGGCCCAGGCCGAGGGCAACGCCAGCTGCGGCGGCAGCTGCCACGGCGCCGACTTCGCCGGCGGGCTGTCGGGCACCGCCTGCGGCGACTGTCACCCCGCCTACCCCCACGGCGACGAGATCCGGGTGGAGCACCGTGAGCTGGTCCACGAGCTCGGCGAGAGCAGCTGTCTCGGTTGCCACGACACGAATATGGGCTTTCCTGCATCCTTCGGGTGCACGGACTCCTGCCACGGAGCGAGCCCATGAGACCCCTGCTCTCCGCCATCATCCTGGCCATCACCGCAGGCTGCACCGGCCACGGCGAGCTGCCCTACGTCAGCCTCGAGCCGCCCCTCGAGACCGCGGCCCAGCCCCCGGTGGACCCCGACCGGCTGCGGGTGGGCATCGCCCCCGTCCTGAGCGCGGTCTCCACCTTCGAGCACTACAACCCCATGGTCAACTGGCTCGCCGCCAACCTCGACCGACCCACGACCTTCGTGCAGCGCGGCACCTACCACGAGATCAACGAGCTCACGCGGCGCGGCGCGGTGGACCTGGCCTTCATCTGCGCTGGCCCCTGGCTGCTCAACGGCGACGGGCTGGCCGTGTTGGCCGTGCCCGAGATCAACGGCACCCCCCACTACAGCGCGGTCTGCCTCACCCAGGCCGAGCGTGAGTTCGAGGGCTTCGCGGAGCTGGCCGGCGCCTCCTTCGGCTTCACCGACACCCTTAGCTTCACCGGACGGGCCTACACCCTCGCGCGCCTGGCCCAGCTGGGCACCACCCCCGAGCAGCACTTCGGTCAGATCCTGCAGGTCGAGGGCCACGACATGCTGCTGCGCCTGCTGGCCCGGGGCGAGCTGCAGGGCGGCTGCGTCAACAGCGTGGTCTTCGAGCACTACTCCGTCGAGGAGCCCGAGCTGATGGCGGCGCTGCGGGTCTTCGAGCGCTCCGAGCCCTTCGGGGCCCCCCCGGTGGTGGTCAACGAGCACATCGACCCGGTCCTCGAGGCCGAGCTGCTGGAGGCCCTGGTCTCCCTGCACGAGACCGAAGAAGGCCGGGCGGCCCTCGAGGCCCTGGACGTGGACCGCTTCACGGCGCCCCCACCCGGGCTGTACGACTACAGCCGCAGCTTCCTGGCCGTGCTGGACCAGGACGGTGAGCCATGAGCCGGCGCCGCCCCCGCATCCTCGGGATGCGCGCCCGCTTCGCCATCCCCATCACCACGGTGGTGCTGATCACGGGCCTGTCCCTGGCCCTGTTCATCCATGAGACCGTAGCCATCAGCTTCGAAGAGGAGCTCCACCGGCGCTCCGACGCCACCATCTCGGAGCTGGTGCAGCGCAGCACCCCCGCCGCGGTGCGCCAGGATCTGGCCGCCCTCGACCTGGTGGTCCAGGACATCTCCGCCCGCGACGACGTGGCCTACGTGGCCATCCTCGGCGCGTCGGGCAGGGTGCTGGCGTCCAGCTTCCCCACGGGCATCCCCACCGACCTGGTCACCATCTTCGAGACCCCCCGGCAGCACCCGGACGACGAGATCCCCTTCGTCACCGCCGAAGGCGAGATCCACGACCTCGCCGCCCCGCTCATCGAGGGTCGGCTGGGCACCGTGCACGTGGGGCTGCACCAGGGCCGCATCCGCGAAGAGGCCGCCCGGCAGAGCCACCTGGTCATGGCCCACACCGCCGGCGGGGCCCTGCTGGCAGCCCTGCTGGCCATCCTCACGGCCCACCTGGTCACCAAGCCCCTGCGCGCGCTGGCCAAGGCCACCGAGCAGGTGGGCACCGACCAGGCGGTGGAGATCCCGCCGGTGCGCCCTGGCGATGAGCTGGGCCAGCTGGCCGAGTCCTTCCAGCACATGGTCGAGCGCCTCGAGCACAAGCAGAAGCAGATCGACGCCGCCAACCGCCTGGTCGTCCAGGCCGAGCGCATGGCCGTGGTGGGTCAGCTCTCCGCGGGGGTGGCCCACGAGATCGGCAACCCCCTGCACGCCGCCCGACAGTTCCTGGTGGGCCTGCGCGAGGACCCCTCCCAGGCCGAACGTTACACCGATCTGCTGGACCAGGCCCTGGGTCGCATCGATCGGGTGATCGGCCAGCTGCTGTCCTACTCCGCAGAGCGCAGCCTGGATCTCGCGCCCATCGACGCGGGCGAGGTGATCCACCAAGCCATCGACTTCATGCGCTACGACCACCGGGTCCGCGCCATCGAGCTCGAGGCGCAGGTCGCGGATGACCTGCCTCCCGTCGTCCTGGACGCCGCCGTGTTCCAGCAGGTACTGGTCAACCTGCTCGTCAACGCCCTGGACGCCCTGGACGGCGCAGGCCACATCACCCTCTCGGCGGAGCTCGCCGACAACGGGGGGGATCGCCCCATGGTGCTGTTCGCCGTGGAGGACACGGGCCCGGGGGTTCCCGCCGAGGTCGCACCCCACCTGTTCGACGCCTTCTTCACCACCAAGGAGCCCGGCAAGGGCACCGGCCTGGGGCTCTCCGTGAGCCAGGAGCTGGTGGCCGCCCAGGGGGGGCAGCTGCGCTACCGCCCCGGTGATGACGGCGGGGCACGCTTCGAGATCCTGCTGCCCACCCAGGAGCAGACATGAGACCCGCTTCCATCCTCGTCGTCGACGACGACGTCCTGTCCCTGACGGCCTTGAGCGACATGCTCCACCGGGCCGGCCACAGCCCCGTCGGCGCGGGCTCGGGGGCCCAGGCCCTCGACCAGTTCCAGGCCGGGAGCTTCGACGCGGTCATCACCGATCTGCGCATGCCGCGCATGGACGGCCTCGAGCTGCTCCGCAGGATCCGCGCCCGGGATCCCCGCGTGCCCGTGGTGCTGGTCACCGCCTACGGCTCGGTGCAGACCGCCGTGGGCGCCATGAAGGAAGGCGCCTCCGACTACGTGACCAAGCCCTTCTCCTCCCAGGAGATCCTGGCGACCATCCACCGCCTGGTGGACCTCGACCGCCTCGAGCGGGAGAACAAGAGCCTCAAGGAAGAGCTGGGCTCCCGCTACGGGTTCTCGGGCATCGTGGGCCGCAGTGCCCCCATGGAGACGGTCTTCGACCAGATCCGCACCGCCGCAGACTCCATGGCCACCGTGCTCATCGAGGGCCAGAGCGGCACCGGCAAGGAGCTGGTCGCCCGGGCGCTGCACTTCGAGTCCCGCAGGGCCGAGGGCCCCTTCGTGGCCGTCAGCTGCGCGACCCTGGCTGAGAACCTGCTCGAGAGCGAGCTGTTCGGCCACGAGCGCGGCGCCTTCACCGGCGCCGTGGCGGCCCGTCCCGGCCGGGCCGAGCAGGCCGAAGGCGGCACCCTGTTCCTCGATGACGCCGACGACATCCCCTTGAGCGCCCAGGTCAAGCTGCTGCGCCTGCTTCAGGAGCGCACCATCGAGCGGCTGGGCTCCAACACCTCCCGGAGGGTGGACGTGCGGGTGGTCGTGGCCACCAAGATCGACCTGCGCCAGGCCGTGGACGACGGCATCTTCCGCGAGGACCTCTACTACCGCGTCTCGGTCCTCCCCATCCGGCTGCCCCCCCTGCGGGAGCGCCGCGGGGACATCCCGCTGCTGGCCCGCCACTTCCTGGAGCGCTTCGCCGAGCGTGACGGAGGCGATCCGCTGAAGATCGAAGCCAGCGCGATGCAGCAGCTCGAGGCCTATCGGTGGCCGGGCAATGTGCGCGAGCTCGAGAACGTCATGGAGCGGCTCTCCCTCACCTGCACTGGCCCGCAGTGCAGCTGCGAGAACCTGCCCGCGGAGCTCACCACGGCCACCGCCGAGCCCGCTCAGAGCGGCGTCATCGCCGAGCCGCCCGCCGAGGGCTTCGCCATGCTCGAGGAGCTGAACCGCATCGAGGCCCACTACATCCGCTGGGCCCTCGAGCGCACCCGCGGCAACAAGTCCCGCGCCGCCAAGCTGCTGCAGATGTCCCGCACCACCCTGGCGGACCACATGAGCCGCCTGGACATCAGCAGCGACCCCTTCCAGTAGCCCGCCTCCCGTTCCGACCCACCCGGAGCCACCATGAACACCCCCACCTTCGCCGCCCTCGCTGCCCTCCCCATCAGCGCCTGCAGCCTCATCCAAGGCCCCGAGGGGCCCCAGGGAGACGAGGGCGCCCAGGGTGCGCCCGGCACAGCCTGCTGGGACCTGAACGCCAACGGCGAGATGGATCCCGACAGCGAAGACCTGAACGGCGACGGCGTCGTGGACATCTACGACTGCCAGGCCGCTGGCAGCGACGGCACGGACGGCGAAGACGGCGAGGACTGGGCTCCCGCCGAACTGGCCGGCGCCGAGGCCTGCGCGGACTGCCACCCCGACCAGTACGAGGCCTGGCGCCGCTCGGGCATGGGCAACGCCCTGCTGGCCACCGGAGGCGCCGAGCCCGTCGAGCCCTGGGACGGCCTGGGGAGCTTCGGGGACTACAGCGGCGACCCTCCGGACGGCTACGCCTGGTCGGACATCAGCTACGTCATCGGCGGCTGGGCACGCAAGCAGGTGTTCGTGGACAGCGACGGCTGGGTGATCACGGGGGATGACGCCGCCTGGGCGCAGCAGCACGACGACTGGATCGACTACGAGACCGACCACGCCCCGGGCACCCTGGCCTTCGAGTGCGCCCGCTGCCACACCACCGGCTACCGCCCCGAGGGCGCCCAGGACGATCTCCCGGGGGCCGTGGGCACCTGGGAGTACGAGGGCGTGCAGTGCGAGCGCTGCCACGGCAACGGCAGCCTGCACGCGGAAGAGCCCTACCTCGTGCCCCTGCCCGTGGACCGCTCGGCGGAGCTGTGCGGCCAGTGCCACATCCGCGACGATGTCACCGAGCTCCAGGCCCGGGACGGCTACGTGCACGACGCCCAGCAGTGGAGCGAGCTGTTCCACGGCAAGAAGCACGTGATGGACTGTGCCGACTGCCACGATCCCCACGGCTCGGCCCACTACGACCACAGCCAGCACAACCCCGACCAGGGGATCCAGGTCGAGTGCGAGGCCTGCCACTTCGAGGAGGCCGCCAACCAGAAGTCCTCGACCATGGCCAACTTCGCAGGCTGCACCGGCTGCCACATGCCCGACGCCGTGCTGGTGACCCAGGGCGCGCACGAGCACCAGGGCGACCACCCGACCCACCTGTTCGCCATCAACATCGACCTCGACGAGGCCCAGACCGACGGCGACACCGCCAACCCCTGGGTGTCCCTGGACTTCGCCTGTCGCTCCTGCCACAGCGAGCAGGGCGGCTGGACCGTCTACAGCGACGCGGAGCTGACCGACCTGGCTGTGGACTACCACGCCCGGGACTAGCGACGGATACCCGCCACCAAGCGGGATTTCCGGTGACGGAATCCCGACACTGACGAGCCCCCGACAGGGGGCTCTGGTGTATCGCAGCTTACGCAATCGGACGACAAGCGAGGGGGCAACCGCCGATCGAGCAGACCGCCCCCCGCGGCACGCCGCCCCGCGATCCAGGCACGAGTCTTGCTTCAAGGTGACACGAATCGTCTCACCATCCTCACCGAGAGGCAGCAATGACCACCACCAAGCTCTTCACCATCGCCCTCATCGTCGGCGGTACCCTCTGCACCCTGCCCGCCTGTGAAGGCCCCGCTGGCGCGGACGGCGCGCCCGGCGCCGACGGCATGGACGGCGTCGACGGCGAGGACGGCGACGACGGCGTTCGCGGCTCGAGCTGCTGGGACCTCAACGAGAACGGCGAAGCCGACGACGACGAAGACATCAACGGCGACGGCGAAGTCAACATCATGGACTGTCAGTCCGCCGACACCGGCGACGACTTCCCCGCCTGGGTCGGCTCCGAGGCCTGCGCCGAGTGCCACGACGACCAGTACCAGAAGTTCATCCGCTCCGGCCACCCCTACAAGCTGGTGGAGACCGGCGGTGTCCAGCCCGTGCCGGTCTGGGAGACCGAGTTCACCGGCGACTTCGGCCACTACGCCCCCGAGCCCCCGGAGGGCTACGAGTGGAGCGACATCTCCCACGTCATCGGCGGCTGGGGCTGGAAGCAGCGCTTCATCGACAACGACGGCTACATCATCACGGGCGAGGCCGTCCAGTTCAACCTCATCGACGACAGCTGGGTCGCCTACAGCGACAGCTACGAGCCGGGCACCAAGGAGTACACCTGCGGTACCTGCCACACCTCTGGCTACCGGCCCGAGGGCAACATGTACGACATGCCCGGCCTGATCGGCACCTGGGAAGCCGGCGGCGTGCACTGCGAGGAGTGCCACGGCGAGGGCTCGCACCACGTCGAGAACCCCTACGACGTCCACCTGGAGATCGACCGCTCCGCTGACGGCTGCGGCAGCTGCCACTACCGCACCTCCGAGGACGTGATCCCCGCCTCGAGCGGCTACGGCAAGCACCACCAGCAGTGGAACGAGCTGTACCACTCCACCAAGCACTCCATGAACTGCGTGGACTGCCACGATCCGCACTCCAGCGCCCACTGGTCGGATGAGGACTACAACCCGGACAGCAGCATCGGCGCCTTCTGCATCGACTGCCACTACCAGGAGGCGGCCAACCAGAAGTCCGCGACCATGGAGACCTTCGTCTCCTGCGAGGACTGCCACATGCCCATGGCCACCAAGTCGGCCGCGGCCGCTGGCACCTACGTCGGTGACGTCCGGACCCACCTCTTCGGCATCAACACCGACCCCGACGCGCCGCAGTTCAACGACGACGGCGACGACATGATGCCGTACAACACGCTGGACTTCTCCTGCAAGAACTGCCACTCCGACGAAGGCGACTGGAACGTCTACACCGACGAGGAGCTCGAGGACATGGCGGTCGGCTACCACGACCGCTAGCCCCAGCCTGCTGACGCGGAGCCCGGGTGTCCACACAGGACGCCCGGGCTCTTTCGTTTCCCCAGCCCACCACGGTGAACCATGAGCCGCCTCGGCCTGGATCTCCTGCGCCCCAAGGGCCTCCGCGCCCTCGTCCGCTGGCCGCTGTTCCCCGTCGGGCTGCAGATCCTGGCGCTGGTGGGACTGCTGGCCCTGGCGGCCAACGGCTGGAGCCACGGCACCGAGCTGGACGCCTCCACCCTGAAGACCTTCCGCAAGACCAACCTGACCACCCTCGCGGTCTGGGGCCTGTGGTGGCCCGCGATGATCCTGGTGGTCCTGGCCGCTGGTCGGGCCTGGTGCACGGTCTGCCCCCTGGAGCTGGTCGCCCGCCTCGGCCATCGCCTCGGCCGCGTCGGCTGGACCGGTGTCTCGCTCCCCCGCTGGGCCCGGGCCGCATGGCCCGCGCTGGGCGTCTACCTGCTGATGCAGGCCGCCGTCGCCGGCCTGTCGGTGCACCGGGTGCCCCACCTCACCGCGGTGATGCTGCTCGCGCTCCTGGGGATCGCGTTGCTCGGCGGCCTCCTGCTCCGCCATCCGCGAGGATTCTGCGTGGCGCTGTGCCCCGCCGCGCCCCTGCTGTCGGCGTACAGCCGGCTCGCGTCCCTGCAGCTGGATCGCCGCAGCGACGAGATCTGCGCCGGCTGCACCACCCGGGCCTGCGTCGACGGGAGCACCCGGGATCGCCTCGACGGCCGCGGCTGCCCGTCGCTGATCCGCCCCTTCGCCAGGGAGCAGGGCGACGGCTGCGTGCTCTGCCTGCAGTGCGCGAAGACCTGCCCCCACGACAACATCGGCTACGGCATGCCGCGCGGCGAGGGTCCGCGGCACCCGCCCGCCCCTCTGCGCGCGGTGGAGCTGGCCTTCGTCGCCATCATCTTCGGCTTCGCGACCTACGAGGTCGCCGGCGAGGCCCCGGCCTTCGTCAAGGACGGCTTCCTGGCGATCCCCGCGCTGCTGGCGACCCTCCCCCTGCCCATCGAAGAGCGCTCCTGGCAGGCGATCTGGTACCTGCTGCTGTTCCCGGCGGCCTTCTGGGCCGTGATCATCGGCGCGCTGAAGCTGGCCGGGGGCACCGCGCCGATGGGGACGCGGCTGCGCGCGGCGCTGACAGGGGCCCTGGCCGCGACCGCGGCGGCCCACGCTTGCAAGGCCCTGGCCAAGCTCAGCTCCTGGGGGGCCTACCTGCCCGGAGCCCTGCGGGATCCCGACGGTGTGACCACGCTGGCGGCCCTCGCCGACGGGGCGCTCCCGAGCCCGGAGCGCCCGATCCCCTTCACCGCCATCGCCGCTCTCTCCCTGATCCTGCTGCTGACCCTGGCCTGGCGCGCCAGACCACGACGCAGCGACACACCGGCACACGAGCTGCGACCGCGCTGGATCGGCGCAGCGGCCGCCGCCATCGTCTTCCTCCCCATCATCGCGACCTGGTTCGCATGACCCCCGAAACCGCGCGACCGAGCCAGCTTCTCATCCTGCGAGGTCGCGCCGCCCCGGGCGGCTGCCACCAAGGCCACCCCCGGCCCATTAGGGGCCCCCGGGGCACACCCCAAC
>CAYZVO010000168.1:0-1691 GCA_964481655.1 uncultured Enterobacterales bacterium | reverse complement strand
GCCCCCCCCCCCCCCCCCGCCCCCCCCGCGCCCCCCCCCGCGCCCGCCCCCCCCCCCCCCCCCGCCCGGGGAGGCTGCCTCCATGGCCTCCCCGGGCACTTTCGGGGCCACAGGGGCAGACCCGAACGCGCCAGGATCGACCACTACTCTTCCTGGTAGAGGTTCCAGTCCCGCCGCTCGCGGCGCGCCTCGCATTCCGCCCGGAACTCGGGGTCGTGGAAGTCGCGGTAGCGCTCGATGGACTCCTCGCCGTGACAGCCGGCGCAGAAGCCCTCCCAGTCATCGCGGAGGAAGCTGGAGCGCGCGTCGCCGTCGCCCCGCGCAGCGCGCGATGAGCCCTTGCCGCTCCAGATGTGGGGGTCGTGGCAGGTCAAGCAGGCGATCCGCCCGATCTCGTTGTCGTCGGTGGGGCGACCCTCGAGATCGTACAGGGGCAGCTCTCCGGTGTTGGACCAGGGCAGGTTGGCGGTGGTGAGCAGCAGATCCGTGGGGTGCAGGAACTCGGTCACCTCGGTGGCGCCCAGCTCGTTTCCGAGCTGGTGACAGCCGAGGCAGCTCCAGGTCGCGGGGCCCACATCGAGGCTCGGATCCACGGGGCCGTCCCAGCCGGGTCGATCGCGGTCCCCGTGCACGTCGTGGCAGGCGACGCAGAATCCCTCGAAGGCCATCGCGTCCAGCAGCTCACCGCCCACCGCGATGTCGCCGCCACGGAGATCGTGGTCGGAACCCCGGACGGGCTCGAGCTCGTCATGGCAGGCCAGGCAGCCCTCGGCGTCGCCCCCGGGCAGCCGCAGCAGGAACGGGTTGTCGGGATCGGCCGGTGCGTGGGTGTCGTGGCAGGTCGAGCAGCCCATGTCGCCCTCGACGCCCAGATCGGTGGCGCCGTCGCGACCGACCGAGGGCAGCCGCGAAGGCGCGGGGTTGGGCTCGAAGAGGGGATGGCCCGCGTCGGGATCGACGGAAGACTCGACGCCGCGCTTCGATCCATCGTGACAGGCCAGGCAGCCGGTGGGATCCCTCAGATCGCCGCCGAAGACGCTCAAGGAGGGGCCGACAGCACCGTGCAGGGCGTGACACTCGAGGCAGGGTGAGCCGCCGCGATCGGACATGCCGTGGGGGCCGTCCACCATGCGCTGCTGATCACCGTGGCAGTCGAGGCAGCGCTGGGCGGTGACCCGCTGGGGCTCGAAGGCCGGATCGTCGAGATCGCCGTGGATGCGGTGGCAGGTGAGGCACTCGACGGTGCCACCCGGACCGAGCAAGGCCCGGTCGGCCTCGAGCGCCGCCAGCGCGCCCCGATCGTCGATGGCCTCACCCACCGGATGGGTGCGGGTCCGCCGCTGGGGATCCACGCCGACGTGACAATCCAGGCAGGCCTCGGAGCTGGTGGCCCGCGGCGACAACAGCGCCGAGCGCATCGCCCCGTGGGGCACGTGGCAGTCCATGCAGGAGACCAGCTCGACCTCGGCGGCGATGGCCCCCACGCCGCTGCGCTCGACATCCCGCGGCAGGTCCCCCGTGGTGTGACCGGCCTGCAGCGCGAGGGGAACGGCGGCGGCCAGGATGAGACATGCGCCACCCAGCATTCTGTGACGAAACTGTGATGTTACCGTCGGTGTCGTCATTGGCAGTTACACGAGAGCAGGCGACAGAACCGGGAGCCAGCCTCTGCGGGTGGCCTGCGCCGACAG
>CAYZVO010000167.1:1957-20809 GCA_964481655.1 uncultured Enterobacterales bacterium | reverse complement strand
GCGTCGGCGTCGGCGTCGGCGTCGGCGTCGGCGTCGGCGTCGGCGTCGCTGTCGGTGTCCGAGTCGGCGTCGGCGTCGGTGTCGGCGTCGGCCTCGAGTTCGACGTAGTCCTCGACCCAGTAGAGGTAGCGGTCCACCCGGACCATCGCGAGGGCGCCGTCGGTGCAGGGCTGGCCGCCGTGGGGGGCCCAGCCGAAGGAGATGACCCCGGCCAGCTCGAAGCTGCTGCCGCCCAGGATCTCGAGGCCCGCGCCCCCGGAGTCACCCGAGCAGGCGTTCTGGCCGTCGGCCTCGTCGTAGGTGTAGACGAAGGCCGAGTCGTAGGTCCAGACGGGCACGTCGGCGGTGCGCTTGACGTCGCCGTCGTTGCCGTTGTCCCGGGTGATGCCGAAGCCCACCAGGCGCATGTCATCGCCGATCCAGGAGTTGGTGACGTTGTCGCCGTTGACGGGCATCGGGTCGACGCTGCGGATGCCGGTGCCCGACAGCTCCAGCAGGCCGATGTCGCCGGCCATGGTGGTCTCGTTCCAGGAGGGGAACTCGATGGCATCGACGATGAGCGCGTAGTCGTCGATCTCGCCCCGGGTCAGGTCGCCGCCGATGACGAAGTAGGCGTTGTAGCGGCTGTAGTCCTCGTTGATGGCTTCCACGCAGTGGGCCGCGGTGATGACCCAGTTGCGGTCCACCAGGGTGCCGGAGCAGTACGAGCCGTACATGTAGCCGCCGTCCTCGGCCACGATGGCGCCCACCGCCGGGTAGTCGTCGGTGGTGGAGCCGTTGACGATGGGCGGGCGGGGGCCGATCTCGTAGATCGCCCCGGGGGGCATCTTGTCGGCGAGGGCGCCGGGCTGGGCGAGCAGACCGATGAGCAGGGCGTGGTGCACGGGACCTCCGGGCTGGCGCTCAATGTAGCGCCGCGGCGACCCGGTCGCCGGTGGCCTGGGTCAGCCCCCCGTCAATCCCAGAGCTCTTCGGTGCCGAAGTAGTGCTCCGCGTAGGCCTGGCCCGGGTCGAAGTCCAGGGGCAGGGTGGCCTGGACACAGCCGGTGTTCGGGGTGGAGGTGGGATCGGCCATGAAGCCCAGCACGAGCTGGAAGCCGCAGGGCTCCTGGCTGCCGTCGTCCACCACCGGGGTGTCGAAGCTGGTGCTGTGGGCGCTGTGCTCGAAGCTCACCCAGTGCTGGTGGGCGCCGTCGAAGTGCTCGGTGACGTCGATGGCCAGGGCGTGGGGGGTGACCGGGTCCAGCTCCCCTTGCAGCATCAGCATGGGGGTCTCGGTCTCGGGCCAGGCGTCGTCCCAGGCCGGGTCGCTGTACAGGGGCCACTGCTCGTAGACCTCGATCTTGCCGTGGCCGTAGCCCTTGACCACCAGGGCCTCGGCGTAGAGCTCGTCGTACCAGGTGGCCAGGTCCACCCCTTCGAAGTCGGGGTGGTCCCACATCTCCGAGAACATCACGTGGTGCTGCAGCAGGATGGAGTAGCTCTCGATGTCCCACGAGCCGCCGTCGCCGAACAGGGCGTAGTAGAGGTTGATCAGCGCGTCCTCGTCGGCCTCGCTGCAGCGGTCCAGCCGGTGTGTGGCCGCGGGGATCACGGCCATGCCCGAGCGGCTGTACATCAGGTAGGCGAAGATGGCGCTGACCAGGCTGCGGGACAGGCCCCGGTCGGTGCAGTGGTCCTCGCTGCCCATGCGCTCGAGGGCGTCGCCGAGGGTGGACCAGGGGGTCTCGCCCAGGTAGCTCGAGCAGACCTCGTCGCGACCGCAGCGCTCGAAGAGGTCCTGAGCGGCCAGGTTGGTGTACTCCTCCGACAGGATCAGCGTGGTGTCGATGGGGGCGATGCCCTCGATGATCACGCCGTCGGCCTGGGTCGGGGCCACGGCCAGGTAGCGCTGGGCCCAGTAGGAGCCGTAGGAGCCACCCCAGGCGAAGATCGGCGCGCCCTCGAGCCGGGTGGCCTCGACGTAGGCGGCCAGATCGTAGGCGGAGTTGGTGGAGGTGTAGGCGTCGAGCCGGTCCCCCAGCTCATCCTGGATCTGTTGGATGCAGCTGGGGTACTCGCTGCTGGTGATGGAGGTGCCGCTCGAGGTGACGGGCAGCTCGGCGTCGCAGCCGAGCCGCTCGCTGTAGCCGGTGCCCCGGTGGTCGAGGGTGTAGATCTCCAGGGCAGGATCGCGCTCCTGGATGTAGGCCATGCGGGCGGGGAAGTCGTAGAGCCCCGAGCCGCCGGGGCCGCCGTCCAGGAGCCAGAGCTGGCGCTCGGCGGGCTGCTGGGCTGCCGGGAGTCGCTTGGCCCAGATCTCGATGCTGCGCTCGTCGTCGGGGTCCTCCCAGAACAGGGGCATGGCCGTGGCCGAACACTCGGCCAGGCCGTCGTCGTCGCCTTCGACCAGGGAGCAGGGCTCCCAGCTGGCGGTCCAGCCCTCCCAGGGATCGGGCGGGGTCGCGCTGTCGGCGCTGTCGAGGGCGTCCGGGGTGCAGCCCAGGGCGCTGGTGGCGATGAGGAACAGGGTCGCGCGCATGGTCACATTCCCGGCAGAGCATTCATCCCTGAGGTGGGATGCGCGGTGACCAGTGTTGACCCTGGCTGGGATCCCAATGGATTAGGGTGGGCCCATGCGCTGGTTGTTCCTCGTCATCCCCATCGTCGCCTGCGGCGACGATCCCTTCGCCGGCACCCGGCCCCTGCAGCCCTTCGGGCTCGACTCCGGCCAGCCGGACAGCGGCGAGCCCGATGTGGACACCGACGCCGACAGCGACGCCGACAGCGACGCCGACGCCGACGCCGATGGGGACTGCGACTTCGACTACGTCGACGAGTTCTACCTCGCCCCTCCGCCGGCCCGTCCGGTCGAGGCGCCCGCCTGGGAGCCCCGGGTGGCGCCCGAGCGCAGCGGTCGGGTCGCCTGGGCCGAGCCCGCCCCCGCCGGCACCTGGCAGCTGGCCCTGGACCGGGACACCCCCGCCCCCATGCCCGATCTGACCATGCCTTCCTACGAGGACGACATGCCCCTGTTCGAGCGGGCGGTGGACTGGGACAGCGAGCGCTGCTTCGAGACCCCGCGGGGCGTGGAGTGGATGAGCGAAGAGCAGGCCTACGACCTCTACATGGACATCGCCCAGCTCACCACCGGGGTCGACGCCGTCACCGCCGGCGAGCGCCGCACCGTGCTGGGCCTGCGGGGCGCTTACCCGGGCACCTTCGGCTGGCACGGCAACAGCCCGGATCTCTACAACGACACCCTGGTGCTCCTGTGGCAGGACGACGGCGGCAAGCAGGTGCGCGAGTACCCGGTCAACACCGACACCGGGGATCACGACTTCGGCACGGACTCGTCGTCGAGCCTGCGCCCCAACCGCCGCTACACCCATCAGAACGGCTGGCACCGCAGCTACAACGCCCTGTCCATCGCCGAGTGGGGCTACCACTCCATCGACGACAGCAACCACAACGGCCACTGGGACTCCGACCGCAACGGCTGGCTCGGCCCCGACTCCGGCACCGACTACGAGCGGGTGGGCTCCGGGCACAACATCCACATGGCCTCGGTGAACGCCCCCCTGGGCAGCGCGCTGGTGGACAACTGGTCCGCCGGCTGCCAGACCATCCCGGGCATGGCCAGCTGGACCGCGTTCATCACCGACGCCTGGGAGAGCGAGGGCACCGAGGTCCAGTACTACCTGGTGGACGTGCGCGACATCGAGCCCGAGGTCTGGGAGCCCTGCGACAGCTACGACGGCAGCCATCGCTGCCCGTTCCGCATCGACAGCGTCCCGTTCCAGGACACCCGCAGCACCGCGACCGGCGGCGCGTCGGAGTTCGACGTCTACAACTGCTCCGACGCCGACGAAGGCGGGGCCGAGTTCGTCTACCTGATGCACATCGACGATCACGTCACCGTCGATGTCAGCGTGGACTGCGACGAGCCGGTGGACATCGACATCCACCTGCTCGAGGGTGACGATCCCGACGCCTGCCTCGAGCGGGATCACACCGACTTCTCCTACGATCTCACCCCCGGCCGCTACCTCGTCGTGGCCGACACCTGGGTGGATGACAGCGGCACGGCCCTGGCTGGGGAGTACACCCTGCGGGTGGAGCTGCGCTGACCCCGCCTATGTCGGGCGGAACCGACCACCGGGCGATCTATGCCCACTGCAAGCGACCGGTCGGGGCTCCGAGAGCCCGTATTTGGAGCTGGATCGGTCCGAACCGAGACGGAATTGCGGGTTTGGAGGGCACATGGACCCTCCCGAGGGAGCCGGTGGTCGCTTGCAATCGACATAGACCCGGCACTGGTCGGTTCCGGGTGACATAGGCCCTCCATTCCTGTGGTACCGTGGTGCGAACACGAGGAACGAGAGAGGGACGACATGGCGGGATGGTTCCAGACTGTGAGTGCCGCGGTTGTGCTCTGTGCCGGTGCCCTGGTGCTCGGGTGTGACGACAAGCCCGACGACACCGAGGCGCCCCCGGAGACCGACGCGGACACCGACACGGACGCCGACAGCGACACGGATGCGGACGCGGATGCGGACGCGGATGCCGACGCCGACGCCGACGCCGACGCCGACGCCGACGCCGACGCCGATGCGGACGCCGACGCCGACGCCGACGCCGACACCGACGCGGACACCGACGCGGACACCGACATCGACTGCGGGCACCTGTCCTACTACGAAGGCGACCTGACCTTCTCGGGCTTCGCCAGCACGGACATGCAGGCGTTCTGCGACGGTGGCTACAACGCGGTCCGCGGGCGGCTGCAGTTCGACGCTGTGGACAGCGTCGCGAACATGACCTGCCTGTGCGCGGTGACCGACGCCCTGTATGTCCTCGACGGCAACGTCACGGACCTCTCCCCCCTGTGGACGGTGCAGGCGGTCGGCGGCAGCTTCGCGGTGCGCTCCGACCTGGTCACCGATGTCCCGGGCTTCGGCAATCTCGAGACCGTCGGCGGCACCCTGGCCTTCTACGGCGACCTGCTCGTGGACGTCTCGGGCTTCGCCAACCTGACCGAGCTTGGCGAGGAGCTCCACCTGCCCATGGCCGACTCGGCCCCCGCCCTCGAGGACATCAGCGGGCTGAACGCGCTGCGGGTGATCCCCGGCTCGCTGATCATCGACCAGACGGCATTGCACCAGCTCACGGGCCTGCAGGGCATCGGCGTCCTCGGCGGCTCCACCGCGAGCATCGAGATCACCAGCAACGACGACCTGGTGAGCGTCACCGGCCTGACGGGTAGCCACGGCATCAACGGCGATCTGGACATCGAGGAGAACCCCGCCCTCACCGACGTCTCCGGGCTGCACAACATCACCAGCATCGGCGGCGACCTGGACATCCACGACAACCCCTCGCTGTCCCAGGCGGCCATCGACGCCCTGATCGGGGCCATCGGCCGCGAGAACATCGGCGACATCGACACCAGCGGCAACGGCTCCTGACGGAACCGCGGAGGCGCACGGGGATACTGAGTTCCCATGCGCTCGCTGGTCCTCACCCTCTCGCTGCTGCTCGCCGCCTGCGGGCCCCCCGATCCCTTGCTGCACCTGGCCGAGGTGGTCCCCGACGCCGGGGTGGTTGCGGATCTCGGGGCCGTGGCCCCGGACTTCGGCCTGGCGCTGGTGGTCTCCCCCGAGCGGGTGCGCCTGGCGCCCGTGGGGCGCTTCGAGGGCTTCGACGAGGACACGCGGGCCGTGCTCGAGGCGGTGAGCGACTTCTCCATCGCCGGCGGTGCGTTCCCGGAAGAAGACCGCAAGGGGATGCTGATCTCCCCGCTGTACGACGCCCTCATGAACCGGGCGGACGCCTGGAAGGACCAGGGCGACCACATGCTCATCGAAGAGCACGACTTCCGCGGGCAGCTGTGGCTGCTGGTGGACCGGCGCATGGCCTACGAGGACCTGATGCCCATGGTCTACAGCGCCGGGCAGGCCCAGTACTCGGAGTTTCAGCTCATCCCCTTCGGGACCCCCGACACCGCCGTGGAGACCGCCCCCCCCGAGGACAGCGACGAGCCCCGCGCGGTGTTCGAGCGCATCGACCGCACCCAGCGGCCCGACCCGATGGTGGGCCTGCGGGTGGGGGAGCTGCCCGTGAAGCTCGGCGCGGAGCAGGCCGACGAGCCTCGCCCCCGCTTCGAGGTGGACGACCGCGGCGCGACCTTCACCATCTCCGCGCCCAAGGACGACTTCCTGTCTCCGGCGCTGACCATGGACACCCAGCGCATGCAGGGCGTGCTCGAGGCGGACCCCGCCAACCCTCGGCTGTACGCCAGCTTCGCCGAGGCTGTCGAGCACGCGGCCCACCCGGTGCTGCCCAGCCTCGAGGTGCTGCTGCACATCAGCAAGGGCGCCGACGATCGCATGATGGCGGCCCTCGAGCGTCACCAGGGCCCCAAGCGCGCCGCCTGGATCGAGGGTGTGGTGCGGGCCGCGGCTCAGACCGACGATCCCGGCCCCGCCCTGGCCTGGCTCGCAGCGGGCGCGATGCTCGGAGATCAGGACCCCGCAGGGTGGGGTGTGGACGACGGGTCGATCACCGCGGCCCGTGGCTGGGTCCAGGACTTCGAGGCCCAGCCGCGCCGGTCCAAGCCCCTGGGCATCTACAGCGAGGCGCCGGACCTGCAGGCCATCTTCCGCCGGGACCGCTTCCTGCTCACCCCCCTGCGCACCGGGGTGCCCGCCGAGCGGGCCGTGGCCGAGGATCTCGAGCGCCTGCTGGTGGACCAGCCCGCGCACAGCGACAGCTTGATGCGGGACCTGGCCCTGCAGGCCCAGCTGACCAACCCCTCCCGGATCCCTGCGGTCTTCGACTTCGATCCCGCCAACGACGAGCACGCCCTGCTGCCGCCGGCCACTTCCCGGGAGGTGGAGCTGATGGAGCGCCTGGGCGGCACCGCCATGGTCGGCCCCCGCACCATGGAGCTGCTGGTCGAGGCGGTCAAGGCGGGCACAGTGAGCCTGACCCCCAGCGAGGACAGCGGCTGGTACGACTACCAGCAGTGGGCCCTCGAGCCCCTGCTGACCCTGCCCGAGGCCCACGTGCTGCGGCCGGACGAGGGCTATGTCGAGCGCCTCGAGAAGGCCTTCATGGCGGCCATCGCCATGCGCCGGGAGACCCACATCAAGTCCCTGCAGCTGCCCGCCATCGGGGCGGCCTGGTCCGAGCGGGTCTCCATCACCGTGGCCCCGGACCTGCGAGTGGAGCCCTTGCCCGCCCACTACGGCCGCTCGGCGGTGGCCTACGACTTCTTGTTCGGGGCCGTGCTCGAGCCCTACTTCGATGACGACTGGGAGGCCTGGGAGGATGGCGCGGTCCAGGCCGAGCTGCGCGAGGCCCAGCGCATCTACCGGGACGCCGCGGCCCTGGCCTGGGCCGACCTGGGCATGGAGGCGGAGGTCGAGACCCCCGTGGACGACACCGTGGCCTGGCTCGACGCTTGGTGGACCGATCCCCGCATGACCGAGGACCCGCGCTTCATGATCCCCTTCGGCGAGGACGCCCTGGGTCGGCCCATCGCCTGGGCGGTGCTGGGGGTGAAGCTGGTGGACGTCACCGTGGCCTACGACGAGCCCCCCGCGGTGCGCTCCCTCGACCCCGGCTACGAGCTGGACGTCAGCTACGCCGAAGCCCGCTACTCGCTGCCGGTCCTGGTCTTCGCCGAGCTGCCTGTGGCCGAGATCCTGGACCGCGGGCAGTTCCGGGCGCTCGCCGACCGCCACCCGCAGCAGCGGGATCTGGTGGAGGCGCTGGGGCCTCGGCTGCCGGAGCGCAGCGGCGGCTGCGCCCGCTAGGGTCAGCCTGGGATCAGGGTGTCGTCACCCTGGGGTCAGACCCCTCCAGACCCATAGGCGCCGGCTCCAGGCACGGGTATTCCTCCTGCACACCCCAACCGGAGGACCCTCCATGCACTCCCGCCAGCTCATCTGTGTCGCCGCCATCGGCATCTTCTCCCTGCTCGCCTTCGGCAGCGCCTCCGGCGACTCCGCCGGTGACGGCCTCGGTGCCCAGGCCGTGGACGACATGGAGAGCATCGTCTGCCAGGGCGACGATCCCTTCAAGCTCCCCATCGACGACGACGGGGCCATCTGGACCGCCATCAAGCCCCACGTCACCGCCGCCAAGGGGCTGTACGTGGGCGAGGACTACTACCTGCTCATGGACGAGCGAGAGCTGATGGGCGCCTGGGTCTCCGGCGGCGACGTCGAGGACTACGCCGTCGAGGCCATCGGCCAGATCTGCTCGTCCAGCACCGAGTGCGAGGGCAACACCTGCATCGTGAAGGAGTCGCTCTTCGACACCCAGTGGCACCTCGAGTTCCGGCCCGACGCCACCCAGGGCTGGGCCCTGGTCGGCTACTTCACCGGCACCCTGGACGACGACGACAGCGCCCGCATGGCCGAGGTCCAGACCAGCATGGACGCCTACTACGCCGCCATCGTGGCTGAGCTGGGCGACGGCGCCCCCGAAGCCCCCGCCGAGTAGCCCCGTCCCCCTGCCCTCGGAGCCCTGGTCGGATACGGCCAGGGCTCCACGCTCGTTTCAGGAGTCCCCATGCGCGTCAGCCCCGTCCTCGTCCTCACCCTGGCCCTGTCCGTGGGCTGCTTCGTCACCACCGACGACACCGCCAAAGACGACACCGGCACCGAGGGCCCCGTGGACGCCGACGGTGACGGCTTCACCGAGGTCGAGGATTGCGACGACAACGACGCCTCGGTCAACCCCGACGCCGACGAGCTCTGCAACGAGATCGACGACGACTGCGACGGTGAGATCGACGAGAGCGACGCTGTGGACGCCACCGCCTGGCTGCCCGACAACGACGGCGACGGCTACGGCGACCGCAACACCGACATGGCCATCGCCAGCTGCGAGCCCGTGAGCGGCCACGTGGCCGACGCCACCGACTGCGACGACGACAACGCCGACATCAACCCGGCCGCCGACGAGACCTGCAACGGCGTGGACGACGACTGCGACAACGAGGTCGACGAGGACGCGCTGGACGCCACGACCTGGTACCTGGACTACGACGAGGACGGCTACGGCGGCTTCGCCTACAAGATGACCACCTGCGACCAGAACGACGGCTGGGTGGACAACGACGACGACTGCGACGACCTGGACGCCGCGGTCTACCCGGGCGCCGCCGAGTACTGCAACGGCGTGGACGACGACTGCGACAAGGAGATCGACGAGGACGACGCCGTGGACGCCGGCGCCTGGTACCCGGACGCGGACGGCGACGGTTACGGCTCGGCCGACGAGGCCGCCACCATGGCCTGCGAGCAGCCCACCGACTTCGTGGCCGACAACAGCGACTGCATCGACAGCGACGCGAACAGCTACCCCGACGCCCCCGAGACCTGCGACGGCTACGACAACGACTGCGACGGCACCACCGACGAGGACGACGCCATCGACGCCATCGCCTGGTTCGAGGACGCCGACGGTGATGGCTACGGCTGGTTCTACGACCCCGCGACCTACGCCTGCGCGGCCCCCTCGGGCTTCTCGGCGGACAACACCGACTGCGACGACGACGACGCGGCGGTCAGCCCCGCGGACGGCTGCAGCTGGGCCACCATCTACGACCTGCAGACCGGCGCGGTCGCCGACGGCGATCCGGTCACCGTGGTGGGCTGGGTCATGCACGACGCGGTGGACAACGGCTTCCACGTCGCCGACTCCGCCGGCGCCTACAATGGCATCTGGGTCTACACCAACAACGCCACCATGCTCGAGGGCGACGAGGTCCTGCTGCAGGGCAGCTACATGGAGTACTACGATCTGTCCGAGATCTCCGTGGCGGCCCCCAGCACCGACATCACCCTGCTGGACACCGGGGCCACCATCCCGGCGGCCACCTCCGTGACCACCGCCGACCTGGCCGACAGCGCCGTCGCGGAGACCTACGAGGGCGTGCTGGTCACCGTCAGCGGCGTGACCGTCGAGGACAGCGATCTGGGCTACAACGAGTGGTCCATCGACGACGACGTGGTCATCGACGACTACATCTTCCTGTACGAGGGCGACCTGGCCGAGGGCGGCACCTTCACCTCCATCACCGGCCTGCTCTACTACAGCTACGGCGCCTACAAGCTGCTCCCACGCTACGACGCCGATCTGGTCGGCTACACCGCGCCTCCCTGCGCGGCGGACGCCTGCGTGGACGACCTCATCGTCGGCGACCTGGTCATCACCGAGGTCATGTTCAACCCGAACGCCTGCTCCGACTCCGCCTGCGAGTGGTTCGAGGTCTACAACGCCTCGGGTGGCTCGGTGGACCTCGACGGCCTGACTGTCGAAGACGCCGGCGGGAACACCGCCACGGTCACCGGGTCCTCGGTCATGGCCGACGGCTCCTGGATCGTGCTGGCCATCGGTGACAGCTCCAGCTGGGCCTACACCGGCTTCACCCCCGACGGCTACTACGGCTCCACCGTCAGCCTCGGCAACACCGGCGACCAGGTCATCATCGCCAACAGCGCGGGCACCCTGGACGAGGCGGCGGCCTACGCCAGCGGCGCGACCTCCGCCGGCTACAGCTACAGCCTGGACCTGGCCATCACCGACACCGTCAACAACGACGACAGCGCCTACTGGTGCGAGGCGCTGACGGCCATCGGGACGACCGGAGACTACGGGACGCCGGGCGCTGTCAACGACAGCTGCATCTGACGGTTCCCTCGGCTGCTGGAAAAGGGGCCTCGAAAGTGTTGGATTCCGCTCATGGAATATGTGGAATCCAAAAACAACGAAACTTCCATGGATTCCCCCTTGTGTTCTAGGGGAAAACCCGTAGACTGAAGACATTCTGTGACACGCGGCGCCTTGCGGGAGGTCGTGCGCATGACCGTCTCCATCTACACACACACGGGCTGGACGCAGCAACCGAGCGCCGTTTTGCGGCGGGGTGCCACGTCGAACATCCAGTACGTCACCCTCTCGGCGAACAGCCTCCAGCAGGTCCCAGAGGGCATGGGTGCGCTGAGAATCTCCTTGGATGGCGTGGAATGCCTCGCGGTGTCCCCCGTGGGCCCGAGCGCCGATGGCCGCGGGCTCGAGTTCCTGGTGGTGCTACCCAGCGTGATGCGTCGGGCCGTGGGGGCCTGATCCGGGACTTCCCGGGTTCCCGCTCTGTACATCCCGTAGTCGCCGCATCGGCCTGTTCGGCGTCGGCGCAGCCAGCCCGCCGTGCGGGTGCTACCTTGGCCCTGTTCTCGCTGTTCATGGGTGGACCGTGTCCCGCACCCGGCTCCCTGGCCGTCGCCTCCCCATCCTCGCCGTCCTGGCGTTCGCGGCTTGCGTGTCGCCGACTCCGGAGGTGCAGAGCCCCGAGCCGGGGGCTGTGCTGCGGGGTGACTGGGTGCCGGTGATCGTGCAGATCCCCCTGGACTGGAAGCACGACCGGTTCAGCCTCGAGCTCGACGGGGAGCCCTTCGAGGACCCCCTGACCACCGTGCGGCGCCGCAAGGGCAACGCCCGCGAGCCTGGGGCGCAGCTGTTGGCCACCCTGCCCCTGACCGGGCTCGAGCCCGGAGAGCACGAGCTGGTCGTGCGCATCGAGCGCGATGGCGCCATCGACCGCACCTTGAGCTCCCGCTTCCAGACCAAGCCCCGGCGCCACACCGTGAGCCTGCGCCTGCACGACGGCCACGGCTACCCCGTCAACGGGCGGGTGGTGGTGCGCCGCGACGGGGAGCCAGTGCAGCTCACCGACCGCAGCGGCTGGCGCAGCGAGCGCAAGCACCGCAACCGGCAGCTGGACGCGGTCTACGTGCGGGACGGTGAGGGCTCGGTGCGGCTCGACCCTGGCAGCTACAAGCTGGTGGCTACCCGGGGCCTGCGGGACGCGGTGAACGTGGTGGAGCTGGAGCTCGACGGCGACCGGGAGCTGAACCTGGCCGTGCCTCGGCTGGTCGAGTCCCCAGGGCTGACCATGGATCCCCACCTGCACACCGGCTCCAGCTACGACGCCTACGTGCCCCACGCCGTGCGCCTGCACAGCCTGGCCTGCAGCGGCATCGACGCGGTGGTGGTGACCGAGCACAACCGCATCGCCAAGCCCGCCCGGCTCGAGGATCAGCTGGCGGGCAAGGCCCCCGTCCCCTGGCTCATCCCGGGCGTCGAAGGTGACCTGCGCGCCCGGGTCGGCAAGAACTGGGACTGGGGCCACCTCACCGCCTGGCCGCTGGTGGCCGGCGCGGCGCCCCCCAGCCGCTGGCCCAAGACCCCGGCCCACGCCGTGGCAGCGTGGCGGCGCTGGCAGGGTGAGCACCCCCACCCGGAGACGGGGGACGACCTGCTGCTCACCCTCGCCCACCCCCGGGGCATCCAGTTCCGCACCGGGGGCCGCTCGAAGGACCAGGCCTGGGCCCTGTTCAACAACTTCGGCTACGACCGCAGCTTCGATGTGGGCTTCGGCGACAACGCCTGGATGCTCGAGCGTGCCGGCGAAGGCGGCCCCACGGTGATGGACTTCGACGCCCTCGAGGTGGTCAACCGCATGGGCCTCGAGAAGTACCGCGAGGTGCGGCAGGACTGGTTCGCGCTGTTGAACCAGGGCTACCTCATGGCCGGGGTGGGGGGCAGCGACTCCCACGCGTTGGCGGTGGAGCTGCCGGGCCTGCCACAGACCGTGGTCCACGGCGCCGACGACAGCTCCCTGACCGCGTTGGTCGATGCCACCCGGGCGGGTCGCGTCAGCGTGACCACCGGCCCCTACCTGGAGCTGACCCTCGAGGGGCACGGGCAGCAGGCCGGGCTGGGGGAGACCCTGTCGGTGCCCGACGGCGAGCTGGTCGCCCACATCGTGGTGCGCCACGCCCCCTGGGTCCCGGTGCACGAGCTGCGGCTGGTGGTCAACGGGCACGTGCTGCATCGCTCGGAGCTCGGGGGACGCACCCGCAACGTCGGCCCCGCGGTGGTGGTGCGGGAGACCGTGCCCATCAGCAGCGATCGCGATCTGTGGGTGCTGGTCGAGGCCGGCTGGCCCGAAGCCGCCGAGGACTCGCTGGTGGGCGGCACCTACAGCGTGGTGGCGCCGGGCTACGTGCCCTTCGCCTTCACCAACCCCGTCTATGTGGACGCCGACGGTGACGGGGCCTGGACCCCGCCCTCGACGCAGTGGACCCCGGAGAGCGCCCATGGCCCGTGATCGTGATCGAGTCCGCGGAGGACGGCTGCGGCGCCTGGGGCGCCTCGCGGCGCTGGGACCCCGCACGGGTGTCCACCTGGCCGGCCACGTGCTGCGCCGGGGCGCGGACGGGGGTGAGCGCATCGGCGAGACCGTCTTCGCCACCCTCGGTGACATGAAGGCCGGCTCCCTCAAGGTCGGGCAGATCATGGCCCAGGCCAGCGACGGCCTGCCCGAGGGCATGCGGCTGCGCATGGGCAAGCTCTTCTCCCAGGCCCCGGCCCTGAGCTGGGAGGCGGTGGCCGCCGTCATCCGCGCCGAGCTGGGCGGGGAGCCCGAGGCCCTGTTCGCCAGCATCGAGCCCGCACCCTTCGCCGGCGCCTCCCTGGGGCAGGTGCACCGGGCCACGACCCACGATGGCCGCCTGGTCGCGGTCAAGGTGCAGTACCCGGGCGTGGCCGAGGCCCTCGAGCACGATCTGGATCTGCTGCGCGGGCTCGCGAACACCGTGGGTGGAGGCGGCCTGGTGTTCGACACCAGGCAGTACTTCTCGGTCTTCCGCCAGGAGACCCTGGACGAGCTGGACTACCGCCTCGAGGCCGACAAGCTCGCCCGCGTGGCGGCGCTGCTGGAGCGCTGGCCCCAGCTGGTGGTGCCCGGTGTGGTCGCCGAGCTCTCCGCTCAGAGGGTGCTCACCATGGACCTGCTCGAGGGGCCCACGCTGCACGCTCGCTTCGACGATCCGGGCAGCCTCGACGAGCGCTTCGCCCTGGGCTGCGACGTGGTGCGCGCGGTCATGGGGCCGCTGTTCGCCGGCGGCCTGGTCAACGCCGACGCCCACCCGGGCAACTTCGTGGTCCTCGGCGACGGCCGCCTGGGCCTGCTGGACTTCGGCGCCGTGGGCGCCCTGGACCCCGAGCGGGTCCGCGGCGTGGGCGCCGCCCTGCTGGCGGTCTGTGAGCCCGGGGAGCACGACTGGGAGACCCTCTTCGAGGCAGGCGGGCTGTGGATCTCCAAGCCCGACGCCAAGAGCCGCGCCATGCTCGCCGAGATGGCCGAGGCCATGGGCCGGCCCCTGCGGGCGGGCACCCACTTCGGGCGGGACTCCTTCCTCGAGGAGTTCGGCCGCATCAAGCAGCGCCACCCCCTGCAGATCATGCGCACCCGCATGGACCCGGCCCTGCTCGCCCTCTTCCGCGCCGTGCTCGGCGTCTACCACGCGCTCAAGCACCTCGAGGTCGAGGGCGACATCCGGCCTGTGATCCGGGAGGTGGTGGCGGCGCAGGCTCCAGCCTAGGTCCGCTTCTCCGCACTGAGTCCGTCAAACGCCGTGAAGCAGCCGATCTGCTCGCCCTGGCCGCGGAGGCGGGTGAGGATCTTGGCCAGGGACTCGTCCTTGATGCTGCCCGATGAGCGCCGCAGGAAGGGGCAGGCGCGGACCTCGCCCTGGGGGTCGACGTAGATGAACTGCTGGCCGCCCACGCAGCCGCGGCGGAACTCCCAGACCACCGCGGCGTAGGCCAGGGGCTGGGAGCCTTGGCGGCTGTTGCTGGCGTTCATCAGGGCCTCGAGCGCGAGGATGTCGGCGGCCTCGAGGGCGGGCAGGTGGTGGGTCTCCGCGCCGCCGGTGGGGTGGGGCGGGAAGAGGTTGAGGAAGTGCACCCCGTGGCCGGTGAGGAACTCGAGGAACGCGTCGTAGCCGGCCTGTTCGAGCAGGGGGCTGCCCGCGGGGACCATGGTGTCCACCGACACGATCAGCCCGGCCTCGTGGGCGGCGTGGATGGCGGCGATGGCGTTGTCGAAGGCCTCGGGGTGGCCCTTCGAGCGGGCGGCCACGTCGGGATCGCTCGAGTCCAGGGAGATGACCACACCCCGCAGTCCGTGGGTCTTGAGGGTTCCCAGGGTGGCGGCGTCCATGCCCCAGCCGGTGCTCACCAGCCAGAACCCGATGGGCATCCGATGGCAGCGGCGCAGCAGCGTGGGCAGCTCGTCCTTGCGCATCATCGGCTCGCCGCCGGTGAGGAAGATGGACGGCACCCGCCAGGCGTTGAGGTCTTCGATGGCCGATGACAGCACGTCCAGCGACAGCGCCTCGCCCTCTTCGCAGAGGTGCTGGGCCGCGTAGCAGTACTTGCAGCGGTAGGGGCAGCGGGAGCTGACCGACAGCAGGGTGAAGACCAGGGGCGCGATGCGCTTGCGGTTGAACGCCTCGACCTCGTCCAGCAGGTAGTGCACGAAGCGCCAGCGGTTGATGGGGGGCAGGGCCGAGGCCGCGTAGATCTCGCCGCGGACGGTGTCCTCGATGTAGTGGGCGCCGGCCCCGACGAAGAGGTTGCGGTTGTCCCGCAGGTAGCGCCACAGCTCCCGCACCACGCCGATCACGCCGAAGCGGGTGATGCCCGCCCGCAGCAGGCGGGCGGCCATGGCCAGCTCGACCTTGCGCTTGCGCCAGCCTGTGACCAGCTGCACGCTCATGACTGGGCCTCCCGGGCCTTGTCGCGGGCCCAGCGGGCCGCGTCGGGGTTGATCACCACCAAGTCGTCCTCGTGTCGGTCCAGGTAGTCGGCCAGGAAGCGCGTGTCCGTGAAGTACAAGCACGAGACCGACCTGCGGCGGTCTCGTGCCGCGTCGTTCGAACCCACGGCTCCGCCGCGGTTCAACGCCGCGGGCAGCGCCTCCCCGCTCCGGAGGTGCTCCCCGTAGGCCCGGAGCGCGTTGTAGAAGGGGTCCTCGAGCCACAGCTGCCGCAGGGGCTTGTTCCGGATGTTGCTGCCGCGATGCCCGATGGGGATCGCCGCGCAAGGGGCGATGGTGCCGTCGTGGTACACCGTGATGGTCTGGGTTCCAGCGGGGCAGGAGGTCAGCTCCTGCTCGATGCCCAGCATGTCCATCACCACCAGCCGCCGGCTCCAGCCGTTCAGCGCCATGGAGCGCTGGAACAGCTCGGCCCGCTGGGCGTCGGACATGACCAGGGCGTCCTCGGCGTGGGCGTCCACCGGGGTGTAGGGCAGGTAGGCCACCACCCAGGCGCCCATGGCGTCGAGGTGGTCCAGGTAGGCGTCGGAGGTGACGTGCTCGTAGTTGGCGGTGCTGACCATGGTGGTCACGAACCAGGGGATGCGGCGGTCCCGCAGGCGCTCGAGCAGGGACGAGACCCGCTCCCAGGAGCCCGGGCCCTTGCGGGCGTTGGTGGCGTCCTCGAGGCCGTCGATGTTGAGCATGGGCACGATGTTGCCCGCCCGCTGGATGGCGTCGAGGTGGCGGTCCTCGATGCGCTGGCCTTCGCTGAACAGGTAGAAGATCTGCCGGCGGTGCCGGGCGAGCATGGCGAGGTAGGCGTCGGGGTCCTTGCGGTAGAAGGGGTCGGCGCCCATCAGGTAGACGTGGCCGATGTCCATGGCCGCGGCCTGGTCCAGCAGATCCGACAGCTCGTCGAGGGACAGGCCCTCACCGCGCACCGAGAAGGCCGTGAACAGACAGTGGGTGCAGCGGGCCCCGCAGCGGATGTCGTCCACCACCTGCAGGGTCACGGGCATGGCGATGCCGTCCTGCAGGCGTCGGAGCTGTCGCGGCAGCCAGCGCCAGGAGCGCCACACCCAGATGCCCAGCAGGGTCCACAGCATGTGCCGGTTGAGCCCGAAGAGCCCGCGCAGGGTCAGCCGCAGCAGGGGCAGCCCCATGTGGCGGAGGAACTTCAGGCCCGTGCTGTAGGAGTGGGTGAGCATCGTCCCCCCAGGCTATCCGCTCAGTCGTCGATGTACCCCAACTGACGCAGGCGTTCGGTGTTCAGCGTCGCAGCCTCTCCGTCCGGTGGGGGGCTGGTGGCCAGGGCCGCGCGCACCACGGGCGAAAGGGGATCGCAGGGCAGAGGGTGTCGCTCGTCTGGGTCGGTGCCCATGTCGTAGCAGGCCACCGCCGCAGCCCCCGGGTCGATGGCGATGGCCCGGAGCTGTCCCATCCGGGCGCTGCTGTGGGGTGCGCCGTGGCTGTTGCCGTAGGCCACGGCGATGCGGTCGGGGGCGGCCGGTCGGCGCAGGTCCGGTCCGTCGTCGGCGAGCCCCGTGAGCCGGAGGATGGTGGGGGTCACGTCCGCCAGGCTGACGAGATCGCTGCGCTGCTCGGTGGCGAAGCCCGGGCCGCTGATCGCCAGGGCCACGTCCACCACCTCGCCGTGGTGTTGGTGGCCGTGGCCGGTGGCGCCGTGCTCCCAGAACTCCTCGCCGTGATCCGAGCAGAGCACGACCCAGCCCTCGTCCAGCGCGCCGCGGGCCTCGAGGGCGTCCAGCAGACGGCCCACCTGGGCGTCGGTGTAGGCGACCTCGGCGTCGTAGGCGGCGCGGGCCCGGGCCTGCTCGTCGGAGGACAGGTCGGGATCGGCGCGCAGGCCGTCGTCGGTGAGCGCGGCCTCGAAGCTGCCCGGCTCGGCGTGGTGGTAGGGTCGGTGGGGGTCCATCAGGTGGACCCACAGGAAGAAGCCGCGCTCGGGCGCGCCCTCGAGCCAGCCGATGCTGCGGTCGATGACGGCGCGGGCGTCGTGGGGCCGGGGCCGCACAGGGAAACCGAAGAGCACCAGCCGGTGGTGCAGCTGTTCGTCGGTGTGCAGGTAGCTGTGGAAGCCTCGATCGAAGCCCAGGGCGCGGGTCAGCCAGGCGTTCGAGGACAGGGCGGCGGTGGTGTAGCCGGCGTCGGCGAGGTCGGAGGAGATGAGTGAGGCGTCATCGGCCAGGCCCTGGTAGCCGCCTCCCGCGCCGATGCCCGCGCCGTGCTCGGCGGGCAGCTGTCCGGTCAGGAGGGAGCCCACGGCGGGGATGGTCCAGGACGAGGTGCTCATGGCTTGGGGCCAGAGCGTGCCTCGCTCCGCGAGGCGTCGGGTGCTCTCCATCTGGAGCATGGCGTCGGCCCGCAGGGTGTCGATGCTGATGATGACGACGAGGGGGGCGTCGATGGGGTCTGGATGGGCGGGGGGGAAGGGGCCTGTGATGAGCTCCCGGCCCAGCTGGGCCCAGGGGTCGCGGGCGGCGTTCTTGGTGCCGGTGCCCGCGAAGTCGGTGGCCCGGGTCAGGACGAGGGCACGGGCGCCGATGCCGCCGCCGATGGCGGTGGCCAGGCCGATCAGGAGGGGGACGCGCTGGGTCCAGCGGTGGAGGGCGCGGGCCAGGACCGCGGCGGTGATGGCGAGGGCGGTGAGGACGGCGAGGCTGATGACGCCGCTGGGCCCGATGGCGAAGGCGGTCCAGGCGACGGCGAACAGGCCGGGCCACAGGGGGGAGCCGAGCCAGTGCTTGCCCAGGAAGTGGGCCTGGCAGGTGCCGATCAGGGCGAGGGCGCCCAGCTCCGCGGCGATCTGCCACAGGGGAGGGGTGTTGAAGCCCTGCATGGCGAACCACAGCTCCACCAGGCCCAGGGCGAGCCAGGAGGAGATGAGGACCAGGTAGGGGTTGCGCATGTGCAAACCCTATCGCCTCGCCGCCAACCCGGGCCGCCGACCGCGGCGCGGGCGCCGCGAGCCCTATTCGCGCCGGCAAGTCGTGGGGTTCGTCGCGAAGGGATGGGGTTGCCGGCGCCAGGTGCCCCGTTCGCGCCGGCAAGTCGGGGGGGTCGCGGCGGAGGTGCGGGGTTGTGGGGGGGGGGGGGGGGGGCGGGGGGGGGGTGGGCGCGCCGGGGGGGGGGGGGGGGGGGGGGGGGGCGCGGGCGGGGGGGGGGGGGGG
>CAYZVO010000167.1:0-1947 GCA_964481655.1 uncultured Enterobacterales bacterium | reverse complement strand
CCGGCAAGTCGGGGGTTTCGCCGCGAAGGTGCGGGGTTGCTGGCGCGTTGCGCCGGCAAGCCGGGGGTTTCGCCGCGAAGGTGAGTAGTGTCCCGTCAAGTGGTGTAGAAGCAGGGCCTCCGCGTTCACCGATCAGGTCCATGTGCTGTTCTTCTTCTTTCACCTCGTAGTGGACAGGGTTGTGGGCGTTGTGGGGAACGCGCAGCGTTCTCCAAGGGGCTGTGGGAGGGCGCGAAGCGGCCTTCCATCGAGGCGGTGGGCGGACGGTGGGAAACGCGCAGCGTCTTTCCATCGGCCGTCCATGGACTCGTTCAGCCCTGTCATCGTCCACATCCCTACTTCGCAGCTGCGGGGGCGCCCTTGGACGCTAGCAGCCTGCCAGCCCCGGGTGCCAGCTCCTCGAGCTGCTCGGCCGGGGTGAGGAGCTTCTTCATGGACCGCTCGCTGATGTAGCGACGGGACACGATCCACTCATCGTGTTCTTCGACCAGAAGGGCACCGACCAGCCGCTCGAGGGCCGCGCGGTTGGGGAAGATCGACACCACCCGCGTTCGTCTCTTCAGCTCGCGGTTGATGCGCTCCACCAGGTTGGTCGAGTGCAGCTTGGTCCAGTGCTCCTGCGGGAACTGCATGTGCGTCAGCACCTCGTTGGTGCTCTCCAGGAAGTCCGCAGCATCGCGCTGGCCCGCGTTTCGGTAGAGCTTGGCGACCTCCTTGCGCTGGTGCAGGGCGTCCTCGAGCGTCTCCTGCTCGAAGATGGTCTTGGCCAGCGACAGCAGTGCAGCTCGCTTCTTCCGTGGGATGCGGGCACCAAGGTTCCGCAGGAAGTGGACCTTGCATCGCTGCCACTGGGCCGTGGGCAGGTGGCGCTGGATGGCCTGCCGCAGGCCCTCATGGGCGTCGCTGACCACCAGGCGCACGTCGCGTAGTCCTCGGCGGGACAGCTCCATCAGGAAATCGCCCCACCAGGCCGCATTCTCCACCCGCGCCACGTAGAAGCCCAGCACCTCACGGGCGCCGTCCTCGCGGACGCCCAGGGCCACCATCACGGCCATCTTCCGAACCGCGTGGTCCTCTCTGACGTGCTCGTAGCGGGCATCGAGGAACACATAGGGGCAGGCCGGCAGCGTCCGCTCCCGGAACGCCTTGACCTGCGCATCCAGAGTCTCGGTCATCCGGCTGACCGTGCTCTTCGACAGGCTCTCCACGCCCAGGGCCCGGGCCACGGCCTCGGCCTTCCGTGTGGACACGCCCTGCTGGTAGCAAGCCGCCATGGCGAGCACGAGTGCGTCATCCGACCGCTGGTGCGCCTTCAGGAAGCTCGGCATGTACGTGCCCTGCCGCACCTTCGGAATCTCCAGGTGCAGCGTGCCAAGGCCCGTGTCGAGCTGGCGAGGCCGGTAGCCGTTCCGGTGCGTCTCCCGCTCCGAGCTCCGCTCGCGGTAGCCAGCTCCAGTCAGCTCCGACACCTCGGCCTCCATCAGCGTGGCCAACACGGCCTCCAGGGCAGGACGTAGGGCGTCTCTGAACTCATCAGAGGCCAGAACGGCCTGCACGAACTCGTCGACGTGGCGTAGATTGCTTCGGGTCATCGCGTGATCTCCAGGTTTAGGTTTGGTCTACGAAGACCTTCCTGGATCACGCGGTGGCCGTTTTCGCTACTACACCAAGGGTCGGGACTCTACCCGAAGGTGCGGGGTTGTCGGCGCCATGTGCCCCGTTCGCGCCGGCAAGTCGGGGGTTTCGCCGCGAAGGTGCGGGGTTGCCGGCGCCGCGAGCCCCCTTGGCGCCGGCAAGCCGGGGGTTTCGCCGCGAAGGTGCGGGGTTGTCGGCGCCGCGAGCCCCCTTGGCGCCGGCAAGCCGGGGGTTTCGCCGCGAAGGTGCGGGGTTGTCGGCGCCGCGAGCCCCCTTGGCGCCGGCAAGCCGGGGGTTTCGCCGCGAAGGTGC
>CAYZVO010000166.1:0-21006 GCA_964481655.1 uncultured Enterobacterales bacterium | reverse complement strand
GGGTCGGGGAGGGGGGTCAGCGCAGCTGATCGAGCCCCCAGCTCCGCAGCTCCCAGGCGCCCACGCCGCCGTCTACGATGGCGTGCAGGCTGTCGCCGTCCGCGGCCAGACGAAGGACCCGGGGGGAGCCGGCTTCGAGGCACTGTGGGGCCTCGTCGAGGGAGGCCGAGCACAGCCGGGCCGCGCCGTCGGTGGCATCCACGGTGGCCCAGACCGCGACGTCGTCGAGCCAGACCGGGCTGACGTGGGGCATGATGCGCGACTCGACCGCGGGCAGCACGGTCTGCTCCCAGCTGCGGCCGCCGTCGGTGGAGCGGGCCAGCACCGGCATGGAGCCCCGGTCCACGAAGCCGTTGGCGGCCAGCAGCAGGCTGCCGTCCTTGGCCACCCGCAGGGCGGGGCGCTCGAGGCGCCACCAGCCGCGGGCCCCGGAGGGCTGATCCAGGTCCGCCTCGACCAGCTCGCTCCAGCTGGCCTGCTCGGGCTCGAGGGCGACCTCGCCCAGCAGCACGTCGCGCTCGTGGCGGGCGCTGGGGCCGTCGCTGCCGGCGCCGAAGGCCACCAGCAGGCGGTCGCCGTCCAGCACGGCGCTGGGGTCGGTGGGGAAGGTGTGGTGGTCCCGGGTGGCGGTCACGCTCCAGTCGCCGTCGCGGTAGCGGGCCAGATCGATGCTGACCTCGCCGTCCTCGCCCTCGGCGCCCGCGGTGGCGGTGCCGTTGAGGTTGCGCGGGTAGGCCACCAGCAGCTCGCCGCTGTCGGTGGCCTGCAGCACCGGCTGCCAGTGGGGGCCCACGGCGTCCTCGGGGCTGCCGAGGTCCTGCCAGCTCAGGCCCCCGTCGGCGGTGCCGAGGCAGCGGGGGCGCCAGAGGCTCTCGTGGGCGTCGGGCTCGAGGGTCAGCTCCCGGAAGCAGAGCCAGGCCTGATCCTCGCCCAGGGCCGTCATGGCCGGGGCCTCCACCGCGATGGCGTCGGGGCTCGAGACCACGTCGCCGTCCAGGGACAGCTCGCTGCGCTGTGATGGGTCGTCCAGCAGCTCCACGGTGGCCGTGTGCCCGCCCGCTACGGCGAGATCACCCACCCCTGTGCGGGAGGGCTGGTCGAGCTCGTCGCCGAACAGCTCCGCCTGGACCAGCCCGTCGGCGAAGGGCATCTCCAGGCCCCACAGGGCGGCCATGGTGGGGGCCACGTCGGTGAGCAGCACGGGCTCGTCCCAGGTCTCGCCGGCCTTCACCCCGGGCCCCAGCAGCAGGAAGGGCACCCGCCGGCAGCCGTTGCAGGCGCAGCCGTGGTGGCGCCAGGGTGGGTCGTCGGGGCCGGCAGTGTGGCGGCCGTGGTCCGCCAGCAGCAGCAGCCAGGTGTCATCGGCGTAGGCTGGCTGGTCCTGGATCCAGGCCCAGAGATCGGCGATGGGATCGTCGAGCCAGCGCACGTCGTCCAGGTAGTCTTCCTCGTCGCCGTAGTGGCCGGAGCGGTCCACCTGGTGCAGGTTCAGCAGGGCGAAGCGCAGCGGCCGCTCGGCCATCGCCCCCTGCAGGGTGCGCAGCACCACGCGGTCGTCGTTGGCGGGCTGGTCTTCGTTGTCGGCCTGTCCGACCCAGACGAAGTCGGCGCTGTGGATGAAGCCGCCGCCGGGCCACAGGCTGTGCACCGTGGGCTTGACCAGCTCGGTGTTGGCCATGACCACCACCTCTTCCCGCGCCGAGCCCAGCTCTTTGCGGACCAGCTCGGGCAGCACCGGCAGCTCCGGCCTGTACAGGCCCGGTTCCCCGTCCACCGGGTAGTTGGTCACCGCCAGCCGGCGCCCGCTCATGGCGGCCACGTGGGCCGGGGTGGTGGTGGTCACGCCGATGTTCCAGGCCTGGGTCGCGCGCACACCATCAGGCACCAGCTCGTCCCAGACCCGGGGCATGAAGCGCCAGGGGTCCTCGCCGGTGGCGCTCGAGGGCGAATCGCCCAGGGATTCCTCGAGCCGCACACCGTCCATCACGATCACCAGCACGGTGCCGTCCACGGGGTCGGCCTCGTAGCGGCAGGCGACCGCTGTGCTCAGCAGCGCGAGAGTGAGCAGGGGGCGGGCAGGGGACATGGAGCACGCGCGGCGGGAAGGCAGCGCGCACGGTAGCGGATCCTGCCGGTGGTCGCGACTCCGTTGTGTGCCGGATACCGGGGGGTCTGCTGGCGTTTTGGTGGTGTACTCCGCAGCTTTGGCGAATGGCCCGGCGTCCTCCCGCCGTCTCGCATACGATCTGTCGCATGAAGACCGTCCAGCTCAAGTTCGGCACCGGCACGCTCCCTCTCCGGTTGCCCATCACCCCCGGCTTCGCCGGTGTCTTCCGGCCCAGCCAGCCCCCGGCCGTGTCGGACATGGTCACCGCTGTCCGGGACGCCATCGAGCACCCACCGTGCAGCCTCCCGCTGCGGCGGCTCGCCCGCGGTCGGACCGACGCCTGCGTGGTCGTCAGCGACAGCACCCGGGCGGTGCCCAACCGGGAGCTGCTGCCACCGCTGCTGGCGGTGATCGAGGACGAGGGCATCCCCCCCGAGCGCATCGTCATCCTGATCGCCACGGGCCTGCACGAGCCCAGCACCCGGGCCGAGAAGGAGCAGCTGGTGGGGCCGGAGATCGTGGCCCGCTACCGGGTGGTCGACCACAGGGCCCAGGAGCCCGACGGCCTGGTCTGGATGGGCACCATCGGTGATGGCGTGCCCCTGTGGATCGACCGTCACTACGCCGAGGCGGATCTCAAGGTGCTCACCGGGCTGATCGAGCCTCACATGTGGGCCGGCTTCTCCGGCGGGCGCAAGTCCATCCTGCCGGGCATCAGCGGGGTCGAGACCGTGCGCCGGGTCCACGGCCCTGCCATGGTGGACCACCCCAAGACGCGCCCCGGCCTGCTCGAGGGCAACCCCTTCCACGAGCTGGCCCTCGAGGCCATGGAGCGGGCCGGCGCCGACTTCCTGGTGAACGTGACCGTGGACGGCGCGCTGGCCACCACCGGGGTGTTCGCCGGCGATCCGATCCAGGCCCACGCCCGGGGCTGCGCCTTCCTGGCGAGCCATTCCACCCGGCGGGTGCCCGCCGAGCTGGACTTCCTGGTGACCACCAACGGCGGCAGCCCCCTGGACTGCAACCTCTACCAGTCGGCCAAGGGCATCAGCTGCGCGGCGGATGTGGTGCGGCCTGGCGGCGCCATGCTGGTCACCGCCGCCTGTCCCCTCGGCACCGGCAGCCCCGACTACCAGCGGGTGCTGGCCGCCATCGACGAGCCCCGCGCCTTCCTGGCCCGGCTGCACCGGGGTGAGCTGTTCATGCCCGACCAGTGGTGCGCCCAGGAGGCCATGCGGGTGGCCCTGGATCACGAGATCTGGTTCCACTCCACCGGCGTGGGCCCCGCCGATGTCGCGCCCCTGGGCCTGCGCTGGGCCGAGGATCCCCAGGCCACCCTCGAGATGCTGCTCGAGCGCTACGGCCCCGACGCCCGCTGGGCGGTGGTGCCCGATGGCCCCTGGGTGGTGCTCGAGCCCGAGCCCGTGGAGGCACCGTGAGCGAGCTGTTGACCGCCGACCTGTACGACGAACACGGCGACGCCCTGCAGGTGATGCTGCCGGGCCTGCGGGACTTCGGCGGTCGCCGCCGCGCCGCCGGCGCCATCAGCACGGTGCGCTGCTACGAGGACAACAGCCTGGTCCGGGCCGCCGTGGCCGAGCCGGGCCAGGGCCGCATCCTGGTGGTCGATGGCGGCGGGTCCCTGCGCTTCGCGCTGCTGGGGGATCAGCTCGCCGCCAAGGCTGTGGCCAACGGCTGGGCCGGGGTGGTGGTCCACGGCTGCATCCGCGACAGCGTGGCCATCGGCGCCATGCCGCTGCTGGTCCGGGCCCTGGGCACCATCCCCCGCAAGACCGTCAAGCGCGGCGAGGGCCAGCGGGACGTGCCCGTGCGCTTCCTGGACGTCACCCTGCGCCCTGGCGAGCACATCGCCCTGGACGAGGACGGGGCGGTCATCTCTCCCCAGGCGCTGGGGTAGCCCTCAGCGGGTGGTGCAGACGCTGTCCATCACGGTGGGGGTGCCCAGGTCACCCGGGCGGCCCAGGCCCCAGGTCTCCATGCACAGCTCGTCGCCGTCGATCCGCACCGAGAGGTAGCCGAGCTGGTTGACCACCTGAGCGGTGCCGTCCTTGGTGGGGGGGTAGGCCAGCCATCCGCGGGCGTCGTCGCTGTCGTGCACCGCGCTGTTGAACAGGGTGTTGCCGGCGGTGGGGACGACCACGTAGCCCACGCCCTGATCCTCGCCGCGGCCGTATTCGCCCGCGCTGGCGTGCTCGCCGTCGAAGCGCAGGGGCAGGGTGCGCTGGTAGACGTGCTCGTGGCCGGCGAAGACCCAGTCCACGCGGCCGTCGAACAGGGCGCTGATGGGCCGGTAGTCGTCCTGGTCCTGGTAGAAGCGCACCCCGGCGTTGTAGATGGGCTCGTGCAGGGAGACGAAGACCCAGCGGGTCTCGGCGCCGATGGCGTCCAGCTGGGCCTCGGCCCAGGCGTACTGCTCCCCGCCCTCGGTGAACTCGTCCACCTGCTCCGAGTTGAGCACCAGGAAGGCTGCGTTGCCGTGGTCCTGGCGGTAGGTGGCCTCGTCGCCGGAGCCGGAGGGCAGGGCGAAGATGTCCTCGAAGTGGGCCGTGTTGGGGTTGTTGGCCATGGTGGGGGTGTCGTGGTTGCCCACCACCGGGATCATGGGGTGCCGGGCCAGCAGCCCCCGCCCGCGCTCGAAGAAGCGCCACCAGTGGCCGGGGGCGTCGTTGCAGGGCAGGTCGCCGGGCAGCAGCAGCAGATCGGCGTCGGGGTGGGTGGTCTGGGCGTGCTCGGCCACGTCCAGCCAGGCGTCGTAGTCCGCGCCCCGGTCCTGCATGTCGGCCAGGACCAGGAAGTGCAGCCGGTCCACCTCGCCGTCGGCGGTGGTGAACTCGTAGACCTCGGAGCTGCGCCCGGCGCAGTCGTGCACCTGGTAGCGGTAGCTGGTGCCCGGCTCGAGCCCGTCGAGGGCCACGTGGTGGCGGAAGCTGCGCTCGTCCCCGACCGTCAGCTGGCTGGGCTGGCCGGTGCCCCAGCCCACCACCCCCAGGCAGGGCAGGGAGGTCTGCCAGGAGACCACGATGCCGGTCTGTGGGCTGACCCGATCGTCCCAGGTCAGCCAGGGGCCCATGTAGGGGAAGGCGAAGGCGTGGTGGTACTCGAGGCCGTCGGCGTCGTCGATGGCGCCCGCCTTGTCGTCGGGGTCCACGAAGACCATGTCGATGGTGAGCACGTCGGCGGGCAGGAGCAGCTCAGCGCTGAAGCCGCCCTGGGTGTGGGGGTCGAGCTCGAGCTCCTGGTAGAAGCCGGGGCAGTCCGAGTCGTCCAGCTGGCCGAGCCAGCTCGCGTAGCCCGGGATCTCGAGCCAGCCGTCGAAGCCGTAGCGGAGCACGACGCGCTCCCTGTCGGCGAGGCTGCCCTGGTAGCGGACCGTCACGGCGTCGCCGGGCTCGGCGTCCAGCGGATCGAGCCACACGGTGGGCGCGCCCCCCGGGGGGGGCTTCGCGACGGGGGGGGGGGCGGTGGGGCCCGGGGGGTGGGGGGGGTGGCGGTCGGGGGGGCGGGGGGGGGGGGGGGGGGGGGGGGGGGGGGGGGGGGGGCAGGTCGGAGTCCGGAGGGCTGGTGCAGGCCCGGCAGCCCGACAGGGCCACGGCGACGAGGATGGCGAGGGTGCGGGTCATCGCTCGTCCTCCGGATCCGGGGGCAGCAGCTTGCCGGGGTTGAGGATGCCGCGGGGGTCGAACAGCGCCTTGATGCCCCGCATCAGCTCCACGGCGTCGCCGTGCTCGCGCTCCATGAAGCCGCGCTTGCCCAGGCCCACGCCGTGCTCGCCGGTGCAGGTGCCCCCCAGCTCGAGGCCGGCGGCGACCACCGCATGGCTCACGGCCTCGACGGCGGCCCGCTGGGCCGGATCGGCGGGGTCGTGCACCAGGCCCAGGTGCAGGTTGCCGTCGCCGGCGTGGCCCCAGACGTAGCCGGTGAGCCCGTAGGTCTCGACGGCCTCGAGGGCGGCGTCCACCAGCGCGGCGTAGGCCCCGATGGGCACGCAGCTGTCCACCAGGAGCACCGCCGTGCCCGGGTGGCTGCGCTTGATGGACTCGAGGGCGCCGTGGCGAGCCTCCCACAGGGCGAGGCGCTCGCCAGGCTCCACGCCGCTGCGCACGCTCGTGGCACCGTGCTCCTGCAGCAGCTCGCCCACCATGGTGGCCTGGGTGGCCAGCACCGCGTCGGTGATGTTGTGGAACTCGAGGAACAGGGTGGGGGCCTCGCTCAGGGTGGTGCCCCGGTCGGCGTTGATGGCCCGGACCAGGGTCTGGTCCATCAGCTCGATGGCCGCCGGCTGCAGGCCGTAGCGCATGGTGTCGGCCGCGGCGGCGCAGGCGGCGGGCACCGAGGGCATGGTGGCCACCATGGCCAGGTGGGCGGCGGGCAGGCCCTGCAGGCGCAGGGTGGCCCGGGTCACGATGCCGATGGTGCCCTCCGAGCCGACCACCAGGCTCACCAGGTCGTAGCCGGCGGAGCTCTTGATGGCGCGACTGCCCAGCTCGAGGACGCGGCCGTCGGCCAGCACCAGCTCCACCGCCAGCACCCGGTCCCGGGTGCCGCCGTAGGCCACGGTGCGCACCCCCGAGGCGTTGTTGCCGATCATGCCGCCGATGAGCGCGCTCGCGCCGGGGTCCGGGGGGAAGAAGAGGCCGTGGTTGGCGAGGCGCTCGTTGAGCTGCTTGTAGGGGACGCCGGGCTGGACATCGACCTGCAGATCCGCCTCTCGCAGCTCGAGCACCCGGTCCATGCGTGTCAGTTCGGCCACGATCCCGCCGCGGATCGGGATCGGGTTGCCTTCGAGGCTGGTGCCGCCCGCTCGCGGGGTCACGGGCACGCGGTGGGCGTTGGCGAAGCGCAGCAGGGCGGAGACCTGGGCCGTGGTGGTGGGCCAGATCACCAGCTCCGGTCGCCGGGGCGGGTGGTGGGACTCGTCGCGGCTGTGCAGATCGAGCACCGAGGAGCCTGTCGAGAGCTCCACCCCGGGCAGCTCGGCGCGCAGCGCGTCGATCAGCGCGGGGGTGATGGTGCTCTCGCTCATGTCGGCTCTCCGGGCGGTGTCCTCGTTCCTGGATGATATCCGCGCTGGCGTGCCAGCCCCAGCTGCCCTGGTGAACGTGCTCACCCCGCGCCCCGCTGGCCACTGCGCCCAGCCCTGGCCGCCCGCCACAGTGGATCCGTTCGGTCGCGCCCACCAACCCGGAGGTCCGAGATGTCCGTGAGCACCCTGGAACCTGTGCCCTTCCGTCGCTCTCCGCCTGGCATCGTCGGCTACGCCCCCGAGGTGGTCGGCGCCATCATGCTGCGCTGGCAGCAGCTGCAGATCCAGCGCGTGCCCACGGTCGGGTGGGTCCGGCACACCCTGGAGGATGGCAGCCCCCGCTTCCTCAACCGGCTCATCCTGCGGGAGGACCCCAGCGAGCGCCAGCACGCCCACGATCCCGTGGACTGGCGCCCCTTCGCCCCCGACGCTTTCGACGAGGCCCGGCGCAGCGCCCGGCCCGTGCTGCTGTGGGTCCGGGATCCTGACTGCCCCGTGGCCCGGGGTGTGTGGGAGCGGGTCTTCTCCGATCTGCACATCGCCCGCAGCGCCAACCGCGCCTACGTGCCGGTGCTGCTCACCCCCGGTGGGTCGGCGGACGACGTGGAGCGCTACCGCGCGGCCTGCGAGCTGCTCGGGGCGTCCCGGTCTCGCAGCGCGGTGCTCTGGCTGACCCCCGGGCGCGCCCCCTACGCGGCCTGGACCAGCGACGACGAGGGCTGGCGGCGGGGCGGCGCCATGGGCAGCCTCCTGGCGCTGCTCGAGGCCCACAGCGAGCTGCCCAAGCAGGCCTCCATCGAGCGCTGCTCATCGGGCAGCCGCGCGGGCTGCGGCGGCCTGTCCGGCGTGTTCGTCGGTGTCGACCGAGAGCGCCTCGAGGTCATCCTGTCGGGCGCCGCCGACGCCCTGTCCCGGCACTGGCGGATGTACCTGGGGCAGCGGGGCGAGCGGGGCAGCGTGCCCGTCGACCTGCTGCGCTTCGCCCTCCGCCACGGGGAGCGACAGCAGCGGCCAGAGCTGCTGCGCTGGGCCCAGGACCGGCTCGAGGAGCGCATCCGAGGGGCCGGACGCGACCACCTCGGCGGCGGACACTACGCGGGCTGGCAGGGGCCGGGGCGCCTGCCTGGGAGCTTCGACAAGGAGCTGGACGACAACGCCGAGCTCGCGCTGGCCTTCCTCGAGGCCTGGGAGCTGTCCGGCCGTCGGGACATGTTCTGGGCCAGCGACGAGATCCTGGGCGTGGCCTGGGCCGAGCTGCGCTCGGAGTTCGGCGCCTTCCACGCGGCCCTGCGCCGCCCCAGCGAGGCCCGCGCCGCGGCCCGGGAGGTCGGCTTCACCATGGAGGAGATCCGTCAGATCCTCGGCGACGGGCTCTTCGAGGTGGTCAGGCCCAGCCTCGGCCTGCACCCGCTGGGTGACGGCAAGCTGTTGGTCACCCTGCCCCCCCTGAGCGACAGCACGGAGCAGGGCGGAGTGCGACGCAGCCACGTGGAGCGCGCCCGGGCCGCCCTGGCCGAGGCCCGCCGCCGGGTGGACGCGGGGCGCAGCGATCAGCGCGTGCTCCCAGGAGCCAACGGGTCGATGATCGCGGCCCTGGCCCGCACGGCCCGCAGCCTGGACCACATCGGTCCGGACGCCCGGACCTGGCTGGACACCGCGGCGCTGGCAGCCGAGAGCACCACCCGCCTGCTGTGGCACCGGGGGCGCCTGCACGAGGCGTTCATGCACGGCGTACGCCAGCCTGGCCAGGCGAGCTTCAGGGACCATGTCCAGCTCGCCCTGGGCTTCCTCGAGCTCTTCGAGAGCACCGGCCGGGTGCACTGGCTGCGCATGTGCCTGGCCCTGGAGGACGCCCTGCGGGGGCTCTGGACCGGGCAGCCCCAGGGGGTCGAGCGCCGCTCCTTGGCGCGTCTGCACCGCCGCATCGACGAGCGTGAGCGCGGCCGCGACGCCGCGGCCTGGGCGCTGCTGCTGGCCAGGCTGTCCACGCTGCTGTCGGATCCCCAGCGTCGCACGCGGGCCATGGCCCTGCTGCGGCCGTGGTTCTCGCGGCTCGAGATCGACCCCATGGGCTACGCCTCGCTGCTGGCGTCCGCGGAGCGCGTGCTGGCCGATCCCCAGGTCTTGCTGGTCTGGAGCCACGACGACACCGCGCGCCGGGCGGCCTTCCTGAGCGTCCTGCGCGGCGTGGGCTCCCCCGGCCGGGAGGTGGTGGTCACCGGCGAGGGCTGCGATCTCGACGAGCTCCCCAGCCGTCTGCCCATCGCCGCCCACCATCGCTCCGGGGCGGAGCGCGCCGCGACCTATGTCTGCGGCACCCGCTCCTGCTCCCGCGGCCTCGAGACCCCCTATGCCCTGCAGCGCTTCCTGCTGAGCGGCCGCCGGCCGACCGGAGGCCCGCAGGCGGCGTGACGGGCGGCTCGGCGTCTCTCCCCCCAGGGGAGAGGGAGCGCCTAGCTCGCCACTCGGTTCGTCTCGTCCAGGATCCTGGCCAGCTCGTCCGGGTCCGACGTCGCCGGCGGACAGGCGCGGCCACGGCAGAGCCAGGCCCGGGTGACCCCGGGGACCGGCTGACGGTGCTCCAGGGAGGGGACCCGGCTGCGCTTGCGCTCGAGGTCCGCCCCTCGCTCGGCGCGCAGCACCGTGATCCAGGGCGGGGCGTTGTCCAGGGCCGCCGCCACCATGCCGGCGGCCGCGCGCGCGTCTCCGTCGTGCACGACGCTCAGCACCCGGGGCTCGAGCAAGCTCCAGGTGAAGGCCAGGGCCAGCTGGGCCTTGCCGATGGCGCCGTCCAGCAGCTCCGGCGCGCGGGCCCGGAGCAGCCCTTCGGCGCGCTCGCGGTGGCTGGGATCGCTGGTCATGGACGCCAGGCGCAGCAGGGATCGGGCCATGATGGCGCCGCCGTCCACCTCGTCCGGAGGAGGGGCCGCCAGGCGGGGCCCACGGCGGTCGTCGCCCCTGGGGACGCCGATGCGCATGGCGGGGATGGGCTCGTCGTCCAGCTGGGCCCGCCAGGCATCCTCGAGCTCGAGGGCCCGGTCGAGCCAGCGCAGCTCGCCGCTGGCCTCGAACAGGTCGAGCATGCCCCCCAGCGAGCAGGCGTAGTCGGCGAGGGAGCCCCGGCGACCGGGCTCGCCCCGGGGCGCGGCGTGCAGCAAGCGGCGCCCGTTCCACAGCCGACCGTACAGGGCGTGGGCCGTGCGCTGGGCGGTGGCCAACCAGCGGGCCCCCGCGCCGTCGCCGTCCTCGAGCCACAGGGCCGCGTGGGCGAAGGCGGAGACGGCCAGGCCGTTGGGGGTGGCCTCGAAGGCCCGGCTGCTGCCGGCCGTGGGGCGGTCGTCCCGGTGGGCGCGCAGCGCGGCCCGCGCGCGGTCGAGGGCGCGGACGGCGGCCACGGGCTCCATGCCGGCGGTGGCCGCCAGGGCCTCGATGGAGCTGCGCACCCGCAGTGCGTGGCGGCCGCCCCAGGCTCCGGCGCTCCAGGTGTCGGGCAGCACGCCCCACCACAGCGCCGCCAGCTGGGCGGACTCGGGATCGAGCACCTGGTCCAGCTCCTCGCGGGTCCAGGTGTTGCGGTAGGACGCCAGGGAGCGCTGGAGCAGATCCTCGCTGCCGTGGTGGGCGCCGGTGCGGAAGCCGCCTTCGGGCAGGGCCAGCTCCTGCTCCATGGCCGCCAGGGTTCCGGTGGCCACCCGGCCGAAGTCCCGGCGCCCCAGCACCCGCCAGGCCCGCAGGTAGGTCACGGCGAGCAAGGCGTTGTCGGCGGTGGTCTTGCCGAAGTCCGGCTCCCGCCAGCCGGCGTCGAAGGCGCCGCGGTGGAAGCCGCCGCCCAGGGCGTCGTGCACGCCGCTGCGGGCCAGGGCGGCCAGGGTCTGGGCCACGGCCCGGGCCACCGTGCGATCGCCGCGGCGGGCGTACTGCAGCAGCAGGAAGTCCACGGGCAACGCCCGCGGCGCGACCGGGCGGGTGCCCATGCTGCCGGTGCGGGGGTCGTGGCGCTTCATGGTGCGCGTGGTGGCGCGCTCGACCAGGGCCCGATCCGGGCCGTGGTTCTTCGAGAAGGGGACGGGGGAGAAGGGAGAGAGCATGGCGCGGACCCGAGGCCAGGGGTGCCCCTTCAAGTTCAGCCCCGTTCCCCAGTATGGGGTAGCGCCGGGTCGACGGTCGGTGGCTGTTCCCACAGCCCCCGGGGCTCAGCTGCCCACGAAGCGGGCCACCAGGGTGCGGGCCAGGTCGAGATCCCGGGTGCCGTTCACCAACACCGTGCCGTCGGCGAAGACCAGCAGCTCGTGCTCTTCGGTGGCGAAGACCAGGTGATCGTCCCCCAGATCCACCGTGCCTGCGCCCCGCAGGCGCTTCGCCAGCTCTGGCAGGCCGACGTCGATGGGGGCGGCGGGGGTGACCTGCACGGCCTCTTCGCCGCACAGGGTGGTGGCGTTGGCGACGCCGGAGCTGCGCAGGAAGGGGAAGCGCCGCTGGCCACAGCAGGGGCACTCCGGATCCCGGGGGATGTTCATGCTGTGGAAGCGGGCCTTCCACGGATCGAGGCTGGTGAGCCGGCCCGCGTTGTCCCGGTCGCCGGTGAGCAGGCGCAGGGCGGCGGCCACCTGCAGCGCGGCCACGGTGGCGGTGGTCGAGGCCAGCACACCCGCGGTGTCGCAGGTGGCCAGGGAGCCGGTGGGCGGCGGCTCGGGGAAGGCACAGCGCAGGCAGGGGCCGGTCCCCGGGACTACGGGCATCACGAGACCTTCGGTGCCCACCGCCCCGCCGTACACCCAGGGCACCCCCGCCTTGACGCAGGCGTCGTTGAGCACGTAGCGGGTCTCCACATTGTCGGTGCCGTCCAAGACCAGGTCGCAGCCCTTGATGAGGGGCCGGATGGTGCGGGGGCCGACGGAGACCACGCGCCCGTCGATGTGGATGCCGGGGTTGATCAGGCGCAGCCGCGCGGCGGCGGCCAGGGCCTTGAGGCGGCGGTGCTCCACGTCGTCGGGGGTGTAGAGCAGCTGCCGCTGCAGGTTGGTGAGCTCCACCCGGTCGCGATCCACCACGATGAGGTGGCCCACGCCAGCGCGGGCCAGCAGCTCGGCCTGCACCGTGCCCAGGGCCCCACAGCCGATGACGGCCACGGTGGAGGCGGAGAGACGCTCCTGACCGGCCGGGCCGATCTGGGGCAGGATGCGCTGACGGGCGTAGTAGTCGGACATGGGGGGGATCTAACCCGAGCTGCGCCGAGACCCGCCTAGGGCCTCCGTTCCAGCTCCTGGAAGCGCACCTCCACCACGCCCAGGTCGGTGGCGAACGCCGGGTAGGGGTTGTGTGGATGTTGGAGCTCGGACCAGTCGTCGGTCGCCGTGCACGGTGGCTGGGGGCAGGTCGGCGCGCTGAAGGCCAGGGGAGGCAGCTCGAACACTCGCGCGACGGACAGCTCGATGCTCAGCACGCAGGCGGTCAGCAGCGCCAGTTGCGCCAGTGACAGCGCGCTGGCTGCGCGGCGGAGGCGCGGAGCCTCGCGCGGTCCCTGCAGGGCTCGCCGGCGCGCCAGCAGGGAGATCACGGCGATGGCCGCGATCCCCAGTAGCAGACGCTCTCGGATCAACCACGCCAGCGTGCCCTGGGCGAAGTCGTTGAGGTACCAGGAGATCAGGATGGTGCGGTGGCACTCGAGCAGGCCCGCGATGGCGATCATCAGGGCGCCGCGGGTCGCCAGGAACGAGGCGTAGCCCCCGCGCCGAGCGGTGGGCGAGAAGGCGCCGAGGGCCATGGTGACGCCACCGAAGAACAGCACGGCGATGAGCAGGAGCAGCCCGTCGCCGTAGACGTACCAGGTGGCCGAGGGGAACATGGTGGGCTCGAGCCAGTGGTCGTCGAAGGGGAGCCGTCGGATCAGCGTGAGGGCGGCCAGCCCCAGCGCCAGGGTGGGGAAGGCCAGCCAGGCCGCGAGGCTCGCGCGGCGACCTCGCACGCGCAGCAGCAGCACCGTGGTCATCGTCAGCAGCAGCGCCATCCAGCCCGTGTGGAAGCCGCGTACCATCAGGGGGTGGTAGCGGTGGGGGGGGTCCAGGAAGGTCAGCGACATCAGCGCCAGCATGGTCGCAGGCGCGATCCAGAGGTGCAGGCGTGCCTGGCGATTCCAGGGGCGGCGGACCGCCCAGACCAGGGTCGTGATTCCCGCGACGGCCCCGCTGATCAGCAGCGTCTCTTCGACGGGGAACGGGGCGTACCGCAGCCCGCGCAGGGGCAGGTCGAACAACTCGATCTCGCAGGGTCCACTCCACCCACTCATGGCTTCCTCCCGGGCGACGGCGACGGCTCGCTGCCTATGGTCACCCGGGCGCCGGAGGTGGTTCCCGGGGCCGCCCTCGGCCGGCCTCGACAATGGCGCGAGGCCTGGTGGAACCTTCACCCGGACCCTGTCGCGCGTGTGGAACGCTGGGTGGGGTCCTCGTTGCAGCGTGGATGGTGCGCTAGCGCGGCTCCCCGGCCACGACCCTCGCGATCTCATCCACCTCCACCCCCAGCGCTCGCCCCAGGTGCAGGGCGTTCTTGATGATCCAGTGGGGGGTGCAGGCGTCGAAGCGGTGGTGGGGGGCGGCCTCGTTGTAGATGCTCTGGAGGCAGACCTCCTCGAAGGCGTACTGCTGCTCCCGGAGGGTGTCGCCGTCGCGGATCGCGGCGAAGTTGCGGGTCCTGACCTCGTCGAACAGGTCGCGGGCCTCGAGCCAGCGGCTGCGGTCAGCGACCAGCTCGCGCACCTGGCGGTTGCTGTCGGGGTCGGGGACCCGCTCGGCGAACAGCTGCAGCAGGGCCTTGATGTCCGCCTGCATCACACGCTCGTAGCCCACGGTGGCCTCCTCGGTGGTGGGGGAGCCTATCGCGCTCGACGGGTTCACTCCTGCAGCGGACACCACCACCACCCCTCGTCCTCGCCCGGGATCGGGGCGCAGCCCAGGTGGCTCTGGAGCGTGGAGGCGGGGGCGGCGCCGTGGTCCGAGGCGCAGACCAGGGTGCCCTGCTCGTGGCGGAAGGCCAGGTCGGCGCGCAGGGGGATGCCCATGCCACCGTGGAAGCCTCCGTCGTCTCCCCGGAGCACGAAGAACTGGGCCTGCGCGGCGCCGGTCGCCCCCAGCGCCGCCAGCCAGGCACCCACGATCGCGGGGTCCTCATGCAGCGCCTCGGCGGCCTCCAGCTCATCCATGGGCCGGAAGTCCAGGTAGCCGCCCATCACCTCGACGCTGCCCACGCCGATGTGGAGCTGGGCGGGCGGCCCGGGCTCCCAGGCGGCGATCTGCAGCCAGTGTGGACCCAGCCCGGCGCAGGCTTCGCGGTGGGCGTCGGTCACGGGCTCCACGGGCGGCTGTGGCCCCAGCTCGGCCGCCAGCAGCGCCGCGGTGTGCGCCAGCAGCTCGGGGCCGCCGGGCTCGCCGTGTCCCGGCACCACCATCCGGAGCTCGGGGTACTCGGCCTGCAGCCGCTGCATGGCGACCGCCCAGGAGTCGATGGTGGCGTGCTCGGTGTTGCCCAGGCCCTGGGCGTCCGTCGCACGCACGGCGCAGCCGCCGAACAGGATGCCCTGCTCCGGCAGGTACACGGTCAGGTTGCCGCGGCTGTGTCCGGCGCCGGGGTGGAAGAGCTCCAGCCCACCCCAGGCGAGCCGATCGCGCTCGTACAGGGGCTCCAGCAGGCCCGTGAGGTCCTCGCCCGGCGCCAGGGGCTGCGCGAGGTCCTGGGGGTGGAAGTGGGTCGGGATCCCGCGGCGCCCCAGGGCGGGTGCCCCGCCGTAGCAGTCGTCGTGGCGGTGGGTGGCCAGCGCGCCCACCACGGGCAGGCCCAGCTCGAGCTCGGCCCAGGCGAGCAGCTGCTCGGTGGGGGCCTCACCCCAGGCGGTGTCCACCATCAACAGCCCGTCGCCCTCGCGCACCAGCAACCCGTTGGCGGGGAAGGGGCCCACGTGAGGCAGCTCCCGCCAGGTGGTGTGCAGCCAGACCCCCGGCGCCAGCTCCCGCAGCGCGAGGGACCAGCCGTCGCCCTCGGCCGTCAGCGGGGCAGGGGGCTCGGAGGCGGCCTGCTCGAGTCCCCCCGGGTGGGGGCAGCCTGCGATGAGGGTGGCGGCGAGGGCGGTCAGGATGGTGGACGGAGACGACATGCCGGGTCGAACCCCTGTGGTGGGGATCCCTTCCCACCAAGCTGTGTGGAGATGCCTGTCGGATGCTATCCTGCAGCGGGAACGAGTTGGGAGGCACCATGCACAAGGCTCTGCCGTTGCTCCTGGTGGTCGCGGGCTGTGGCCGCGGGCCGCACCAGGATGAGCCCCGGGACAGCACCCCCGGTGATCCGAGCGTCGAGCGCGGCCACGGGTCGAGCCTGTCCCGCGCCGATCTGGTGCTCGAGGGGGCCTACCAGGGCAGCCACCTGGGGATCGGCCTGGGCGCCGCCCGCGATCTCGACGGTGACGGCTACGGTGAGCTCCTGCTGGGCACCGAGGCGGTCAGCACCAGCGACGGTGAGGCCCGGGTGAGCGCGTTGCCGGCCGACGCCTCCGGCGTGCTCGACACTCCGAGCTGGAGCCTGGAGCTGCCCTGGGAGTGCTGCAGCTGGACCCGGGCCATGAACCTGGTGGTGGGTGACTTCGACGGCGACGGGATCGAGACCATCGCGGTGGGGTACAGCGGCACCGAGCACGGCGACGGCTCGGTCGGCTTCGTCTCGGTGGACGCCTCCGGTGCCGTGCTCCATGATGGCGCCTGGGCCGGCGGGGACGCCGACGACTTCGGCCACGCCATGGTGGTCGGGGACCTGGACCTCGACGGGCACGACGATCTCGTGGTGGGCAGCCCCGGAGCCGACCTGGTCGAGCTGTTCCCTGGCAGCCCCGACGGCCTCGCGGACAGCCCGTCCTGGTCGGTCTCCGGCCAAGAAGAGGCCGAGGCGGGCCACGCGCTGGCCCTCGGTGACTTCGACTGCGACGGACTCCCGGATCTGGCCGTGGGCGAGCCCCGCTACATCAGCGAGGGAGGCGTGGCCCTGGAGGGCGCGCTGCACCTGTTCCGCGGTTCGGCGGTCGGCCTCGAGACCACAGCGTCCTGGAGCTACGCCCCGGCCCGTCGGGACGCGCGGCTGGGTGCCTCGTTGGCCGTGGGCGACTTCGATGGCGACGGCTGTGACGACCTCGCCGCCGGGGCGGAGACCTGGCACACCCCGGTGTGGGGGGGAGAGTACCAGGGCGCGGTCACGGTGTTCTACGGCTCAGCCGAGGGCCTGTCGGCGGAGCCCGAGTGGACGACCCTGGGCACGGACCGCTCCTACCTGGGCTGCTCCCTCTCCGCGGGAGACGTGGACGGCGACGGCCTCGACGACCTGCTGATCGGTGCCGAGCGAGAGTCCTCGGTCGTCAGCGATGGCGGCGGGGCCTTCCTGTTCTCGGGGTCTGCTGGCGGCCTGGGCGCGAGCCCGGTCTGGTCGATCTACGGTGAGTCCTCGGATGAGCAGCTGGGGCGGTCGGTGCTGATCACGGACGATCTGGATCGCGACGGCTTCGCCGAGCTGGTGGTCGCCTCCAAGGGGCGCCGCAGCGAGGGGGGCCAGATCCACCTGTTCGATGGGCCGCTCGCGGACGCCGACGGTGACGGCTACGGGCCCGGGCTCGACTGCGACGACCACGACGGCGCAGTCTACGCCGGCGCCGACGAGTGGTGCGACGGGGTGGACAACGACTGCGACGGGCATGTCGATGAGCCCGGCGCCGAGGATGCCGTGGCCTGCTACCCGGACCTCGACGGCGACGGCTACGGCACGCCCATCAAGAGCGAGGAACACTGCAGCTGTCCTCCCTCCTGGAGCACCAGGGCCGATGATTGCGATGACCGGGACGCATCGGTGCACCCGGCAGCGCCCGAAGTCCCCAGCGATGGGGTGGACAACGACTGCGACGGCGTCGAGGACCGGGACGACGACGGCGACGGCTGGTCGGTGCTCGAGGGCGACTGCAACGACGCCAACGCCGCGGTGCACCCCGGGGCGGTGGAGGTCTACGACGATCGCGTGGACAACGACTGCGACGGGCATGTCGAGCGTGACAGCGACGGCGACGGCTTCAGCTGGCGCGCGGGGGACTGCGACGACGGTGACCCCAGCGTGGGTCCCGGCATGGCCGAGACCTGGTACGACGGCGTGGACTCGGACTGCGCGGGCGACGACGACTTCGACGCCGACGCCGATGGCTGGTCCAGTGACGCCTACGGTGGCTGGGACTGCGACGACGGCGATCCCGGCACCCTACCCTGGCACTGTGTCAGCGACAGCCTGCTGATCGACGGGACCACCCTGACCACCTCCGGCACGCTGCAGCACGAGGCGGTGTGGCTCATCGACGGCGGGGCCATCGTCGTCACGCCCTACGACGAGGAGACCGATCTGGGCGGCCGGCTCGTCATCGAGGCCGAGGTGGTCTACCTGTCGGACGACAGCCGCATCGACGCGGTGGGTGCGGGCTATGTCGGTGGCCAAGAGGCGCAGGGGCACGGGCCCGGCGGCGGTCGCTACGAGCGCGGCGACTTCGGCAGCGGCGGGGGGTATGGCCGGGACGGTGGGGCCTCCTGCGACTACTTCTCCACCGAGCTGTGGGGCGGGAGCACCTACGGTGCGTCGGACCAGGCTGTGATCCGCATGGGCTCGGGTGGCGGCAGCGGCAGCTGGGGAGCGGGGAATGAACCTGCCGGCACCGCTGGCGGTGGCGTGGTCGAGCTCCGCGCCGGCACCGTCGTGCTCCATGGCGCCATCGACGTCAGCGGCCAGGACGGGACCGACGGTGGCGCGGGCGCCGACCGCGTCGGTGGGTCCGGCTCTGGTGGTGGCATCCTGATCCTGGCCGACGATCTGGACTGCACCGGCAGCCTGGTCGCCGACGGCGGTGACGCCGAGGACTTCGGCTGGGACTCCGGTCCTGGCTATGGCGCCGGAGGGCGCATCAAGGTCTTCTACGGTGATGGGGACCCGCCAGCCTGTTCCATGGAGGCCGGCCCCGGCGCTGGCCCGTGCAGCGGCTACGGCAGCCTGGGCCACGGCACCACCCACGTCGGCCGGGAGCCCTGAACGACTTCGGGCCTCCCGGGCGTTACCTGGAGCAGCGAGTCCCCGCGTCCCCCGGAGCGAACCCGTTGACCGAGCTCCCCGCCCCCGCGCCCGCCGTGCCCGCGAACCCGAAGCCCCCCTCCCGCACCAGCATCACCACCTCGGCGGTGCTCGCAGGGGTCTGCGCCCTGAGCCCGATCCCCTTCGTGGACGACCTGGTCATCGGCGCCATCCGCCGCCACCTGGTGGGGCGGCAGTTCCGGGCCTACGGCATGGAGCTGAGCTGGGGCCAGAAGCGGGCCCTGACCCGGACCCGCCGCAACCTGCTGGTGGGCTGCCTGCTGGGCGTGATCATCTACCCGATCCGCAAGATCTTCCGGAAGGTCTTCTACATCTTCGCGATCAAGGAAGCGGTGGACGTGGCCTCCCGGCTGCTGCACGTGGGCCTGCTGGTGGAGCACGCCCTGGAGCGGGGCTGCATCGACGCGGAGTCCCTGGGCCAGGACAAGGATCCCCTCGACCAGCTCAACAATGTCATCGCCAAGACCTGCGACGACACGGACACCTCGCCCATCAGCCAGATCATCAAGCGCAGCTTCCGGGGCGGGCGGGTCTTCCTGCGGCGCCTGGGCTTCCAGGCGGTGCGCACCCTGCGCACCATGGGCGTGCTGCGGCGGGAAGAGGCCGTGGACGCCGCCTCCGGCCAGCTCTCGGGCGAGCGGGACCGCGGCACCCTGGACCAGCTGCGCGGCGCCTTGTTGGGCGAAGAGGACTACTTCGAGGCCCTGTGCCAGCGCTTCGACGCCCGCTGGGACACCGCCCTCGAGGACCGAGCCGCGGCCACGCCGGCGCTCCCGGAGGCGGCCGCGGAGGAGTAGGGGGCTAGGGCTTCGCCTTGCCGAACCCCCACCACAGCAGCGCCCCCCAGCCCAGCAGGCGCACGGCCTCGGTGCTGGCGCGGGCGGCCAGGGAGGCCTCGTCGGCGCCGAAGCCCAGCAGACGCTGGGTCAGGGACCAGACCCGCAGCAGCTCGGCGTCCATCAGGGCCGCCAGGCTCAGCAGCGCCACCGCGCCCACCAGCAGCGCCCGGCCCGGGGTCCCCGGCTCGAGCAGGGCCTTGCCGGCGATGGCGGCGGCGAGCACCAGGGCCCCGAAGCCCTGGGTGGCCAGGACCATGGGGGTGAGGCTGGCGAGGCGGGGCGGCCCGGGGCCCCGGACGGGGGCGGCGATCACGATGGCGGCCAGCCCCACCCAGTGCTCGGCCCGCAGCCAGGCGTTCAGGGCGGTCATGCCCGGCAGCAGACTGAGCGCCAGCAGCCCCAGCAGGACGCCGAAGACGGCCAACAGCCAGCGCTGTCGGTGGCGGTGGGCGAGCCAGGCGCCCGCGATCCAGGCTGCGAGCAGGGGAGCGGCGTCGTGGAGCACCCACCAGTCCAGGATGAGGTCGACAGCGGACGCGACGGAGGGGGCGAAGCTGGGGAGGACGGCGGCTCACCTCGGGGTTGTGCCTGTTTCTAGGCACCACACGGCCCGCGTCCAGTGCTACTCGTCGTCAGCCAGCAGCTCCGCCAGGATCGGGGTCAGGGCCTCGGCCACGGCCCGGTGCCCGGCCGGGTTCCAGTGTCCGTCGAACTCGTAGTACACAGGCTCGCGCTCGGCGGCGGCGATGAGCTCGGGGGCCAGGTCGTGGGCCCGCAGGGTGGCCGGCATCAGCCCGAGGAGTTCCCGGGGCAGGCGCTCGAGATCGGGCTCCCCCTCGACGCCGATGATCGAGAAGCTGGTCGCCACCCGGTCGGGGTCCACGGTGAAGGCCGGGGGCGCCAGGGACACCAGGCAGGGCAGCTGCCGGGCGGTGCAGAACTCCCCCAGCTGCTCGAGGGCGAGGCGGTTGGGGAAGAGCTGCTCCTCGGTGGAGCTGCCGGCGGTGAACAGGCTCATCTCCTCGCGCCAGCGGTCCCCGTAGAAGGTCTGCCTGGCGGTCAGCGCCCGGTGCCAGAGCTCGAGCTGCGTGTAGAGGTGCGAGCGCATGAACAGCCAGTCGTGGGCGGGCTTCGGCAGCAGCCGTGAGGGCTCGGGCATCGGGCCGATGTGCCCCCCTCCATCGGGCGGGGGCGTGGGCTCCACCTCGATCCCGTGCAGGCCCCCGGGGACCATGGCCCCGGTGTTCTCCATGAAGTCGTTGCCCAGGAAGAAGGTCAGGACCAGCGCATCCACGGGGTAGCGCTCCACCAGCTCCCGCGCCCGGTGGGTCGCCTGGAAGGTGTTGTAGCCGTCCACCCCGGCGTTGATGACGCGGACACGGCGTCCTGTGGCCTCCCCCAGGGTCTGCTGGAGCCGAGAGGTGAAGCAGTCGTGCTCGGCCACCTGGCTGCCGAGGGTGAAGGAGTCCCCCACTGCCAGGATCACGGTGGTGTCGTCCCGGGGTGGCTCGAGCTCCGGCCCGCGGGTGCCCAGGGCGTTGAAGCGGGTCTCGGTGGTGAACTCGATGGTCCGCTGGGTCATGACGGCGCCGGGCCGGGGGACGAAGCCCAGGCGCTCGTGGCCGTCGTACAAGGCGTGGGGATCCCCCAGGGGCGGATCGGCCATGAACATGCCGATCCCGGTGCCGTGGTGCAGCCGCAGGACGCCCTCGGCCATGCACAGGGCCAGGATGGTGCCCCCGATCACCAGGGCCAGTCGAGCGATGGTGCGCTTCATAGCTCTGGAATAATACCCGGCGGGTCCGTCGTCCTGTATTGACCCCGCCGGAACACGACTCTCCATCCAGCCGCGTTAGGAGCGGCAT
>CAYZVO010000165.1:0-21173 GCA_964481655.1 uncultured Enterobacterales bacterium | reverse complement strand
CGCGGCGGTGATCGAGGCCCTCTACTGGATGGACGCCCCCGGCGGCGACTGGGAGGAAGCCCAGCCCACTGCGGCGGGCATCGCCGTCCTGGGGCTCGACGCCCCCCTGCCCCGGGATCTGGCTCGGGCCCTCGAGCAGGCCATCGGCGAGCTGGTCTGGCACGCTGTCGAGCGTGACGCGGTCCACATCGGCGAGGACGTGCCCTCGGTCTGTGTGGACGAAGACTGGGCCACCGGCTCGAGCAGTTGGACCGACACGACCGGAGTGATCGCGGCGGTGCACGATCCCTTCGCGCTGCACGACAGCGGCCACCCGCTCGGGGACGACGGCATGGTGGCGTGGAGCGCGGTGGCGCGGCGGCTGAGCGAGGCCGGCTGGCGGGTGCAGGCGACGCTCTACGGTGACCTGGTCTACCTCGAGCCAGACGACAGCTGACGATCTGCACTACAACGGCGTCATCGGGCTCTCGGACAGCTCCTGTCCGGCGCCCGCTGGCTGGCTTGGTAGGATGTCCATCTTTCGCCCTCTTCGGCGTCCTTGGCGCCACACCCTCCGGGGGTCACCGTGCTCGACGTCTACCGCAGCAACAAGCTCGAGGTCCTGGTGGAGATCCTGGCGGCCCAGCTGGGCACGCCGGGGGCCCTGCCGGCCGATCCCTTCGCCCCGCTCCGGGTCGTGGTGGGCAGCAAGGGCATGGAGCGCTGGCTGCGCCACCAGCTGGCGGCCAAGCTGCCGGGCCACATCTGCGCCAACGCGGTCTTCCCCTTCCCCCAGCAGGTCCTCGGTGAAGCCCTGGCCGGGCTCGAGGGCCACCCCCCCGGGGCGGAGGCCCCGGACGATCCCTGGCGGGCCGACGCCCTGACCTGGGCGGTGCTCGAGGTCCTGCCCGGCCTGCTGGCGGCCCCCGAAGGCCGACCCGAGCTGCAGCCCCTGCGCGACTACCTCGGCGAGCTGGCCGGGGGGGTGATCCAGCCCCGGGCCCTCGAGCTGGCGGCCCAGCTGGCCGACGTGCTCGACCGCATGGTGGTCTACCGGCCCCAGCTGGCGGTGGACTGGTCCATGGGCGGCACCCGCCTCCCCGCGGCGGCCGCGGACCTGGCCTGGCTGCCCCTGCTCTGGCAGGCCGTGCATCAGCACCTGCTCCAGTCCCCCGGTGGCGGCGCCCACGGCGCCCAGCGCTGGCGCGCGGTCACCGCCGGTGGCCCGGTGGGCGACGCTCCCTTCGATCAGGTGCTGCGGGTCTTCGGCATCGCCTCGCTGCCCCCCAGCTACCTGCGCCAGCTGGCCTGGCTGTCCCGGACCACCCCGGTGGAGCTGTACGTGCTCTGCCCCTCCAACAGCTACTGGGCCGATCTGCACACCATCGGCCAGGGCGCCGCGGACCGGCTGCTGGCGGGCGAACGGGATCGCATCTCCGAGCGGGTGGACGAGCTCTGCTCCACCCGACCGCACCCGCTGCTGCAGTCACTGGGGCGGGTCGGCCGCGACATGCAGCTGGTGCTCGAGGGCCTGGGAGACTCCGTCACCGATCGCAGCACCACCGACGCCTTCATCGACGTCGCGCCGGCGCTCGCGGACGCCGAAGCCAACGGCCCCCCGCGGGCCCTGCACGCCCTGCAGTCCGACATCCTCCACCTGCGCGACCCCATGGCATTCGGCCCCGAGCAGCGGGCCCAGCGCCCCCTCGCGCCGGGGGACGACTCCCTGCAGCTGCACGCCTGCTACGGCGACACCCGCCAGGTCGAGGTCCTCCGTCAGACCCTGCTCCACCTCTTCGAGGCCCACCCGGATCTCGAGCCCCGGGATGTGCTGGTGATGGTGCCCGACATCGAAGCCTTCGTGCCCCTCATCGGCGCGGTCTTCGATCAGGGCCGCGCGCGTCCCCTGCAGCGCGATGGCCAGCCCATGACCGACGAAGCCCGCCGCTGGGGACCGGCCGGCGCGCCCCACATCCCCTTCGCGGTCACCGAGCGTTCGGTGCGACGCACCAACCCCGTGGCGGATGTGTTGCTGCGGGTGCTCGAGCTCGCCGCGGGCCAGGCTCGTGTCAGCGCGGTCACGGTGCTCGATCTGCTCGCCGTGGAGCCCTTCCGGCAGCGCTTCGGCATCGAACACGGGGATCTCGAGACCCTCGGGCGCTGGGTGGACACCGCCGGCATCCGCTGGGGGCTCGACCCCGACGACCGCGATGATCACGGTCAACCCGCGGTCTCCCAGAACACCTGGCGCTTCGGCCTCGAGCGCCTGGCCCTGGGGGTCTGCATGGCGGACGAACCCGGGCGGCTCTGGGATCGCCCGCCGCGTCTGTCCCAGCCCAGCCCCGAGCGCGCCCTGGGCGTGGCCCCCGTCGACGCCCTCGAGGGTGGCGTGGTCCACCTGCTCGGGCGCTTCTTCGACGCCTGCACCACCCTCTTCGACGAGCTCGGGCGCCTGCGGGGTACCCGCGGGCTGCACGCCTGGGTCGATCGCCTGCTGGGCCAACCCGGCGAGCCCCCCGGCTCCGCCGCGGGTGTGGGCACCCTCGGTCGGCTCACCGCCACCGGCCCCAAGGCGGGCTGGCTCACGGCGCGGGTGCGCCGCGAGCTCGAGTCGTTGCGCGGATCCGCGGAGCTCGGCCTGGCCGGCCGACCCCTGTCCCTGCAGGCCTTCCACGCCGTGCTCTCGGGCCGCTTCGAGGTCGCCTCGGGTGCCACCCGGGCCCACACCGGCGCGGTCACCTTCGCGGCCATGGCCCCGTATCGGTCGGTGCCCTACCGGGTCATCTGCCTGCTGGGCATGGACGAAGGCGCCTTCCCGCGGCCGTCGGGCAGCCGTCGCTTCGACCCCACCCAGCGGTCCCCCCGCGCCGGCGATCGCGACGCCCGCGACGAAGACCGCTACCTGCTGCTCGAGGCCCTGCTGGCCGCCCGGGATCACCTGCTGGTCTTCTACACGGGTCGCGACCCCCGCTCCAACGAAGCCTGCGCCCCCGCGGTGCCCATCGGCGAGCTGCTCGAGGTGGTGGACGCCACCTTCGCCCCTCCCGATGATCGCCCCGCGCGCGCCCACATCACCAGCCAGCACCCCCTGCAGGCCTTCTCGGTCGAGTGCTTCGACCGCCGCGGTGGCCGGGCCCGGTCCTACGACCACGACCTGCTCGCGGGGGCGGTGGCCTCCATGAACCGGCAGCGGTCCGTGCCCGCCTTCTTCCCGGCGGGCGACACACCCGACACATCCGATGACGGGGCGTCCGCCGAGGCTCCCGTGCGCGAGATCACCCTCGATCAGCTCGAGTGGTTCCTGCGCAACCCCGCCGGCACCCTGCTGAAGCGTGGCCTCAACCTCTACCTGCCCCGCGACGAAGACCCCATCCCCCACCGCGAACCGGTCGAGCCCGACGGCCTCGAGCGCTGGTCCTGGCTGGGGGCCTTGCTCTCCGACCGCTGGGCCCGCCTCGAGGCCCGCTGGGAGCGCCAGGCCACCCCACCGCGCTTCGACGCCGATCCCATCCAGCGCCTGCGGGCCCAGGGACGCCTGCCCCTCGGCGCCGGTGGCGACCGCTGGGTGGAAGCCCCCGGCGCGGCCGCCGATCTGGTCATGGACTTCGCCTCGGCCTGGTTCGGCGACGAACAGGCCCCGGCCACCCCCACCGTCCACCCCATCGAGCTCGAGCTGGCCCGGCCGGGCGGCACCGTGCGCTTGCTGGGCAGCACCGGCCCCGTCTGGCAGGGCGATCAGCTCTGTGTGGGCAGCGGCAGCATCCTGGGCAAGGGCAAGTACCGGCTCGGACCCTGGGTCCGACACCTGGCCTGGGTCGCCAGCACCGCGGACGCCCAAGCCCGCACCGTGCTGGGGTTCTGCCGCCTCGACGGCTCGGGCCGCCCCGAGCTGCAGCGGGCGGTGCTCACCCTGCCGGTGCCCGACGGCGATGATCCGGCTGCGGTGGCGCGCGCGCGGCTCTCCGAGCTGCTCTCGCTCTACCTGGCCGGCCTCGAGGGCCCCGTGCCCCTGTTCCCCGAGGCCTCCTTCGGCTTCGCGTCCCGGGCCTACTACTACCGCAGCTGGCGCTTCGACCTGGATGATCTCGACGCCGACGCCGACAGCCTCGACCCTGGCGCGGCCGTCCACATGGACGCGGCCCTGGGCAAGGCGCGCACCGGCTTCGGGCCGTCGGAGCCTGGGGGCGGCTGGTCCGCCACCGATCTCGATGATCCCTACGTCGCCAGGCTGTGGGCGGGGCGGGATCCCATCCAGGACCCCTCCGCCCCCGTGGTGCCCCTCGACCGCGAGTTCGCCCGGGTGGCGCTGCGGCTCTGGCGCCCGCTGGTGTCGGGCTTCCGCAAGCCGGGCAAGGGCTTCGACATCGCGCCTCGGGATCCCGCGGCCGGAGGTGACGCATGAGCGCCCCCCGTGAGTTCGGCATCCACTCGCCCCTCGAGCCGGGCATCACCCTGCTCGAGGCCAGCGCCGGCACCGGCAAGACCTACCAGATCACCAACCTGGTGCTGCGCCTGGTCACCCAGGCCGAACCCCCGGTCCGCATGGGGCAACTGCTGGTGGTCACCTTCACCAAGGCCGCCACCTCGGAGCTGGTGGATCGCATCCGCTCCCGCATCGCCGTGGCGGTGCGAGCCTACCGGGCATGTGTCGGTGTGTCGGACATCGACGCTGCGCTGGCGGCCGCCAAGGCCGACCCGAACCTGGCCGATCTGGTGCGCCTGGCGGTCGAGCGCGATCGCCTCACCACCGAGCTGGGCCTGCTGGTGCGGGCCCAGGAAGAGTTCGATCAGGCCTTGATCTCGACCATCCACGGCTTCTGCCAGCGTATGCTCAAGCAGAACGCCTTCGAGAGCCTGGTGGACTTCCGCCTCGAGCTGGTCCAGGACCAGAGCGACCTGCTCGAAGAGATCGTCGACGACTTCCTCTCGGCCGACGTCAACAGCGCCCCCGCCGAACGCTACGCCTTCCTGATGGACGACTGCGGCTTCGGCCGCGGCGAGCTGCTGAGCCTGGCCCAGGACGCCGTGCGGGATCCCCGCATGGCCGTCGATCCCGATCCCGAGCAGGCCCTGCAGCCACGCCCGGAGCGGCTCCTGGCCTTCGCCGACTGGTGGGAGGGTACCGGCCTGGCCGAGCTGTCCGCGGCCATGGACGCCGCCTACGCCGCCGGCGAGCTGGTGGGCTCCTGGGACAAGAAGAAGGGCGTGCGGCGGGCCAAGCAGTCCGTCTACGTGTCCAAGAAGTGCCTGGTCAACGGCGCGACCTTGCTGAGCTGGGTGCGCTCCCTCATCGCGGGCGAGGACCCCGGAGGCCTGCCCCAGAAGGACTACTGGTCCGACAAGAAGATCGAGGCCTACTCTCCCGGCCCTCAGGCCTGGCACCACCCCCACCTGGACCGGGTGCGCCGGGTGGTCCAGCCGGTCAATCTGGACATCGACCACGAGCGCGCCCTGTTCGTGGCCTACGTGCGCCGCGAGGTCGAGCTGCGACACCGCGCCCGACGCACCATGAACTTCCAGGACCTGCTGCGGCTGCTGGCCGAGCGCCTCGAGGACCCCCAGCACGCCGCGGCCCTGCGGGGGGCCATCGCGCCGGCCTTCCGGGCCGCGCTCATCGACGAGTTCCAGGACACCGACCCCGAGCAGTGGACCATCTTCCACACGCTGTTCGGCGGCGGTGGGCACCACCTCTACCTCATCGGCGACCCCAAGCAGGCCATCTACGGCTTCCGGGGCGCCAACGTGAACGTCTACCTGCAGGCCAAGGGCGTGGCCGGTGAGCGCGTCTACACCATGCGCACCAACTACCGCTCGGATGCCCGCTTCCTGGCGGCCCTCAACCCGCTGCTCGCGGCCCCGCAGCCCCACGACGCCAGCCCGGACCCGGCCCTGGCCGCCTCGGGCATGTTCGCGCTCGGTGGCATCGCCTACGAGCCGGTGGGCGCGCCGCCGGACCGCGATCCCGCGGTGCGGCTGATGGCGCCCCCCGAGCGGCTCGGAGACCAGGACCCGGCCATGGCGCCGCTGTCCCTGCGCTTCCTCGACGAACGCTCTCAGGCCGGCTGGGTCGACGATGGCGATCCGCCTCAGAAGCTCGGGACGGGCGTGGCCCAGTCCATGCTGGCGCCCCGGGTCGCGGCCGACATCGTCGAGCTGCTGGGCCAGGGCCTGCGCCTGCACAGCCACGGCGCCTGGCGCGAGCTCTGCCCGGGGGACATCGCCGTGTTGGTGCGCAAGACCCGCCAGGCCCGCGCGATCCAGGTGGCCCTGCTCGAGGCCGGGGTGCCCTGTGTGTTGCCCGGGGCTGATTCGGTCCTGAACACCGACGAAGCCGGCGACCTGCAGCTGTGGCTCCAGGCCGTGCAGAGCCCTGGGGCCGACTCCACGGCCCGCGCAGCCATCACGACCCCCATGTTCGCCGTGACCGCCGCGCAGCTGCGCTCCCTGGACGACGACAACCCGGGGGCGGACCACAGCTGGTGGGATCGCTGGCTCGCCCAGCTCTCCAGCTGGCAGGCCACCCTGCAGAAGCACGGCGTGCTGCGGGCCTTCAGGGCCGCGATGGTGGACCGTCGGGTCCGCACGAACCTGCTGGCCTGGCCCGATGGCGAGCGCCGGCTCACCAACCTGCTGCACCTGCTCGAGCTGCTGCACGCGGCTCAGGTCCAGGACCACCTGCAGCTGGCGGGCCTGATCCGCTGGCTGGGGGATCAACGGCGGCGGGCGCAGATCGACGCCGAGACCGGCGAGCTGCGCCTCGAGCGCGATGACGCGGCCGTGCGGATCCTCACCATGCACAAGGCCAAGGGCCTGCAGTTCCCCGTGGTGTTCGCCCCGTACCTGTGGGGCGGGACCTTGGGTGGCCGCGGCGCCCTCATCGTCTCCGAGCGCACGGGCAGCCCCGCGCGGGTCATGGACGTCCGCAAGGACCGCACGGTGGAGCCCACCCGCTCCCGGGTGTTCCGGCGCGAGCGCGAGTCCCGCCAGGAAGAGCTGCGCCTGCTCTACGTGGCCCTCACCCGCGCCGAGCAGCGCTGCGTGGTCTACACCGGCCACATCAAGGGGCTGGTCGGATCGGCCCTGGGGACCGTGCTGCACGCCTTCCCGCCGGGCACTCCGCCCAGCGCGGTGGGCGACCGCCTGCACGCGGCCAACGACCGCATCGACGGGCTCACCTCCGACGAACTGTGGGCCGATCTCCGAGCCCTGGCCACCGCGGTGGGCTCCACCCCGGCCCTGGGCCCCCTGGTCCACGTCAGCCGCTGTGCGCCCCTGGTCCAGACCCCCCGCTGGCAGCACCGCGACCCCACGGGCCGCACGGTGGACCACCTGGCCGCCCGGGTCTTCCGTCGCCGCGACAGCGACGATCGACCCAAGGGCCTGGACCACACCTGGAAGCGCACCAGCTACACCAGCATCACCAAGTCCCGCAGCCACGCCGACGACGCGGCCCTCGAGGCCGCCGAGGGCCTCGGGGTGGTCTCCGAGCTGCAGGCCGCCGCCAAGGACCACGATCAGGAGGTGGGGCTCGAGGCCCTCGAGGGCGCCGGGCTCGACCCCGCCGCCGAGGCCGCCCTGCGCGCGGCGGCCCCTGGTGGCCCTGTGGCGGACGCCACCGTACCCCTGGCGGAGTTCCCCGCGGGCGCCGACGCCGGCACCTTCCTGCACGAGCTGTTCGAGCACCTCGACTTCAGCGCGTTCGCCTACGAGCCCAACGACCTCGAGGGGCACGCCCGCGCCCAGCAGGAGCTGCTGCGGGTGGTGGCCGAGCGGGGTCCCCTGCACGGCTTCGACAGCCCCCGCTGGCGTGAGCTGCTGCAGGAAGGCCTGCTTCGGGTCCTGCGCACCCCCCTGGGGGGCGAGCTGGGCGATCTGCGCCTGGCCGACATCCCCCGCCAGCGGCGCCTGGACGAGCTGGTCTTCGACCTGCCCATCGCCGGGGGCGACGATCACCGGCGGCCGGACGCCGACGGCGCCGTGCGCTTCACGGATCGGGTCTCGGGCGTGGAGTTCGGTCAGGCCTTCCTGCTGGGCCGCGGCGACGCGGTGCTGCGGGATGTGTACCTGCAGAAGCTCGCCCGGGGTTGGACCGAGCAGCGCTTCGCCGGCTACCTCACCGGCTCCATCGACCTGGTCTTCGCCACCCCCACGGATCCAGAGCAGCCCGCCGAGCGCTTCTACGTGCTCGACTACAAGAGCAACCGGCTCGACCTGCTGCGGGAGCGCGCCACCCCCAGGGCCCACTTCTGTCAGCGCTGGATGCTCCACGAGATGGAGCACCACGACTACGTTGTCCAGGCCCACCTCTACACCCTGGCCCTGCATCGCTACCTGCGACAGCGTGTGTCGGGCTACGACCCCACGCGCCACCTCGGCGGGGCCCTGTACCTGTTCGTGCGCGGCATGGCGGGCCCCGAGCGCCCCCCGGGCTCTCAGCACCCCTACGGGGTCTTCTTCCTGCGGCCCCGGCTCGAGGTGATCCAACGCCTCGACCAGCTCTTCCGCGCGGTCCCGACCGACGGAGGTGATGTGTGAGCGTGCCCCGCGTCCTGCCCCCCATCTTCGCCCCGGCCTCCGTCGAGCCTGGCTCCCCCGAACAGGCTGTGCTCGATCGCTTGGGCCCCTACCTGCACGCTGGCGTGCTCTCCACCACCGAGCTGCACGTGGTGGCGCTGCTGGGTCGCCGCGTGGGGATGCTCGATCCCGACGTGCTGCTGGCCTGCGCCCTGGCGGTCCGCGCGCCCCGCCACGGACACATCTGCATCGATCTGGGGGCGCTCGAGCTCGACGCGCTGTTGCCGGCGGTGCCCGAAGGCGAAGACCCTCCCCCCCGTCCTCCGGCGTTGCCCGGCGCCGGCTGGGCCGAGCGGGTCGGTGGGGCGGTGGCCCTGGTGCGTGACGTGGACGACACGGCCCGGCTCACCCCCTTCGTGCTCGACGGCCAGGTGCTGTACACCGACCGCTACCACCACTACCAGCATCGGCTCGCTCAGCGTGTGCGCGGCTGGTCCGGGCCCGACGGCCTGGTGCCCATCCACCCCGACGACGTCACGCCCCTGGACGCTGGCCTCGACCAGATCTTCCGACCCCCGGGTGACACGCCCGAGCCGGGGGACGCCCTGAACCTGCAGCGCGTCGCCGGCGCGGTGGCCCTGCTCCGGCGCTTCGCCCTGATCACCGGCGGTCCCGGCATGGGCAAGACCTGGACCGTCCGCAACCTGCTCGCGCTGCTCTGGATGCGTCACCGCATGCGTCACGCCCGTGGCGAGACCGACAGCCCCCAGCTGGCCGTCGCCCTGGCGGCCCCCACGGGCAAGGCCGCGGCCAGGATGCGCGAGGCCTTGCGGGATCGCCTGGGTCAGGAGTTCCTGCCCGCCGCCCGCCGCGTGCTGCCCGACGGCGACGCCTCGGCCCTGGGCGAGACCATCCTCGAGCTCGAGGCCCGCACCCTGCACCGCCTGCTGGGCTACCGACACGACGCGCCGACCCGCTTCCGCCACGACGCCCGCAGCCCGCTGCCCTACGACCTGGTGATCGTGGACGAGGCCAGCATGGTGGACTTCCCCATGATGGCCAAGCTCGTGGACGCCATCGGCGATCGGGGCCCTGCGGGTGAACCGACCCGGCTCATCCTGCTGGGGGACCGTCACCAGTTGGCCAGCGTCGAAGCCGGCACCGTGCTGGCCGACCTCTGCGGCCCCACCCGTGCCGACCGCCTGCGCTTCGGCGCCGCCATGCTCGACGGCCTCGAGGCGTTCCCATCGCTGGCCGGTCTGGCCCAGCGTCGCGACGCACGCACCGCGGTCGAGCTCGATCAGGAGCGCGGCAGCTCCCCTGTGCACGACGCCGTGGTGCAGTTCAACCGCACCTTCCGCTTCGACGAGCAGGGGGGCATCGGCGCCTTCGCTGCCGCCTGCCTGCTGCCGGACGAACGCTTCGACGCCCGCGCGGTGGTCGCCGGCCTCGAGGCCGGGGGCGCCCCCGGCTCCAGGGGACAGACCCAGCGCCTCGGCTACGGCGCCGCGGGGGCGTTGCCGGGCGAGCTCGCCCAGATCCTGGTGCGCGGTTTCCGGCCCTACCTCGAGCTGCTGCGCCGTGGGTGGCACGGCCCGACGATACAACACCCCACCCAGGACGTGTATCACCGCCGGGTGCTGCAGGCCTTCGAGCGCTTCCGGGTGCTCTGCGCCCACCGCCGGGGCCGCACCGGGGTCCGCGGCATCAACCAGCTGGCCGTCACCCTGCTGCAGCAGCAGGGCCTGATCGCGCCTACGGGCTCGTGGTGGCTCGGCCGCCCTGTGCTCGTGCTGCGCAACGACTACAACGTGCGCCGCTCCGGCGGTGGCCGCGGGCTGTTCAACGGAGACATCGGCCTGATGGTCCACCAGGGCGTGGGCCAGGAACGCCGTCGCATGGTGGTGTTCCCCGGGGCCGACAGCCTCCCCGTCGTGGGCGGCCCGGGTCAGCCCGACCGGCTGATGCCCAGCGCCTACCGCGACAAGAGCATCGTCGAGTATGTCGAGCCCGCCCGCCTGCCGGAGCACACCACGGTCTTCGCCATGACCATCCACAAGAGCCAGGGCTCGGAGTTCCAGCAGGTGCTGGTGGTGCTGCCGCCCGAACCGAGCCCCATCCTCACCCGCGAGCTGATCTACACCGGCGTGACCCGGGCCAAGTCTTCGGTCACCGTGCTGGCGGATCGCGAGCTGTTGGTGGACGCCCTGGGCCAGACGGTCCAGCGGGCCAGCGGGCTGGTGGGAGAGCTGTGGGGGTGAGACGGGCGTCGCCGCCGTGATATCGGGGCTGCATGATCCTCGACCAGGACCACCCCCTCTTCCTCTCGGACGGGCGCTACCGCGTGAAGCGGGTCCTGGGCGTCGGGGGCATGGCGGTGGTGCTGCTGGCCCACGACAACAAGATGGGCGTGGACCGCGCCATCAAGCTGCTGCACAAGCGCATGGCCCGGTCCGAGCACCTGCGGACCCGCTTCGAGAACGAAGCCCGCGCTCAGGCCGGCCTGAGTCACCCCAACATCCTCATGGTCCACGATGTGGTCGAGGAAGAGGCGGGGTTCTACCTGGTCATGGAGCTGGCCGAGGCCGGCAGCCTGGCGACCCTGGTGCAGTCCAAGGGCGCTCGGTCGCCCCGCGAGGTCGCGCGCTTCGGGGCCGTGCTGGCCGGTGCCATGGAGGTCGCCCACGACCAGGGGGTGATCCACCGGGACATCAAGCCCGACAACATCCTCATCGACAGGCTCGGCAACCTCAAGATCGCCGACTTCGGGATCGCCCGGCTGACGGACGACGAGGCCCAGCTGACCGGCACGGGCATGGTCATGGGCACCTGGATGTACATGCCCCCCGAGCAGCGGGAGTCCTCGCGTGAGGTCGATGGGCGGGCAGACATCTACGCCCTCGGGGTGACCCTGTACTACCTCCTGTCGGGCCGCCTGCCGCCGGCGCTGCACAACGCCGAGGCCCACGAGCGCTACTTCGAGGGCTTCCCGGATGCGCTGGTCGCGGTCATCGCCAAGGCCACGCGCTTCAACCCGGACGATCGCTACCCGAACTGCGCCGCGCTCGAGGACGCCCTGCTGGGCATCCACGACTCGCTGTCTGAGGAGCCTGTGCCGGGGGCGCGCACCGCCCTGCTGGGAGCACCCCGCGAGCCCGGGCTCGGCGAGGTGCTCGATCTGGACCACATCCAGCGGGATCACCCGGAGGCCTACCAGACCTTGCTGCCGCTGGTGGACGCCTGGAGCAAGACCTTGGGGCCGGACGCCCCCGTGGTCAAGCGCCGGCCGGATCCCACAGTCATCGTCGACGACGAGGTCTCCGAGCCCGAGCCCGAGCCACAGCCCGATCCCGAGCCGGCGCCCGAAGCGCCAGCGCGTGTGCCCGTCCTGCTCTTCGCGCTGCTGGGGATGGCCCTGTTGATCGTGCCCGCGATCATCTTCCTGCCTTCGCTCCTGGATCCCGAGCTGCCGCCGGCGCCCGCTGCGGAGGCCCCCACTGCGGCGCCGGTCGCGGAATCTTCGCCGGCACCCGCCGAGCAGGAGACGCCCCCGAGCCCCGGAATCGAGCCCGTCGAGGCCGCGCCCCCGTCGGCCGCAGCGCCCGCCAGCGCGTCGGAGCCCGCCGCCGCGGCGACCGCAGGGCAGGAGGACCGGTCGTCGAGCGGGTCCGAGCGCCGGTCGCCGCGGGTCATCACCGTGGTGCCCACCGCCGCGGAGCCGGCCGCGACCGAGCCCGCCACCGAGGTGCTCGAGCGGTCGGAGGCGCCCTCGGGGCTGCTGGTGGTCCGCACGGTGCCGTCGGGCGCAGAGGCCTGGTCCGCAGGCAGCCGCCTGGTGAAGGAAGGTCGGGGCTACCCGATGACGGTGGGCCGCCACCTGGTCGAGCTGCGCTCGCCAGGGGGCGAGAGCACGCTGATCCCCCTCACCATCCGCGCGGACGACGTCGTCGAGGTCTGCTACAGCTTCGACACCAACAGCGCCTGCGGGGGCGGCACCCCGCGTTGAGGTCCAGCCATGTCGCTCCTCCCCTTCGTCGCGCTGCTGCTCCCCGTCGCCCACGCCGGGACCCCGGTGGTCTTCGAGGGACAGGGCGGCCAGGCTGCGGTCCGGGAGGTGGTCACCCGCACGGGGCTCCCCCCGGATCAGCTGGTTCCCCTCGACATCGCCACCCTCGTGGAGAGCCCCCCTCAGGTCGTCGGTGACGCGGTGCTGCGGCGCTGTGTGCGGGAACCCGAGGGGATGGAGTCGGTCCGCGCCGAGCTCGCCCGGGCCGCCAGTGCCCGCCTGGCAGGGGATCTGTTCGCCTCGTTGGACCACCTGGACCTGGCGGTCGCTGGCCTGGGCTGCCTCGACGAGCTGGTCGATGGGCCCGTCGCCGCCCAGATCTTTCTGCAGCGTGGGGCCATCCTGGCCGCCCGCGGCGAGCTCGACGCGTCCAGGTCGGAGCTGCGCACCGCCCTGTCCTTCGACCCGGAGCTGCCGTGGGACACCCATCTGCCGGGCGGCGCCGAGGATCTGCTCGAGGAGGAGCGCAGCGCTGTCCGGGAGTACCGGGTCGACGCGGCGCCTTCCGGGCTCGTCTCGGGCCCCTGGCTCGGGGGGCAGGTCATCGCGGCGGAGGGGCTCCCGGCGGCCAGCGGCCTGATCCTCGCGCAGTACTCATCCCCGGCCGGGATCCGGACGGCCTGGCTGGTCGTCTCGGGAGACGCGACGCTGCTCGTCCCTGAGGCCTACCGCCCTCCGCTGCTGCCGCGCATGGTGGAGGCCGACGGCCGCCGGGAGCTCGGGCTGCTGCTGGGGGCGACGGTGCCGGACTTCGTCGCGGCCTACGTCCATGACCCGGTCTGGGGGACCTGGCTGGTGGTCGATGCCGACGGGGAACCGCAGATCAGCGAGCTGGTCCCGGCGCAGCCCCCTCCGGAGCCCGCTGAGCAACCGCGCCGCTGGTGGCAGCGGGGCCGCTGACGGCCGGGGTCAGAGCGCCAGGCCCGCCGAGAACGAGAAGGCCGTGTTGATCAAGGGGATCAGGGTCTCCCCCTTCCCGTCGAAGTCATCCAGGTCGATGAACCCCAGCTGGAACAGGCCGATGTCCAGGCCTGTGTAGCCGCGGCCTGTGTCGGCCCTGGTCCCGACCCGGACGCTCCAGCCCTGCCGCTGGATCGGGCTGTTCAGGTCGTTGCCCCAGGCGTCCACCTGGTGACCGGCGACGGCGAAGTAGATGCCCCGCGCCTGGGTGTTGGGGTACAGCCGCGCCATGAGGCTGATGGACGCGAGGTTGGGGGCGGAGGGGGGGATGTCCCTGCCCTCGAGGGCCATCAGCAGCCCCCCGCCGTAGGGGATGTAGCTGTAGGTGCCGCCGATGGAGATGGCAGGCCCGATGGGGATGGGGAGCACCAGCTCGCCTTCGCCTCCCAGGATCGTGGGCAGGCCGGCGTTCACGCCGAGGCGGAGGTGCTTGCGGGGCATGTTGTAGCGGAAGCGTTCGAGCAGCTCGGAGGCGCGCTCGCGGTCGCGCTCGACGCCCTTGCCGCGCATGTACATGGTGCCCAGGACCTTGCAGCTCGGGAAGTGTCCCCGGCTGCAGGCCGTGTCCAGGTGTCGGGCGGCGATCTCGTAGTCGAAGTTGGTGTGCCGCTCGAGGTGCACGTCCGCCAGGGCGGCGCAGCCGTCGCCGAACTCGCCCTCGCAGGAGCGCTCGAGCAGCAGGTAGTCCGCCTCGCTGGGCGCGCCCTTCTTGGGCAGGGAGTCCTCGGCCAGCCAGTAGCAGCCCGCGGGGTCCCCGTTGTCGCAGCCCAGGGTCAGGTAGTAGCTGGCGGGCTCGGACTGGGGCCACTCCACGCGGTGGTTCTCGTCCACCAGCCTGCCCATGCTGGTGCAGGCGGACGGCTCGCCCAGGGAGCAGGCCTTGTTCCAGGCCTCGAAGGCCTGGATGCTGGTCTTACCGGACTTCGCGTAGCGCTCGCCCAGGCCGTCACAGCCCTGGGCGTTGTGCTGGTCGCAGGCCGCCTGCCACATCTGCTCGGGCCCGGGCGCGTTCAGCTTCTTGGCCTTGCCGATGCGGCGCTGCTGGGCGCCTCCGACACAGGCCTCGGACAGGCCGTTCTGGCAGGCCACGTTGAACAGGTGGAGGGCCTCGGCGTAGCTCTCGGTCCTCGGCTCATGGCGCACGAGCAGGTGGGCGGCTCCGAGGCAGGAGCGCTGCCGGCCCTTCTCGCAGGACTCGATCAGGCGGTCGCCGGCGTCGATCACCCTGGGGTTCTCGATGCCCCAACGGTCGACGAAGTCGCCGAGCAGGATGCAGGACTCCACCGCCCCCAGCGAGCAGCCGCGGGAGAAGGTGTCGAAGGCGTCGAGCTCGGACGCGGGGACCTCCTCGACCAGCAGCAGGCGGCCGAGGTCGGTGCAGGAGCTGCTGATGGGCTGCTCGTCGTCCAGACACTCCCGGACCACCCGGGCCGCGAAGGCCTGGTGGCGCCGGCTCGCGGCCTCCTCGCAGGCGTCCGCGCGGCCCAGCACGCAGGCCTGGTCCAGGTTCAACAGGGCCATGTCGGGCATCTCGCGGGCGTCGTAGACCTGGGAGAGCAGGACGCAGCCCTCGCCGGTCTGATCCAGCCGTCGGAGCCGCTCCCCGAGGCTGCCGGCGCTCTCCATGTCACAGGAGTGCTCGAGCAGCCCGGTGGTGAGCAGGTCCGCGCCCACGGCGTGCCCGTCCATCCGCTCCCGGGCCACCTCGTTGCAGGAGGCGACGTCGCCGTCCACACAGCTGCGCAGGCGTTCGGCCAGGCTCGAGTCCTGCAGCGCGAGCGCCTCGGTGCAGGCCCGGTGGATGCCCTCGACACAGGCCATGGTCAGCTGGCGGGTGGCCTCTTGCCGGGCGCCCTGCCTGCCGTCGAGCTGCTCGATGATCTGCGTGCCCGACGCGAGGCAGGACTCGGGGATCGACGAGCGACACATGGGGAGATCCGGGGTCCCCCGGGGCCACTCGACGGTGTACACCTCGAGGCCGTCCGGGGTCGGCAGGAACAGGTGATCCCCAGGCGAGCCCTGGAAGGAGCGGGCGCGCGCGGCCCCCGCGAGGGTCTCGAGCGCCCAGCCGGCGTCTCCTTCCGTGAGGCCGTCGGAGCCGTCGATGACCCAGCGTGCCCCCGACAGGGCCCAGAAGACCTCGGGGAGGTCCCGCTCCCAGCGGACCCCCTTGTCGGCCAGCGCCAGGGCGCCGGTGTCGATGTCCAAGACCCACTCGACGCCGTCCTCGTGGACCAGCACCGGGGCGCCGCGGCGGGTCTCCCGCCAGGGCTCGGTGCCGGGGGCGAAGCCCTCGGGCCAGGGCAGGATCCCGACCTCCTCTGCTCGCACCAGGGGGGCGCGCTGGAGGACCAGGATGACCTCTTCTGGCTCCGGCGGAGCTGCTTCGTCCTCGCCCTCGGAGGCGTCGTCTGCTGCGCCCTCTCCCGGAGGTGGGGTGGGGACGTCGGCCGGCGGGGTCTCGCTGTCCGCAGATGCCTCCTGCGCCTCGTCTCCCTCTTCGAACTCGGGTTCCTCGAGGGGGATCAGGAAGTGCAGGCGCACGTTCCTGGCGGGGCCCCGGGCCACGGCCCGGCGGGCGGCCGCCCCCGAGGTGAAGGGGGCTCCGTCGATGGCGACCAGCTGCCAGCCTGGCTCGGCCCCCGCGGCGACGAGGTCGGGGGACAGCTCCGCCGCCAGGACCCACTCCTGATCGGACGGAGCGTCGAAGGCGAGGGGGAGGCCAGGGAGCTGTGCTCCACCGGCAGCGGTGGAGACGAGCAGCGCGAGCATCGGCAGGAACACGGAGACCTCCTGGTGCTGGCGGAGCCAGCGGTGTGCCGTGTGGCGTCTGACGCTGGGGCGCCCGAGGCTGGTGCGGGCCTCGGGCGGTGCGGTGCCGGGTATCGTATCAACCGAATGGGCCGTTGGTCACCCGCCGGCTGTCAGCGCACGCACTCCGCGAACAGGTTGACCCGCTGCTCCTCCCACAGGATGCGGGAGCAGGGCTTGCCGAAGCGGCTGGCCTCGAACAGCCGGTTCATGTCCGCCTCGCTGCGGTGGATCAGCCGCCACTCGAGCATGTGGTCCATCATCGCGCGGCTGGTGTTGGCGGGGTGGAAGTTACCGAAGATGGCGCGCCCGCCGGGGCGCAGCAGGCCGTGGACCCAGTCCAGCAGCTTGATGACCAGCCCGTCCTCGAAGTAGTCGATCAGGCCGATGCTGTAGACCAGGTCCTGGGGCGGCAGCTCGATGCTGCTGCGGCCGAGGGCCAGGTAGATCAGGTTGTCGCGGACCAGCTCCACCGGCGCGCTGGGCTGCTGCTCGGCCAGGCGCTCCTTCACGAAGGCCAGGGCCTCGCCGTCCATGTCCACCAGCGTGGGCTGCAGCCGGCCCGCGTCGGCGCTGCGCTGGTAGACGTCGAAGATCTCCCGCGCTGGCCCACAGGCCAGGGAGGTGATGCGCACCGGGCCTTCGGGCTTGGCCTGCAGCTCCGCCTCGATCTCCTCCGCGAGCAGGCCGCGGCGGTTGCGCACGGCCGCGGCGGCGGGCTCGTCCAGGAAGCAGCGGTCCATGGTGCGGCCCAGGCGGCCCAGGCCACCGGGCTGGTCCCGGTACATCAGCTCGATGGTGTAGAAGTCGCCGGCGTAGCCCCGGGGCTTGGTGTACATGCGGCGGGCGATCTCGGTCTGCTGCAGGTAGGGCATCATCGTGCGCTGCACCATGCCGCCCACGGTCTGCCGCTGCAGAACCGTGGCGTCCGTCTCGCGGCCGATCAGATCGTTCATGCCCCGGGTGAGCGTCCCGAACTCGGTGGAGATCCGGCCCTCGATGGTGGCGGCGGCCTCCTCGTCCCCGGCGATGAGGGCCTTGTCGTAGCTCAGCATCAGCTCCTGGAAGCCCACCAGCGCCAGGCGTGCGCGCAGGGCCAGGGGATCGGTGTGCTCGAGCAGGGCGCGTTGCCGGGCGTCGAGGGCTGCGGTGGTCCGCCGCAGGCGGCGCGCGCCCACCCGGGCCAGGCTGCGGTAGATCGCCGCTGCGGCGCCCGGATCGGCCTCGAGGGCCTGCCGGAGCGCCTCGTGATCGATGACCAGGACCCTGGCGGCCTCCACCGCCACCACCGTGGCGGAGGCGACGCTGGGATCGAGGAAGCTCTGTTCACCGAAGATCCCGCCGGCACCCAGCACCGCCAGGGGCTCGCTACCCAGGGCCGCGGTGCGCACGTGCAGCAGGCCCTCGAGGACGAAGACCATGGCCCGCACGGGCGCGCCTTCGGCCAGCAGCACCTGCTGCGGCGCGGCGCGCTCCTCCTGTCCGAGGTCCATCAGGAGACCGGCCTGGGCCTGGTCGAGGGTGGCGAGCAGATCCGTCCACTGGGTCATGAGGTCCTCCGGGGTGTGTGTCCGCACACTCAGCGGATCGGTCCCCGGACAGGACGGTTCGACCCCCCGCGAGCCTGCTGCCCCCCGCGTGACCCCCGGCGCCCGACGGCCCCGCCGCGATCAGGGCTCCCGCGGGAACCCCTTGTGGCGCAGCAGCGCGTCCACGGTGGCGTCGCGGCCGCGGAAGGCCCGGTAGGCCTCGGCGGGGTCGACGGCGTTGCGGGGAGCGAAGAGGTGCTCCACCATGCGCGCCGCGACCTCTGCGTCGTAGAAGCCGCCCGGGGCTTCGGCGAAGGCCTCGGCCGCGTCGGCGGTGAGCACGTCGGCCCACAGGTAGCTGTAGTAGCCGGCGGCGTAGCTCTCGCCCTCGAAGGCGTGACCGAAGTGCGGCGAGCGGTGGCGCATGACCAGCTGGGGCGGCATGCCCAGCTCATCGAGCTGCTCGCGCTCGAAGGCGCGGGGGTCGATGTCGGTGGGGTCGGTGGTGTGGTAGCGCATGTCCAGCAGCGCGCTGGCCACGTACTCGGTCATCTCGAAGCCCTGGTTGAAGTCGGCGGCGCGCTCGAGGCGCTCCACCAGCTCGGCGGGCATGGGCTCACCGGTCTCGTGGTGCAGCATGAAGCCCTGGATGACGCGGTCGCTCAGCAGCCAGCGCTCGAAGAGCTGGGCCTGGGTCTCTGTGTAGTCCCGCACGCCGCTGTTGGTGGTGGGGTAGGCCGCCTCCGACGCCAGCCCGTGCAGCGCGTGGCCGAACTCGTGGAACAGGGTGATGGCGTCGTCCCAGGACAGCAGGGTGGGCTGGCCCGCGGGGGCGGGGATGAAGTTGCTGTTGTTCGAGATCAGGGGGGTGCGTCGGCCCTCGAAGCTGGCGTAGCTGCGGTAGCCGCTGGCCCAGGCGCCGGAGCCCTTGCCCTCGCGGGCGAAGGGGTCCAGGTAGAACAGGCCCACCAGATCGTCGCCGCCATCCCGGCTCACCTCCCACACCCGCACGTCGGGGTGGAAGAGCGCCACCTCACCCTCGGGCACGGGCTCGAAGCCGTAGCCGAACAGCTCGCCAGCCACGGTGAACATGGCCTGCACCAGCTGGTCGAGCTGCAGGTACTGACGCAGCTCTTCGGAGTCGAGCTCGTAGCGCTGCTGGCGCACCTTCTCGGCGTAGTAGCGGTAGTCCCAGGGCTCGATCTCGATGCCGGCACCCTCGGCGTCGGCCACCGCCTGCATGTCCGCCACCTCCTGCGCTACCCGGGCTGTGGCCGAGGGCCAGATGGCCTCCATCAGGGCCAGGGCCTGATCAGGGGTCTGGGCCATGCGGTCCTCGAGGCGCCAGTGGGCATAGGTCTCGTAGCCCTGCAGCTGGGCGCGCTCGTGGCGCAGCTGGAGGATCTCGGCGATGATCGCGTTGTTGTCGTGCTCGCCGCCGAAGTCGCCGCGGCTGGTGAAGCTGCGCCAGACCTGCTCCCGCAGGGTGCGCTCGTCGGAGAAGGTCAGGAAGGGGTCGACCGATGAGCGGGTGTTGGTGATGGCGTACTGCCCGTCGTGGTCCCGGGCGGTGGCCAGCTCGGCGGTGGCCGCCACGAAGGCCTCGGGCAGGCCGGTCAGCTGCCCGTCGTCGAGGTAGAGCACGTAGCCCTCCTCGTCGGCCAGCACGTTGTTTCCGAAGCGGGTGTACAGCTCGGCCAGCCGCTCCTGGATGGTGCCGTAGCGCTCCTTGTCGGGCCCGGACAGCTCCACGCCCCGGCGGGTGAAGCGGTCGTGGATCAGCTGCACCAGGCGCTGGTCCTCGGGGCTGCGCTCGGCCAGCTCGGGGCTGTCCAGCACCGCCTGCACCCGCTCGAAGAGGGCCTGGTTCTGGCCTACGGCGGTGCGGTGGGCGGAGAGCCTGGGGGCTGTGCGCTGCTGGATCTCCCGGAACTCCGGGCTGGAGAGGTTGCCGCTGTAGACGCGGTAGTAGGGCATCACGCGGTCCATGGTGACGCCGCTGCGCTCCATGGGGAGGATGGTGTTGTCGAAGCTGGGGGGCGCGGGGTCCTCGGCGATGGCCTGCAGCTCCGCCAGGTGATCGGCCATGGCCTGCTCGAGGGCGGGCTCGAGCCAGACCAGGTCCATCGCCTCGAACGAGGGGGTGCCGCCGTAGGGGCCGTCCCAGGGTGCCAGGAGGGGGTTGTCCTGGGCGGCGGGTGCCGCCACCGTGGTGTCTACGGGATCAGCGGCGGGCGTGTGGGCGCAGCCGAGGGCGAGGGTCAGGCTGAGGGCGGTGGCAAACCTGTGCATGAGCGGGCTCCGGGTGGACTCGGGAGGTAGCTCGTTGAGGGTGAACCGTGCCGTCCGGAGTCTCGATTTGGTGGGGTCCCATCGGGCCGCTCTGCGTCGAACCCCGAGGGCCAACGTGGTCTGGGCGTCAGTAGCTGTCGTAGAAGCTGGCCAGCGGGCGCATCCTGACCAGCGCCGCCCCGAAGCCGGCCTCGACCTCCCATGCGAGCTCGCCGCTGGGTGTGACCTCGCGGCAGATGCCCGTGAAGCCCCAGTTGAGCAGGGTGTTGCCGTTGGCCATGCGCAGCGCCTGGCCTTCGGCGATGCTGTCGATGTGCTGATCCTTGCCGTAGGACCAGATCTCCCGTAGCGCGCCGTCGACCACCTGGTATTCCAGGGCGATGATCATGCTGTCTTCGGGGTGGTTGGGGTCCTCGGCGTAGCGGGTGGTCATCATCATGGTGTCTTCGCCAGTCCAGTGCGCGCTGTGCTGGAAGAAGAAGCCCGGGCTGCCCGCCTCGATGCCGATCTCCTGTTCCACGCCGAAGCTGCGGGTCACATGGCCGGTGCTGGCGTCGATCTCGAGCACCGCCTCGGCGTAGCCCGCGGACAGCAGGTAGGTGTCGCTCTCTGGATACCAGTACAGGCCGTTGGCGTGGGTCCAGTCGGGGACGTCGCCGTAGAAGGGCGTGGCGTAGCCCGCCACGCAGACCTCGGCGTCCCAGTCATCCCAGGTGTTGAAGACCTCTGTCGTGCTGCCGTCCGGCTCGACGATGACGATGGCGTCGCCCACCACGGGCTCCGGGTCTCCGCCCTTGGCGCCGACGTGGTCGCGCATGTCGGCGGCCACGTAGGCGTAGCGGTCGTCGCCCAGTTGGGCGAAGGCGTGGTGGTGCAGGGGCGCGTGGCGGGTGTCGATGAGCTCGCCGGTGAGGGACACCTGGACGATGGCGTTGAGCTCGTCGGGGTCCTCGATGTCCGAGGAGAAGCCAGACCTCCTGACATCCAGGGGAGACGATCCGCACAGGCACGGGATCATCGCG
>CAYZVO010000164.1:0-21309 GCA_964481655.1 uncultured Enterobacterales bacterium | reverse complement strand
GGGGGGGGGGGGGGGGGGGGGGGGGGGGGGGGGGGGGGGGGGGGGGGGCGGGGTGTTGGGGGGGGTGGGGCTCGAAGCTCGCCTGCGGCTGGGGCGCCGACTGCGCCTCCCAGCCCTGCTGCTGCACGTAGGGTGCGGGCTCGGCCGGGCTGGGCTCGGTGTGCTCGGGCTCCCGGGGCTGCTCGTCGGTCCCGAAGCGGATCTGGGCCGCGCCCGGGGCCGGTGCGGCGCTCTGGCCAGCCATGGCGTAGCGGCCGGGGGAGGTGTGCGGCTGCACGACCGTGGCCGGCTCGTCGTAGGGGTCGGCGATCGGCGCGGCCGCGGGCATGGGCGCCGGGTGGGCCTCCGTCGGCGGGTGGGCGACGCCGAAGGGATCGGTCATCGGGTCGTCGTCCGCGGCGGCGCCGTTGTCGGCGCGCTTGGCCTGAGGCGGGGCCGAGCCGTCCAGGGAGACGAACAGGCGGGTGCCGGTGAGGGCACCCTCGGCCAGCTCGCCCCGACCGCGGAGCTCACCCTGGACCACGTCGGTGGCCAGGGCGTCCATGGTCTGGCCGCTGGCCTGGTCGGAGTACTGGCGCAGGACCTCGACGAGCTGCTGGGCGCTGGGGCGAACGTCCGGGTTGAACGCCGACATCTGCAGCAGCAGATCCTTGAGGGCGCGGGCCCAGGCTTCGTTGGGCATCCCGGCGGTGCCGAGGCCTTCGACCACGCGGCGCAGCTGGTTGTCGTGCTCGCCGGGGGAGACGGGCAGGCCCTTGATCCATTCGTTGCCGATCAGCTCCACCAGGAGCAGGCCCAGGGAGTAGATGTCGGCGGCGTGGTCGCCCCGGTCGCCTTCCTTGCGCTCGGGGGACATGTACTTCCAGGACCCGAAGCGCACCATGCCCGTCTGGGCGCTGCGCAGGGGGGAGCTGGCGCGGGCGGTGCCGAAGTCCAGGACCTTCAGCTCACCGTCGATGGAGAGCATGACGTTCGAGGGCTTGACGTCCCGGTGGATGACCCGGAGGGGCTCCTGGTGGCCGTAGGGTACGCGGCGGTAGGCGGCGTCCAGCGCCGAGGCGGTGGCCACGCCGATCTGGAGCGCGGCCCGAGAGGGGAAGGGGCGGTGAGCGGCCTTGAGGTGGTCCAGCAGCTGCTGGAGGGTCATGCCCTCGACGTACTCCATGATGATCGCGGGCTGGCCGTCGAACTCGGAGAGCTCCTCGACCCGGACGATGTGCTTGTGGCGCAGCCGCGCCAGCAGCCGCGCTTCGTCGCGGGTGCGGGCCAGCACTTCCTCGGAGTCGACCCATTTTTCGCGCAGCACCTTGACCGCCACGAGGCGGTCGACGCCGCCCTGGCCTTTGGCCTCGGCAAGGTAGACGCGCGCGAACGTGCCCGAGGCGAGCTCCTCGAGCAAGGTGAGTTCCATACGATTCGAACCGGCAGCGGGACCCATTTTTGGCGGACGCTCCCCGGTGGAAGTCCCGCAGGGAGGGGAAACCCCGCGGGGTGAGAGAATGAGGCACGTTAACATCGCTGCCACGGACGATGCCATCTCTTGCGCTGGAGTGGCTCGATATGGTTAAACTCGGTCCCTTGGCCCTTCGTGCGCACCCTGAGGGCCACAGGAGGATTCTCACATGAAGCCTTGGCGAGCCTCCGTGCTGCTGTGCCTCACCCTCGGGGCATGCAGCTTCCTCGAGCAGTTCGGAATCGGTGGTGACCCCGCCGCCGAAGCCGTCACATCTGCCAAACAGGTCCTCAGCACCGGCGATCTGCCCAGCGGCACCGCGGCCCTCGAGGCCGCCTACGCCGACAACCCGGACTCGGTCGACGCCGCCATCGGCGCCGCCTACGCCGCCTACCTCGCCGGCCAGTACGACAAGGCCGAGCAGATCCTCGCGGCCGCTGCGGCCCTCGACGCCACCCGCGCCGGCGAGATCTCCGTGAGGCGCGCCCTGGTGGCCCTCGGATCCGGTGACCTCGATCAGGTCCGCGCCCACGGCGAAGGCAGCGGCGTCCCCGCCGGGATGCTGCTCGCGGCCGAGGTCGCCCTCGCCGACGGCGAGCGCGACGCCGCCTCCACCCTCCTGCAGGCCGCCAAGGCCGCCCCGGATCGCGCCGTCGCGGCCACCGCCGCGGACTATCTGGCGCTCATGGAGGATGGAGATCCCATCGTCCAGGGTCTCAGTGAGGCCCAGGCGCTCTGGGCACTGGGCGAGCGGCGTGTCGCCGTTCGGTCTGTCGAGGAGCTGGTGAAGTCACTGTCCGACGATCGTGATGACAAGGCCGAGCTGTTGCTGGTCTGGGCCGGGCGGGCTGCCGCCGCGGGCGAATCCCAGGTCGCGAGCAACCTTGTCGAGAGCATCGACTTCCCTCCGGCGGGTCAGCAATGGCGCGTCATCGCAACCCGTGCCATCGTCGCCTGCTCCGAAGGCGACGCCGAACGCTGCGGGTCGCTGCTCGAGGGCATCGAGAAGGGCGCGCCGCCTCCGGGCCTGGCCGACGCCCGGGCCACCGCGGCCATCATGCTGGCGCCCCACGACGCCGCAGCCGCGGCTGAGATCGCCGGTGACCAACCCTCCCCGTCCGTGGCCCGCGCACTGCAGGCCGCGGGGCAGGGTGGCGATGCCGCCTCCCTGGCCGGCTCCGGACCGTACGCCCAGTTCCTCTCCGCAGGAGGTGGATGATGTCCCACCGTACGTTCATGGCTGGTCTCGTGATGGCGGCCCTGCTGATCCCCGGATCGGCGATGGCCAAGAAGAAGAAGGGCGACGGTGTCGCGGTCAAGGTGATCGTCACCGCAGAGACGGGTGAGCCCGTCTCCACCGCGGTCATCCGGCACCCGGACGAAGCGGACCGCCACCGCGTCAACGCGGTCGATGGCTCGTGGGAGGCCTCGGTGCTGTACATGCCCGACGGCACCGAGCTGGTCTTCGAGCCTGGCGTCACGCTGCGCCTCGAGATCTCGGCCCCCGGGTACATGACCCAGGTCATCCAGTACGACGTCCGCAAGCGCAACAACAAGATCCCGGTCTCCCTGTCGCTGCTCGAGCTCGAGAGCGAGGAGATCGAAGAGCCGGTCATCCAGTTCGGTCGCGATCGCCCTCGCGACGAGTCCGGCGCCACCCCGGCCAACTAGGAGCTCCCGTGCACGCGCTTCTGATCTCCATGGCTCTCGCCAGCGCCCCCGCCCACGCGGGCGCCTGGTCAGACTTCGAGGCCGTCTTCGCCACGCTGCCCTGCCACGATGGCTGGGCCGGCTGCGTGGTCGAGGGCGAGCAGGTGGGTCCGGACATGGTCCAGGGCTCCGACGGTGTGCCCATGCCCTCGGGCATGCGGCTCGACTGGTTCACCCTCGAAGGCACCACCGCGGTCTCCCCGTTCGTCGGGCTGTCCGACTACCCCACGGCCCTGGCGCAGGTCGCGCCGACGCCTCAGCCCCGGGTGGAGCGCACCCAGCCGGTGGCCCAGGCTCCCGAGGACACGGGCGACGATCAGCCCGTGCGCACGCCGCCGGACCGTGGCAACCCGGCCCGCGACGTGCCGTCCAACCCGCAGCCGGTGGCCGACGCCGGCAGCTACCAGCCGGCCCAGGTGGATCCCCAGCCCGTGCGGGACGATCCCGCGGTGGCCCAGACCGATCCCCAGCCCGTCGGCCCGCGGCTGCCCCCGGCTCAGATCCTGCCGGCTGGCACCACCCAGGACGCCGTGGCCCAGGCCGATCCGGTCGAGCCCGATCCGGTGCAGCCGGAGCCCGTCCAGCCCGAGCCCGCCCAGGTCGAGACCGTGTCCAACGACGCGGTGGTCGACGTGGCGCCGGTCGTCGAGGTCGACGACTCCTGCGACGATCTGGTGGCCCTCGAGCCCGCGGCCCTGATGGGGCAGCTGTCCAACGGCCAGATCGAGTGCCTCGAGGCCCGCATCGTGTCCACCTCGCGCATGACCGAGAAGGACAAGGTCAGCCGCGTGCTGATCATGGACGCCGAGACCAAGGGCAACCGCGCCAAGTGGGAAGCCCTCATGAAGCGCCACCTCGAAGAGATCGACCGCTCCGATCCCGACCTGTGCTTCAAGTACGCGGTGTTCCTGTCCCGCAAGGGCGTGGGCCGAGCCCACGGCGTGATCCGCTGGGCCGACTACGCCCTCGAGAACAAGTCGCGCTGGTCCGGTGGCACCTTCGTCTCCCGCGTCTACGCCCTGAACAAGCTCAAGGCCGAAGGCGCGAACCGCATCTGGCAGTCGGCCGAGGAAGCCTACGTGGCGGACCGCTCCGACGAAAACGAAGCCAAGGCGCAGAAGTACCGCGACCTCACCAAGGTCTACGCCCGCGAGTGGCTCGACTACGCGCGGTCCAGCTCCCAGGACACCAAGAACGCCATGGCGCTGTGTGTCTCTGCAGCCGGAAATCGTCAGTACTGTGAGGGAGGCTAGTCGATGCTGACCCCTACCCGATGGTGGGCAGGCCTGCTCCTGCTCGCCATCGGCTGCAACCCCCCGACCCAGACGAGCCCGGATCAAGCGGGCTCGTCGGCTGATCCCGCGTCGGATCCGGTCGCCGAGGAGCACGCGATCCCCGGATCGCTGATCAGCGATACTTGGCCGGTGCAGATGGCCGACGACGCCGTGCGCGCGCCCTTCGAGAGCCACCCTGGCTGGGCGGCGCTGGTGATGCAGCGGGACTACCCCGCGGCGCTGGGCGCCTTCAGCGGCGACGCTCCGCTGGGCCTCGGGCAGGCGCGCGTGCACGCCGAGCTCGCGGCCGCCTACCGGCAGGCCATCCGGGTGGGTGCCTTGGCGACCATCAAGGTCTACGGCGAGAACCGGCGCGACGAAGACCCCGCGTCCGTGGACTGCCTGCTGGCCGTCTCCTACACCCTGGTCGGGATCGAAGACCCCGAGCCGGGTCGCCTCGAGTCCTGCAAGAGCACGGGCGTCGAGGGCGTGGCCGCGCATGGGCAGGCCTGGTCGGCGGTCGACTCCTGGCCCCCGCTGGATGCGCTCGCGGTCACCCCGGGTGTGCTCGGAGACCCCGTCCCCGGGTCGCTGCCCGACGCCGGCGCGCTGCCCCACTGGAAGGACGTGGACCTGGTCGAGGGACTGGACATCGAGCTGGCGTCGCCGGCTGGGTTGCTGGGCCTCGCGCAGTACCACGAGGGCGCGGCCTACGCGGCCGCCGCCGACGAGCTGGCGGCGCTCCCCGCGCTCATCGAGCCCTGGCGGCTCCCCGGTGAGACCGCATCCGCGGACGCCTCCGAGTTCGGCGCGCCCCTCGAGCTGCTCTTCGGCTCCGCCATGCTGGTCCCGGCCGACCTGTCGTTCATGGTCGATGTCACCCGCGGCAGCGGTGCCGCGGCGGTCGAGACCTGGAAGGATCGCAGCGCCCACGCCGCGATCATCGCCCCCTGCGTCGACGCGGCCGCCGGCTCCGTCGAGGTCCCCTGCGTCATCGAGAACGCCGGGCGTGCCTTCGACCAGCTGCGCACCGCCATGGAGATCCGCTCCGGCGGTGAGCAGGGCTATCACCGTCCATTCGCGGAGTTGGGCCGCGTCGGTGCCGTCCGCACCGGCGAGGCCGTTGCCCAGGCACTGGGTGACGAAGAGGCCATGGGCCTGCTCCGCCTCAACGCGCTGGACCTGTCCATCGGGACCAGCGCCGAACCACACTATCTGTTGTCCATCGCGGCCTGGGATGCTGGCAATCGGAACTCCTCGCGAGCCTCCGACGCCCTGCACGCTCAGGTCGGGCACATTCCCGGGGTCGAGGTCGCGCGCTTTCCGCTCGACGCACTTCACGTGCGCTTGAGTCGAGAGTCCGCGCCCGGCGTCCCCATGCACTGAGGAGACGCGACATGGGTCGAAGCCGTCACCTGCTGGTCGCCGCCGGCATCTCCGCCGCCTTGCTGTCGACCGGCGCTGCGCTGACCTACTACGAGGGCGCCCTGCCCACCACGCTCAACCCGCTGTATGCGGCCAAGATGGTCGACTACCGCGCGCAAGAGCTGGTGTTCGATCGGCTGTGGTACCACTCGCCCATCAACAACGAGCTCGAGAGCCGGCTCGTCCAGAGCTGGCAGCTCACCGATGGTGGCAAGGGCATCAAGCTCGAGCTGCAGAGCGGGATCAAGTGGCACGATGGCAAGCCGTTCACGGCTGGCGACATCTGCTTCACGGTCAAGTCCATGCTCGACACGGGCACCCCGAGCCCCATCGCGGAAGGCTACCGTGACATCCTCGCTGGATGTACCGAAGAGTCCCGCAGCACGGCCATCGTGCACTTCACGCGCATCGTGCACAACCCGCGCGAGCGCTTGGGGTTCTCGGTCCTGCCCGAGCATGCCTTCGATGGGAACACGGCGATCAGCCCGGACCTCGAGTTCAGCGCTCGCCCCACCGGCACGGGGCCCATGAAGGGCAGTCGCGGCACCCGCGGCGTGACCTTCCAGGGCTTCGCCAACGGTCACCACTCTCCGCAGATCCCGCAGATGCAGCTGCAGGAGTCCGGTGACCCGCTGCTGGCCATCAAGGCGCTCATCAACAACTCCGTCCAGGGCATCATCGAGGTCGCTCCGAACTTCCGGGCCGACGTCTCCGCCTCCGACGAGCTGGCGCTGAAGTCCTACGACCTCCGCTCCTGGTGGTTCGTGGCCATCAACGCCAAGAAGGCTCCCCTGGACGACCGCCGGGTCCGCCAGGCGCTCAACTTCATGCTCGACCGCACCGAGCTTCGCGAGAAGTCCATCGGTGTGAAGCCGGGTGAGCGCAACAGCCCCTGCGAGTTCATCTCGGGTCCCTTCGTGCCCTCCTCGCCGTACTACAACCGCTCCGTCCCCGCGGTGGAGCGCTCGGATCAGGGCCAGGCCGAGGCCTTGCTCACCGAGGCCGGCATGGAGAAGGTCGGCGGTCGCTGGCAGTTCAAGGGCCAGCCCGTCAGCTTCCGCATGGGCATGGAGAAGTCCCTGGACAACGAGGCCCCGGACATCCTGTCCTACATCTCGAACCAGTTCGAGGCGGCGGGCATCGGCTCCCAGGTCTACAAGATCCCGCCCGACAAGTGGACCACCGAAGCCATCACCGGCCACCTGACCGACTACGACCTGCTGGTCGGCAAGTGGTCCTTCGGCCAGGTCGAGGATGTGAACGAGCTGTTCTACACCCGCAGCCGCGGCAAGGGCACCCGGAACATCTTCAACTACAGCAACACGGACGTGGACAAGCTGCTGGCGCAGTACGACGTCGCCAAGACGGACACCGCCGCCCGCGACGCCTACCACAAGCTGCACCGGAAGCTGGCGGAAGACCTGCCCTACCTCTTCCTCTGGAAGCTGGACACCAAGTCCGCCTGGCGGACCGAGGTGAAGAGCAACACCATCGCTCCCTACTACTACTTCACCCAGTTCGACTCCTGGAGGTACGAGGGGTGATCGCCGTGGTGCGATCCCCTCGCTCTCCGCTTCTCGTAGAGGGTTAGGCGCGTGCGTCGCTGGTGGGCACAGCCGCTGGTGAGGGCTGTGGTGGCCTTGGGACTGCCGTTCGCGGTTCCGGCCATCATCACCCTGCTGATCTGGGCGCTGCCCGGGTCACCTGTGTCCATCATCTGCCCGGGTTGCCAGGGCGCCGAGGGCCTGGCCGAGCGCTGGAACCTCGACCAGGGCATGGTGCACTTCTACACCACCTGGATGGGCAACGCGCTGCAGGGGGAGTTCGGCAACTCCTGGCGCGTGGTCCAGGGCGTGCCCATCGCCGAGCTGCTGGGGCCCGCCATCCCGGTGACGGTCACGCTCATCGTGTTGGCCATGATCCCGCTCTTCCTGGCCTCGGCCCTGGCCGGCCTGGGCTGGATTCCCCGCAAGCTCGATCCCCTCTTCCAGGCCATCGGCCTCATCCCGGCCATGGTCCCGGCCCTGGTGGTCTACGCGGTCATCGCGCTGCGCTTCGGCGCCACCATGGCCGACGGCCCCGAGAGCCTCACCGCCAAGCTGCTGTGGGGCGCCATCATCCTCGGGATCGCCGATGGTGCGCTCTCTGGCGCCATCGTGGGCACTCGCTCCCTCTTCGACAACGAGCGCAAGCAGCAGTACGTGCTGGTGGCTCAGCTCCGGGGCGAGGGCGTGCTCTCCAACACCCTGCCCAACGTGGCCGGGGCGCTGGTGGGGCAGATCCGGGGGCGCATGCTCCACCTGCTCTCCGGCGCGGTCATCGTGGAAGCGGTCCTGCGCATCGACGGCCTGGGGGACTACCTCTGGCGCGCCACCCTGATGCAGGACTTCGGCCTGGTGCTCGCCGCGGCCACCGGCTTCGCGCTGGTCTCCGGCGTGATCCTGATGCTGCAGGCCCTGCTCGAGGTGGCGGTGGCCTGGCACCAGCGCCGCGCGCCCGCCGTCCCCGCCGCGCCCGCCAAGGGGGTGGCCTGATGCAGCGCCAGGTCGCCATCCTCTTCACCATCCTCTCCTTGGGCACCCTGCTGGTGCTCGCCTTCCACTCCCCCGAGAAGTGGACGGTGATGGCCGAGGCCGAGTCCTTCGCCTCGCCCTTCGAGCTGCCGCCCTTCGGCGCCGACGCCAAGGGCCGCCCGCTGACCGACTACGCCATGCAGGGCGCGCACATCGTGGCGCTGCCCGCGGTGGTCGCCGGGCTGCTGGTCACCTTCCTGGGCATCGTGGGTGGGCTCATCCGCTGCATGGGCTCGGCCCGTGTCGAGTCGATCGTGGCGGGCCTGCGCGAGGTCGTCGGGGCGCTGCCCCGCATGGTGGTCATCCTGGTCGTGGCGATCCTGATGCCCCTCGAGTGGCGCAGCCTGATGGCCCTGGCCATCGTCTGGGCCTTGCTGGCGGCACCGGGAGCCATGGACGAGGCCGCGTCGGTCGCCGGTCGGCTGGGCGGGGCGCGCTTCGTCGAGGCCCTTCGCGCCCACGGCTTCTCCAAGGTCCGCATCTACCTGTACCACGTGGTCGCGCTGAACCTGCGGCCGGTGGTGGTGCGCCAGGGCGCCGAGACCCTGATGCAGGTGGTCTTCCTCGAGGTCGCCCTGTCCTTCCTGGCCCTGGCCGCCGGGGAGCCCTCCTTCACCCACAACGAGGCCACCACGAAGTCCTGGGCCGACCTGCTGTACCAGGGCTACCAGTCCATCGCGATGGACGTCCCCTCGGGCCACGCGCTGGCCCTGGGCCTGCTGTTGGTCGCGGTCACCGCCGTGGCCGCCGTCTCCATCTCTTCCGCTGCGAGGGCGCGCTGATGGCCGAACGCCTGCTGGAGCTGCGGAACCTCAGCGTGCGCACGCACAAGCGCATCCTGGTCGAGGGTGTGGACGTCGACGTCAACGCTGGCGAGGTCACCGCGCTGGTCGGGCCCTCGGGCGCCGGCAAGTCCCTGACCGCTCGCTGCGCCATGGGCCTGGTGAACGTCAACCCCGGCTTGTATGGCGGCTCCCTTCGCTTCCCCGGCACCGGCGACAGCAAGGACTGGTACGCGCCCCACATCGACGGCGGCGCCTCGGCCATGCGCAAGCTGCTGCGGGAGACCGCCACCCTGCGGGGCTCCTACTTCACCTACTCCCCCCAGGTCGCCTCGTCGGCCCTCAACCCCGGCCGCACCATCGGCCGCCAGATGCAGCTGGCCATGGCCCGGCGGGCCACCCCGCCCACCGACATGGGCGCCGAGATCGTCGATCTGCTCGACGAGGTCGGGCTCGCGCCGCGCACCGCCGGCTCCCTCCCCGGGGAGCTGTCCGGCGGTCAGTGCCAGCGTGCGGCCCTGGCCATCGCCGTGGCGCCGCTGCCCAGGGTGGTGGTCGCCGACGAGCCGGAGACCGGCCTCGACCCGGTCCTCCGCCGCGGCATCATCGAGCTGCTCGTCTCCGTCTGCCAGAACCACGGCTGCGGTCTGCTGCTCATCTCCCACCACGAAGACACCGTGGAGCGCCTCGCGGACACCATCGTCCGTCTCACGCCCTACCAGGAGCAGGTGGCATGAGCGCGCAGCAGCCCACGGTCGAGGTCGTGAACCTCCGCAAGGCCTTCGTGCAGGGCGGCGCCTGGCCCTGGGAACCCGTGAGCGAGGTGCACGCCATCAAGGGCGTGGACATGCAGCTGTTCCCGGGACAGGTCCTGGCCGTCGTGGGCCAGTCCGGCTCTGGCAAGACCACCCTCGCGCGCATCGTGCTCGGGCTCGAAGAGCTCTCCGAGGGCGAGATCCTGCTCGAGGGACGCCGCTGGGACCAGATGTCCGAGACCGAACGCCACGGCTACCGCGTCTTCTACCAGTACGTCCCCCAGGACGCGATGTCCGCGCTGGACCCCCAGCAGAACGCCCTCGAGCATGTCACCGAGACCCTCCGGGTCCTCGGCGGTTGCGGGCGCAGCGAGGCCCGCGAGAAGGGCGAGCAGATGCTGCACCGGCTGGGCCTCAGCGAGCGGATGCAGGCCCTGCCCCGCGAGATGTCCGGCGGTGAGCAGCGCCGCGTCACCCTGGCCCGGGTGCTGGCCCTCGAGCCGCGCCTGGTGGTCGCCGACGAACCCACCTCGGGCCTCGATCCGGATCGCCGCCGCGAGGTGCTGCGGGATCTCATCGGCAACCTCCCCGAGGGCGCTGCCTGCATGCTGGTGACCCACAACATGGCCGCCGCCAAGGCGTGGTGCACCCACGCCGTGGTCATGCTCGATGGCTGGATCATCGAGAACTTCGATCCCCAGAACGAGATGCCCGTGCACCCCTACAGCAAGCTGCTGTTCGACCCCTGGTCGGCCGCGCTGCCGGGCACCGCGCTCTCCAAGGAAGGGTGCCCCTTCCTCGACGACTGTCCCCTGGTCCAGGGCGACCTCGCTGAGACCTGTCGCAGCTCCATGCCCTCGCTGCTGCCGCTGGACCACCACAAGGGCCGCGTGGCCTGCCACGCGCTGTCCCGCCCCCCGACACCGCAGGACGAGGCCCCCGCCTCGACCGGCGAACAGCCTCCTCCCGGCGACGATCCCATCGACGCCGACCCCACCCAACCCCCAGCCCAGGGGTGAGCCATGTCGAAGACCGCACGTATCCTGGCCCTCGCCGCCCTCATGATCGCCTCCCCGGTGTACGCCGGTGAGGTCGAGGACGCCGAGCACATCCGGCTGACCGAAGAGATGCGACGCCTCTCCAAGCGCAACGCCTGGAAGGGGGTCGAGGCCGCCTACATCGAGCTCGAGCACCTGCGCGACAAACGCGATGTCGAGCTCACCTACGAGGACTACTGGCTGGGTGCCCAGTCCGCCCGCGCCATGGGTGACATCAACGCGGTGTACACCCGGCTCAAGCTGGCGGCCAAGGTGGAGGGCTCCCGAGAGGTCATCGAGTGGCTCTCGGACCTCGACGCCAACTACGGGCAGGTGGACCTCGAGAGCAAGAAGAAGGAAGACGTCGCCCTCGCGCCGGCGGCCATGCCCTTCGCGCCCGACCAGCGCGCCGCCATCGAGGCGGCCCAGCTCGAGGTGACCGAAGACGGCGAGTACGAGGGGCTGCTCCCCAAGGGGCAGTACACCTTCGGCCCCGAGACCATCATGGTCGAGGCCGGCGGTGAGCTGCTCGAGCTGGTGCTCGTGGACGAGCGGCCTCCCAAGGAAGAGCGCGAGCCCTTCGAGCTGGCCTACATCGGTCCCCGCATCAACATCGGCCCGGCCTTCACCTCGGCGGGTGAGCCCTCCGCGGTCAGCTGGGACGCGGAAGGCTTCCAGCCCCACGGCTTCAGCGGCATGGGTGCCCGCGCCGGTGTCGGCCTCGAGGCCGGGCTCGGCGAGAAGCTCGGCGTGTTGGCCGAGGTCGGCTACCACGGCGGCTTCGGCTCGGCGGTCTCCGATGAAGACCTGAACGCCCCCGCCGGCAGCCCCTACGAGCTCGAGGCTCAGAAGCTCAACACCGGCTACGGCTGGCTCGCCGGAGAGCTCCGGCTGGGCAAGCTCTGGCTGAACGCCGGACCGGTCTGGTCCGTCGGCTCGGCCTACACCTCGGACATCCCCGATGCCAGCGAGGGCGCCCCCTGCGTGAACTGCGTGGTGGCGGCTCGCGGCACCATCATGGCGGCCGGCGGCGCGGGTGGCGTCGCCTATGCTCTGACAGACATCGGGAATCTCAGCGGCGCCCTGGCCCTTGTAGGGGGTGCCCAGTCCGATGGATCCCGTCTCTACACCTGGGGTCAGCTCGGCTTCACGCTGGCGCCCGCATCGCCCAAGAGTGAGTGATGATGAAACTCTTCCCCATGCTTCCGATCCTGCTCAGCACCGCTGCCCTCGCAGGTCAGGTCCATGTCGGCGAGGATGGCCACGCCTACAATCCCCACTGGTCTCCCGATGGCAAGTACCTGGCCTTCGAGCTCAACCGCTACGGCGACGCCGTGGATCTCTACGTCACCCAGGTCGCCAACGGCAACGGTGGTGTCCCCACCAAGGTCGTGATCCCGGGCACCACGAGCTCCTTCTCGGGCCGTGGCTCGGTGGTGGCGCACCCCGTGTGGCACCCCGAGGGCACCCTGATCTTCGAGGGCTCGAACTCGGGCGGCACCCAGCGGCTCTACTACTGGGCCCCCGGTGGTCAGTCCGCGGCTGAGCTGCTCAACAGCTCGCAGATCGGTGGTGACCTGACCTGGCCCTCGCTCTCGGACGACGGCCGCACGCTGGCCTTCGTGTCCGACTCGGCGGGCAGCGGTGACCTCTTCCTCTGGTCCCAGACCAGCAACAAGGTCACCAACACCTTCACCAGCACCGAGGCCGAGGCCGCGCCGAACTTCGCCAGTGACGGCCAGACCCTGGCCTTCACCCGCAAGAACCGCGGCACGGAAGACCTCTTCCTGTGGAAGGACGGCCAGGTCAAGGCCCTCAAGGGCGGCAACGGTGACCAGACCCGCCCGGTGTTCGTGGACAACCTCGTCGTCTACTTCACCAACGAGCGCGGCGAGGGGCACTGGGACATCGCGGTGACCGACGTGGACGGCGCCCAGCGCACCATCCTCGCGCGAGACGTGCGCCTGCCCATGCGGGCTGGCCCGGCCATCAGCCCCGACGGCAAGTCGGTGGTCTACACCATGTCCGACCCCGAGCAGGGCGACCGGCTCATGGCCACCAAGCTCGACGGCTCGAGCACCAAGCAGATCCCCACCGGCCTGGTGGCCTGCGGCGAGCCCGACCTGGTCGAGTCCGGCGGCAAGACCTGGGCGGCCTTCACGGCCCTGCCCAGCGCCGCGGACGATCCCAACAGCGCCAGCGACTACCGGCAGCTGTACATCGTCGATGTGACCGGGAAGCTGCCGTAAGCAGCAGCCCGGTCACAGCTGTCAGCTGTCAGCCGTCAGCTATCAGCTCGGCCCCGCAGGGTTGCACGTCCGTGCCTCCCCGGGGTCGTTGGAGTTGGCGCCAGCGTCGGTTCTTCACCGCCGTCGCTGCGCAGTGGCAGGACGAGGCTGAGAGCTGACAGCTGAGAGCTGATAGCTCCTAGAACCACCAGCAGCTGGCGTCAGTCACGAAGTTCTGTCCGGCGTCGTTCCAGTAGCCGGCGGCGAAGGGGTTGCCGCTGGTGGCGAAGAACCAGTCGGCCGAGCCGTCGTCGTTGTAGCGGACCGCGTAGCGCTCCTCCCACTCCTCGAGCCCGGCGTAGCCGGCCTCGGGGCAGGTGGTGGCGTCCACGTCGATCTCGGCGGAGGCGATGATGCCGATGTCGCAGTCGGTGCAGGCGTCGGTGGAGCACTCCGTACCGACCACCGTCCAGGTCACCACGCAGTCGGCGCCGCCGACGGCCTCCCAGTCGCTGTTGGCGTACCAGATCCACTGCTCGGTGCCCTGGAAGGGGGCGCCCTTCTGGTTGAGGTAGGTGCCCATGTAGTAGGTGGTGGCGCCCTCGTCGCCGGGGCCATCTTCGCAGACGTCCTGGTCGAGGCCCTGGGTCAGATCCGGGAGGGTGTCGGCGTCGGCGTCGCTGTCGGCGTCTGCGTCGGCGTCGGCGTCGCTGTCACCGTCGGCGTCCGCGTCGGTGTCGGTGTCGGTGTCGGCGTCGGTGTCGGCGTCCGTGTCGCCCTCGGGCGGAGCGGTGTCGTCCTTGTCGCCGCAGGCGGTCGACAGGGTGATGGCGAGCAGGGACAGGGCGAGCAGGCGAGCGGTCATGGGGCCTCCGGGCGTGCTGGCATCATACCAGCCAACCCCCGGAGGGTCTGTGGCCCCGCTAGCGGAACGCGCCGCCGATCCCGAGCACCAGCGGCTGGTACTTGTCCTTCACGTACAGCTGGCCGCCGTCACCGGGCAGCTCGATGCGGATGTTCCGGGCCTCGAAGGCGTACGACAGGAACACCGACATGCCGGGCTTGATCTCGAAGCCCGTGATCAGCCGCGGTGCGAGGACCTGGGGCAGGGCGTGCAGGCCCCAGGTGCCCGAGGCGTCGGCCTCGACGAAGAACCGACCGGCCTCGGCGCCGATGCCACCGCCCAGGCGCAGGCCGGTGAGCGCGTGGCTGCCGATCTCCACCGAGGTGCGGGTCTCGTCGCCGTACTCGAAGGCCAGGGCCTTGGTGTGGTTGATGCCGCCCATGGCGTACCAGTAGGCGGGGGAGGTGCCCAGCATGCCGTAGTAGCGGGCCCCGAAGCGGGCCTGGTAGCCGGGGTTGTCGTACTCGTCGCCAGCCACCTCGATGGTCTCGAGCCAGGCCGAGGCCTCGAGCTCGAGCATCACCGGGAGCTGCCCGAGCTTGACCCAGCCACCGCCGAGCACCGACGGCGCGCCGCCGAACTGCCCCTTGAGGAAGTTGCCGTTGACATAGGCGGCCTCGGCGGGGGTCGTGCCCTCGCCTGTGCCTTCCATGGCGTAGTCGTGGGCCAACAGGGACAGGCCACCGTACAGCCTGGCCTTGGCCGGACCGCCCAGGGCGCCGGGCGCCGCGGAGGTCTGCCGCACCGGCCTGGTGCCGCCGGTCGCGGCCTGGCCGCCGGCCTGGGCTCCACCCGTGGGAGCCACCGCCACCGCGCCGGCCTGGGCCAGGGTGGGGAGCAGCAGCGGGCTGGTGATCTCGCCGGCGGTCGCGGTGAGGGTGAGGGGGCCGTCCTGGCCAGGAGGCAGCTGCACCGGGACGTTGTAGGAGCCGTCGCCGTTGTCGGTGATGGCGCCGATGGTGCCCAGGCTGGAGTTCAGCTCGATGTCCAGGCCGGGCATGGCCATGCCCGAAGCGTCGTTGACCCGCACGGTGACCAGGATGGCGGCGCCGGGGGTGGTGAACGGGGGCACGGTCACGAGCTGGACCATGGCCGGGGGGCCGGCCTGGGGCGCGGCGCCTTCCTTGGCCACCACCAGGGTGGAGACCGCCGAGCGCCACAGGGCGAGGGCGCCGAGCTGGTCGGTGTCGCCACCGGGCTGGACCGGGGGCGCCAGCTGGCCCTCGGCCACCTGGAAGATGGGGGTCTCGGCCACCAGGCCGGCGGCCTCGGCCCGCAGGGTCACCAGGCCCGGGGTCTCGCCGGCGGCCATGTCGGCCATGATCAGGCCCTGCTCGTTGGTCTTGGTGTTGGCGGGCAGCGCGGCATCGCCCACGGGGACGGCGAGCTTGATGTCGACGTTGGGCACCGGCAGGCCGTAGCGGTCGAGCGCCGCGATGGTGACCGGCAGGCTGCCGCCGCCACCGGCGGGGATCGCGGCCTGGCGGGGCCACACCAGCAGGCGGTAGGGGGGCAGCCCCGAGGCCTCCAGGGGCGGCACGCCCAACACGGAGACGGCCTCGACACCGCTCTTCAGGCGCCAGGTGCCGGTGTAGGTGCCGTCGTTGTTGTCCTTCATCTTGTAGCGGACGGTGGCGCCCTCGACCTCGAAGTCGGGCATGCGGCCGGAGACACTGGCGCCGCCGGAGTCCTGGACCCGGGCGGTGATGGTGAAGTCCCGGGTGCCCTCGGGCAGCTCGGCGGGCTCGGCGCTGAGGCGGAGGCGGGTCATGGGCGGCAGCAGGGCCACCTTGGTGGTGACCGTGGCGCCGTCCAGCTCGGCGGTGAAGGTGACCTCACCGGGCTCGGAGGGCGGGGTGAACTTCGCGACGTAGACACCGGGGACCGAGGAGGTCTCCACGGTGTCCAGCTGGCCCACCGAGGCGTGGAGCTTGGGGATGCTGGCCCGCAGGGGCTGGCCCAGCAGGTCGGTGGCGACCACGCGCACCGGCAGCTCGGCGTTCACGGGGTCGGCGGGGATGCCCGCCGGGAAGGGCAAGAAGCCGATGCGGCCGTACTCGGGCTGCGGCAGGTCGATCTGCAGGTTGGAGCTCTCGCCGGTGGAGCTCACCGCCTGGACCGAGCCGGTGGGCTGGCGGGGGTCGAGCTCGACGTCGAAGGCCACGGTGCCCGCGGGGGAGGCCTGCAGGGGGCCGTACTGCTTGTCACCCACGGTGAGGATGGTGTTGGCGTCCGGGGGCACGCTGACCGACACGCTCTGCTTGACCCGGATGGGCAGGGAGGCCCAGCCGAAGATGAGGTCCGGTGCGGCGGCGTCGGCGGCGGTGACGATCACGGTGCGGGGGCCATCGACCGTGGCCGGCGGTGTGTACCGGGCCACCCAGCTGCCGTCTCCGGCGGGCATGGCGGCGGCCAGCTCGCCGGCCGAGGCGGTGAGCAGGAAGCGGCGCGCGTCGCCGGCCTGGGGGGTGTCACCGGAGGGGGTGACCCGCACCAGGGCGGTGTCGCCACCAGCCAGCAGCTGGGGGGGATCGAAGCTGAGCTGCAGGTCGCCCGTGTAGGGGGGCACCAGGGGCAGCTCGAAACGATCCTCACCCGCGCTGCCGCCCTTGCGGATCAGCGTGAAGCCCACCGCCTTGGGCTTGGTGACCCGAGGGGGGGTGTAGAGGAAGCTGATGAGGCCGTCGGTGCCCACCGTGATCTGTCCGGCCCGGCCTTCGTCGGGCTTGAGCTTGAAGCGCTCGCCCTCGACCCAGTCGGGGAGGTAGAGCTGCACTGTGGTGTTGGTGCGCCCATCGCCCAGGGCGGGCCCGGAGGGCACGACCAGGGTCTCGGCCCGGAGGCTGGGGACGGCGACGAAGACGGCGATGAGGCAGGCGAGCAGTCGAACGATGCGCGACACGGAGACTCCCACGGGTGGAGGTCAGGGATCGATTTCGTGCTGGCGGCTTCGGCGCGAAACCACCCGAATCAGCCTAGCGTGTTCGCGGCGCAGCGACCCCGCCCTGGTGGTCAAGGCACGGTAAGACCTGCGTACGGGCTGCTAGTCCAGGACGGACTCGATGGCCTCGGCGCTGATGTCGCTGGCGTAGGTGCCGGTGGCGACGATCTCGCCACCGCGATCGACCAGCATGATCTCCGAGGACCACGAGTAGTAGAGGTTCCAGTCCGGGTCGTCCAGGAAGGGCACCACGTTGTCGACGGAGTCACCCAGCGATCCGATGTCCGAGGCGTTGGCCGCGATGACCACGAAGAGGCCCTGGTCGCCGTACTGGGAGAAGTAGTTGAGCGCACCCTGCGCGTCGCCGCAGAGGCCTCACGTCTCTGCGTAGTAGGTGAGCAGATAGGGTACGTCGCAGAAGTCGTGGATCTTGACCGTGTCGCCGAACTGGTCCGCGTTCGCGGTGTTGTTGACGATGAAGCCTTCGTTCCAGCCGGTGCCGGCCAGGGAGTGGCGGCACTCACCGATGGGCCAGCCGCCGGTGTAGGGGTGGTCGGTGGCGTCGAGGGGATCCGTGAACATCGACAGCTCGTCGCCGTCGAGCCAGCCGTCGCTGTCGCTGTCCGGCACGTCCGGGTCGGTGCCGAAGTCGAGCTCCTCGTCGTCCAACAGGCCGTCGCGGTCGCTGTCGAAGGGCAGATCGACGCTGGGGACAGCGCAGCCGACCAGGAACAAGGCGGGGATCAGGAGCTTCGTCATGGAGCCCTCCGAGGCGAGGACGAAGATGCACTTCGCCCAATGGCGTGACTTGCTATGGATTGTCGCACGGCGGGGCGTCACCCGCAATGTGAGCCTTGTCACGCACGAGCAAAGAGCCCAGGGTCAAGCCCTCGCGCCACAGGGCCAGCAGCCCCAGCAGGGTCACCGGCAGGAAGCTCACACCCCACAGCACCACGGCGAAGCCCTTGGCCGGCGTCACCGCCAGGCCCCAGAGCACCATGGTCTTCTCGATGGCCATGTGGAACACCCCCACGAAGCCTGGCGCCTGGGGCAGCACCACGGTCAGGGCCAGGGCGACGGCGGTGAAGGCCGCCGCTCCGAAGGGCAGGGGGATGTCGAAGGCCTGGAAGAGCACGTAGATGGACAGGGCGCCGTTGAACCACAGCACCAGGGAGACCGCGATGGCGGCGGCCACGTCGCGGGGGCGGGCCATCGCCGCCAGCCCGTCCATCAGCCCCCCGAGGATGGCCCCGATGCGCTCGCCCACCCGCCCGGGCAGGTGGCCGGTGAGCCGGATCATCCGCGGCTCGAACCAGGCCTTGTTGCGGGCGAGGAAGAACAGCGTGAGCATCCCGGCCATCCCGGCGGCGCCCATGAGCAGCCCGTAGCGCCGCAGGTTTTCGACCAGCACGCCCTCGGGACCCTCGACCCGGGGCAGCAGCGCCAGGGCCAGCAGCAGGATGAAGAGCAGCCCCACCAGATCGAAGATCCGCTCCACGATGTTGGTGGTGATGATGGGCGCCAGGGGCACGCCCGTGCGGCGGTGGGCCACCAGGGGGCGGGCCAGGTCCCCCGCGCGCGCGGGCAGCAGGGTGTTCACGGCCCCGCCGATGAAGGTGGCCGACAGCAGCGCGCCGAGGGTGGCCTGCGGGGCCACGGGCACGAGCAGGATGCGCCAGCGCACCGCACGGAGCACGAACTCCCCGAGCAGGATCAGCGCGGAGAGGGCGACCCAGCCCAACTTCACGGCCGCCAGGGCCTCGACGAAGGCCGGCCACTCGGTGGTGTACAGGAACCAGCCCAGGAGCATCGCTCCCAGGGCCAGGCCGAGCACGAACCGCTTGGACGTCTTCTTCACCGCTGCTCCGGTGGGCGTGATGGGTCGGACGCTCTAACCCCGGATTGACAAGGCGGGGCCGGCGGGCCATGGTCTTCGTGTTCGAGCAACCACTTCGGGTGAGGATCGCGACATGGACTTCGACTGGATGAACGTGGAGCTGCCCCAGGACATCCTCGAGCGCAACGCCGAGCACCGCGCCGACGCGGCCAAGCAGGACGTGCGCGTCAAGGCTTCCCTGTTGCGCCGCCTGGGCTACGACGCCGCCTACGCCAAGCACCGCGCCCTGGGCAACCAGCGCTGGTCCTGGGAGCTCGTCCCCGGTGCCACGGCCATCAGCGAGAAGCAGCTGCGCGAAGAGGTCAAGGCCGCCTTCGCCCGCTAGCTCGTCGGGCGCTCAGACACGGAAGTAGCGCGCCTTGGGGTGGTGCAGGACCACCGCCGTGGTGGTCAGCGTCGGCTTCAGCTGGAAGGTCTCCGTCAAGCTCACGCCGATGCGCTCGGCGCCCAGCAGGCGCAGCACGGGCTCCTGGTCCGACAACAGCGGCAGCGCGGGGTAGCCGAAGGCGTAGCGCCGGCCGCGGTAGTGGCCACGCAGCAGCTTCGCGGGGTCCGGGTGGTCGTCCCCGCCGATGCCGAGCTCGGCCCGGATCTGCCGGTGGGTCCAGGCCGCCAGGGCCTCGGCCAGCTCCGTGGCCAGGCCGTGCAGCAACAGGTAGTCCCTGTATTTGCCCTCGCGGTAGTGCTCCCGGACGGCGGACACCATGGCGTCGCCCACCGACACGGCCATGAGGCCTGCGGTGTCCGGGGCCTCGCCAGCGGGCGGGAACCAGCCGCTGAGACCGGCGATCTCCTTGCCCCGGGGCGCGGTGAGGGTCACCGACTCGCCACCAGGGGCGCCGAGGATCAGCTGCCCGTCGCCGCCGTGGCAGGGGTAGAAGCCGTAGACGCCGGCCGGCGCCAGCCAGCCGTGCTCCCGCACCCGGTCCACCAGCTCCCGGTACAGGGGCATCAGGGTGCCCTCGACCTCCTGCTGCCAGGCCTCGGTATCCCGGCGGTTGGCCCGGAAGCCCCAGCGGGAGCGGAACAGGGTGGTGGTGTCCACCAGCTCGAGCAGGCCGTCGATGTCGGGGGCGTCCAGCACCCGGGCGCCGTGGAAGGGCAGGGGGATCACCGCGTGGGGTGACCACTCGGTGGGGGCCGGCTCGTCGAGCTGGTCCTCGGCCAGGGGGGCGTCGGTGTTCGGGTTCTTGGCCGCGGGGGCGGGGGGCGGCGCCTCCAGCGGCTGGGCCCAGCGGGAGGGGAGTCCGGCGGCCCGCGCCTGCTCGAGCTCCTCCATGAAGGCCAGGCCGTCGAAGGCGTTGCCGCCGTAGCCCACGGGCTGCCCGTAGGCGGTGGTGCAGTCCTCGCGCACGAAGCGCTTGTTCAGGGCCGCGCCGCCGAGGATCACCGGGGTGTCGATGCCCTGGCGCCGCAGCTCGAGCAGATCGTCGTGCATGACCGCGGTGGAGCGGACCAGCAGGCCGCTCAGGCCCACGGCGTCGGGCTGGTGTTCCCGGATGGCCTCGAGGATGTTGGCGACCGGCTGGCGGATGCCCAGGTCGATGACCTCGAAGCCGTTGTTGCTCAGCAGGATCTCCACCAGGTTCTTGCCGATGTCGTGCACGTCGCCCCGGACCGTGGCCAGGACCATCTTGCCCCGGTTCGTGCCGGCGCGGGACTCCATGTGGGGCTCGAGCCAGGCCACGGCGGCCTTGACCACCTCGGCGCTCTGCAGGACGAAGGGCAGCTGGGTGCGGCCGGCGGCGAAGTGGTCGCCCACCGTGCGCATCCCCGCCAGCAACACGTCGTTGGTGATCTGGAGGGGGGGCAGCTCCTGCATGGCCTCGGCCAGGTCGTCCTCGAGGCCGTCGCGGAGGCCCCGGACCACCCGGCGCTCGATGCGCTGCAGCACGGTCTCGTCGATGGCTTCGGGCTCGTCGGCGCCCAGCCCGGTGTCCCCGGTGAGCTCGGCTCCGAGCTCCAGGTAGCGCTGCAGCGGGTCGTAGCCCTCGCGCCGGCGGTCGAAGATGAGATCCTCGGCCACCTGCCGCAGCTCATCGGGGATGGAGAACAGCGGCAGGACCCCGCGGGCGTGGACGATGGCGGCCGTCAGGCCGGCCTCGCGGGCGTGGTGCAGGAACACCGAGGCCAGGACCGGGCGCAGCTTGTGGGTCAGGCCGAAGGAGACGTTCGACACGCCCAGGACGATGCCGATCTCGGGGAAGCGCTCCCGGATCAGGCGGATGCCCTCGAGGGTCCACAGGGCCAGCTTGCGGTCGTCTTCCTGCCCGGTGCAGACGGTGAAGGTGAGGGGATCGATGAGCAGGGAGGACAGCTCGAGGCCGTGG